>JAJEFL010000208.1:0-11253 GCA_022820435.1 Rhodothermales bacterium
TGCGCAATATATCACATGGTGGGACCGGGATGAACGCAATTGGATGGCTCTGGCAACAGATGGTGGAGAACCGGTCAATCTGACCGCATCCATGGATTCGCCGGTTCACAACGAAATCCATGACTGGCCGTATGCCCCGAATCCGTACGGAAGTGCGGGGTGGAGCAGCAGTGATCGGGAGTTTCTGTTTTATGACCGCCATGACATCTGGGCGGTGAACCCCGGCAAGACCTCTGCACCGCGCAATGTGACAGGCGGGGTTGGCCGTGAGCGAAATCTGCAATTTCGCTATGTTGAACTGGATTCGGAAGAAGAATTCATTCCGGATCAACTCATGCTTTCGGCCTTGGATCTGGATACAAAAGCATCCGGGTTCTATCGTGTGGAACTTGATTCAAATGAAGTTCCGTCGGAGATGATCATGATGGACAGGCGTTTTGGATCCCCTGAAAAAGCCAAAAATGCCGATCAGCTCCTCTTTACACGAGAGAGTTTTATCGAGTCCAGGGACCTTTGGACGGGCAGCCTGGATCTGTCAGATATGGAGCAGGTGAGCAGGATTAACCCCCAGCAGTCTGATTACAGCTGGGGCACGGCTGAACTGGTTCATTGGACATCGCTGGACGGGATTCCGCTCACGGGAATGTTATTTAAGCCGGATGGGTTTGATCCCTCAAGAGAATATCCGATGATGGTGTATTTCTACGAGAAGATGTCCAATGGTCTGCACCAGTACCGGCCCCCCGCCACAGCACGTTCCTCGATCAGTTTCTCTTTTTATGTCAGCCGGGGTTATGTGGTTTTTGTGCCCGACATCCCCTACAAGGTGGGTTATCCAGGCGAGAGTGCCCTGAATGCAGTCGTTCCCGGGGTGACCATGCTGATCAATCAGGGTTTTGTCGATCCGGACCGTGTCGGGGTACAGGGACACAGCTGGGGAGGATATCAGATCGCCTATATGATTACAGAATCTGATCTGTTTGCTGCTGCGGAAGCAGGAGCACCGGTGGTGAATATGACCAGTGCCTATGGCGGGATCCGGTGGGCCAGCGGCATGAGCCGCATGTTTCAGTATGAACGCACCCAAAGCCGGATTGGAGGCACTCTGTGGGAAACTCCGCTCCGGTATCTTGACAATTCTCCGCTATTTCAGGCGGACAAGATCAAAACCCCGGTTCTCATGCTTCACAATGATGATGATGGTGCGGTGCCATGGTATCAGGGCATTGAATTTTTTGTGGCCCTGCGACGTTTGCAAAAGCCCGTCTGGATGCTCAACTATAACGGAGAAGGCCATGGTCTATCCAAGTATCCCAACAGAAAGGACTTTGCTATTCGTATGCAGCAGTTCTTTGATCATTATCTCATGGATGCACCTGCCCCTGTATGGATGACGGAGGGGGTTCCTGCGATCATGAAAGGGGAAACATTGGGGTTGGAGCCTGCCGATAACCGGTAATTGTAACCGTTGAAACCCGGAGGATTGGGATGTTTGTGATCCATTCGTCAGGAGACGAATGCTTCACGATGATTTCGGCTTTACGGTTTGAGTATTGTAGTATTTCCTGGCTAACTGTCTGGGGAATTGGTGCCAGATAAACGTTCCTGCTCCGGGCACGGAGCGTTCCCAGGTTTCAACCGGAAGATCAATCCTTACCATAGATGCAGTGGGGAATTCGCGCACCGCATGCTCTGACAGAAGCGCTGCCGTCATGGACCATGTGGGCTGATGTCCTACCATCATGACGGTTTGGAGGTGATCCGGGATCTCTTGCAGGTAGTGGATCAAATCGCCGGGGGCAGCATGATACAGTGCACGCTCGTACTGGATGTCTGTGTTCCAGCCACCTGCTTTGCTGGCAATCCTGCAGGTTGAACGGGCGCGGACGGCGGTAGAGCAGAGGACAAGATCCGGCAGGGGTCCGCGTTCTGCAAGCCAGCGTCCCATCGCACCGGAGGCACGCCGGCCCCGCGGATTCAGCGGCCGATCATGATCCTGTTCATAGACTGCTTTCCAGTCTGATTTCCCATGACGAAGAAGGAGAACGGTTTTAGACATCAACTAGCTCTCCCACGAGAAGGATGGGTATTGATCGGTCGTCAACATCAAACTGTAAGTATATACGCGGAGGATCCACCGTAATACGCCGAAGGGAAAGTTAAACAGCGTTTGTGGATAACGCTCCCTGAATACGATGAACCCCCAGGCCACAGGTGTGATCAGCCACACCAGTATGAAAGAAAACAAAAGGAGTGTAAAAAAGTGTGGAAAGATGAGCAGCCACTTCACCAGAGGCAGTAAGCGGCTCAACTTCGTATTCTTATCAGGATAATTGACCTCTATTTGAACCCCGCCCATCTCGCTGAACGATGGATATTCGTTGGTCAGCAGCAGCAGGTATGCAAAAAGTCTGAACTTAAACCGGGAGATACTCAGATTAAACGCAAACAGCCATCTAGGATACTGGTCAAAGAACATGATGGAAAGGCAGGCTAGAACATAGCTTAAGGGTATAGTGAGCACAAGAATCAGAAAGACCATCATTGCCGGCACAGCCAGAAACAGGCGAAAGATGGCGCTCCACCGACTCTGATGGTCCAGACAGGGGATTTTAAGGTTTGAAGGATGTTCCATGAACTCGGTTCAACACATGAATAAGGTTCTACCGTGGTTTGTTTGGAATGATTGATCTTCTCGGCTTCACCAACCAACATAATGTTATGTTTGTCTATTCACAGCAATGCCGGCAGAACCATCCTAAATTGCAGGGCAACGAAAAAGTTCTAGGCGAAATCCACTCAAATTAGCAGGGGAGAGGAGAAAGTAGAAATGTGGATCTCTGAAGACCATTTATTTTGCACCATTCTTAAACTCCGAAACTGTACGCATCAGACGTGAGGTGGTTCGCATCACAGGCCAGAGGTGCCCCAGTTTTTGCGATAAGTCTACATAAGTGGCATCGCCACAAAAATATGTTAACATTGCACGCCACAGTAGAGGTTTTGACCTCTCAATCCTATAGAAGATGCCGGGCCAACGGTAGAATAGATCGTGCAGTGTTTTCGCAGCCGTGATATCGGAAAGGATGTCTCTTTCAAGATTCTGCTGATAGGCTTCCAGACTAGTATTGTTGTTGAGGTGACTGGCGATACTCACTGCTGCGATTTGTGCGGAATAGACGGCCGCGAAGATTCCCTCCCCTGTCAGAGGATCCACCAGACCCGCGGCATCGCCAATGAGAACGACATTCCCACTTACAACGGCCGAGGTCTCATGTCGCTGGGGCAGGTGGTGCCCACGCAGTCCCCACAGCGATTCGGGGGCATGGCCGTAGAATTTAACCAGTTTTTTTAGTTCAGTGCGCAGTTTTGGTCCAACATGCGTATAGCCCCCCACTCCAATATTGAGATGATCTCCCTTTGGCAGGATCCACCCGTAGCCTCCGTCCATGCTGCCGAAATCAATACCAATTGCATTGGACCATTTGTCGGAGACACCATCTTTGGGGCTGATATTGCCTTCTAATGCGATGCTGCGATTGTGGTTTGGCAGTTTGATGCCGCATAGTCTGGCAGTTACTCCGTTGGCACCGTCCGCCGCCACGAGTATGCGGCCGCAGAACACATCGTCGGACGTTCGGACCGTGACACCTGTATCCATGGGTTCGATGCTTCGAATATGTGTTCGCTGCCGGAAAACTGCGCCAGCTTCCAAGGCTTTTTCCGCCATCAGTGCATCAAGGGATCGCCGCTGTGTTAAATGACCAAAAGGTTGGGCCGATGAGCGGAAAAGTTCCGAAGGGGGATGTTGGTTCATCGTGATACTCACATCGCTGACGGTTCGCTCAATGACGGAGGAAAGATTCAAGCCGATCTGTTTCTCGCATTTGGTTGATACTGCTCCGCCGCAGGGTTTGTCTCGCGGAAAGGCAGCTCGGTCAAGCATAGCGACCGATATCCCCCGCTTAGCGAGTTCGCGGGCCACGGTTGATCCAGCGGGGCCTGCCCCGACTACAATTACATCGCATCTCATACCGTCAATTCCTTTTGGGTCATGACGGGTCGCCGCATACATTTGAGTTTAAACTTCTTCGTTGCAGCCGGGAACCCATAAAAGGCGATCTTCATCTTATAGTTAGTCGGGTCCATTTGGACATCTAGGTAATGCAGAATTGTTGTGAGCGAAAACATTAGATGTGCGTTGGCGATGACGTTTCCCAAACATTGATGTGTTCCGAACCCGAATGGCATGTAGACCCCGGGTTGCTTATGTTCGCTCCGTTCCGGGAGATAGCGGTCAATGTCAAAGCAATTCGGATCCGGAAAGAATTCCGAGCAATAATGCGGGACGGAGATTGGAAGAAAAAGTCTAGTCCCTGCGGGTATGGTATAGCCGCCGAAATTGAATGTGTTAACGGCGTGCCGGAAGACCGAATTGAAGGGATTGTACATCCGCAGTGTCTCGAACACAACCCGTCGGGTGACATCCAGAGTATTCATTTTCTCCGGATTCGGATGGCCGTCGGAATAGAGGGAATGTGCCTCTTCACGGACACGCTCAAGTATATGAGGATGCTTGAGTAACAGGTACATGGCTGATGTTCCGGTACTGGCGGTAGTATGCAGACCGGAAAATATCGGACCTAGGCAGGATACCCGCAGTTCGTGCTCTGGCAGAAACTGTGGGTTGGATCGATGCAATTCAAGCATTGCGTCCACCACATCTCCCTGACCGTCGTCCCCTCCTTCATCTAGTCGCTTCTTCAACATACCGTTGAAGATATCAAAGAAGACGGCTTTTGACCTCCGTGCACGCGGGGTGTATGCCATGAATTCCGGCAGTGACCGAAGTGCCTTAGAGGCAATCATACGACGGAGGAAGAAATCCATGCCCTGAACTTCTTTGTCTGACATCAGGTAGCCGGTGCAGGCGAGGCCGATTGATTTGGCCGTTAACTGACTGAATGCCTCAATGGCGACTATGCTGCCGTTCTCCGGTAATTCACCTAGGATGATGTCCCGAATAGCGGGCAGTCTGGACAGGAAGCGTTTGCCTGAAAAACCGGAGGAAATCGCCCTGCGGAGCTTAAAATGCTCTTCACCGTCCATGCTTAAGATGATACGTTGAGCATCCATGCTTTCAAAGAAGGGGGTGTATGTGGCGTGGCTGCGAAACAGTGATCGGCTGTGTTTCTGGCAGAAGCGGTTGGCTTCCGGTCCTGCCAAAACGGTAAGTTCACCTAACAGGTCACGCACTCTGAAGACGGGACCCAGGGAATGATAGTACTTCGCAAGGGGTTTGGTTGGTGTCGGGCGCAGGCGTAGCGCATGCCCGAGTAGCGGGAGTGATCCAGATACCAATGGAGGGCGTTTGTGGTAGGTGCCGGGAGACGGTTTCAGGAAGGCTCTTCGGAGCATTTTGTCCTTAGTTTCCGGCTTCCTGACGGTCAGGATTGCATTACGGACCGACAGTCCGATGACATCCAGTTTACTAACGAGTTCAATGCGCTTCTTCCGCTCAGCAAGTTCTGATTTCGAAAGTATCTTCTCAAAGATGCCGCACACATCGCCTAATGCGATGAGCATCGTCTCGTCAGGCGTGGGAATATCTTCGCTAAAGATTACATTCATAACCCGCAGGACGACATCCTGTCCATATGGTAAAGCGATACCAGTATATCGGCGCGTCCGGCTAATCTGAGGATCCAGGAGAATGGTTCCGCCTGGATCCCTGTTGAAGATGCCTCGGTCTATTAGGCGCTCGGCAGCCCGACGACGTATCTGATTGGAGATCTCTGGAGCGGAAAAACGCTCAATCCAATAGACGATGTCGGTCTTACCATCAACCCTGGTGATGATAGAGAGCAGGGGATCCAGGATGTCGTCTCCGAGTGGTGTCGGGTCAACAAATATCAGGTGTTCCAGATCGGTGTCAATACGATACTCCTTTGCTAGTTCCATCAGCGCAGCACCGGCAAAGGCATATCTGACGTTCCGCTCCTTTACATTGACAATTCCCCCCCCCCCCCGATCTAGCAGTAGAACATAAATTTCTTCTATGAGGGTCAGGGGGCTGCGGAGATCATGTGTGGGTTCTCTTCGGATGTGATGTGATTCAGATTGCATAGCCCAAACGTTCAAGTCCTGAACGACATGCTTCAGTGATGGCAAGCTGTGTCTCAGTGTTAAGGAGTGCGAATCTGGAATTCGTTTGGCGTGGAATCTTGACCACTTCACTGACCCATGCATCGTTTTCCAGTTCAGGGGAAACGAACGTGATAAAGCGTCGAATTTCACGTTCAGGGTTCGCCTGTATGTCTTCAAATCTCAGGTTTAGCAGACATTCAGCCGGGAAATGGCCAAACACACGGTGCCCGGTTTCGATCATTCTGCTCCAGAATCCGGCGAACTCGGAGAGTGGTATCTGTTCGGCGAGCAGGCTGTCAATATCGGTCCGTATCCATTGCGCAAGTGCCAGAAAGTTAGTCAGCGAGTCATAGCGTTCAATTTTTTCCAGCAAGTGGTACAGATCGATTCCCCATCGCTTGGCTCGGCGCAATAGTGCAAGCGTACCGCGGAAGGGGGGATGTTTACTCATTGACAGTGTTGTTTCACGTCCATCTCGAAACATATGAATGATCCGTGCTTCAGGAAAGTGACGCAGCAATCTGGAAGCCAACAGAAGGGAACCGCCGTGGCGCTCAATCCATATCTTCTTGCCGAAACGCTCACCTAACCATGTGAATAGTCCACGATAATGGTCGCTCGGCCATGCTTTAGGCCGGGAACACACAAAGCGGCCGATTTCGTCGTAGAATTCATCGTAGCGATCTGTGAGGTGAGGCACTGTGATCGCCATAATGGGGGGCAACGTAAAAGCGTTAAAGCGTGCATCAGGATCAGTATAGGGATAGAGCAATTCGCTAAAATGCTCTCGGGAGATAATGCTCATCCGTTTGCCTGGTTCGCTGTAGAGATGCCACATATGTTTTCCCGTAACCTTTTTGCCTGGAAATGCATTTAATCCGAGAACGGCAAAGAATTCCGACATGCTAAGAATATCGGGGTGCATGTTGAGCATCTCTGAAATCATTGTTGAGCCGCATCGGCCGGTATTGAGTACAAACACAGGAGAAATTTCATTCATAGTGCTCACCAAAAAATAAATTGTGTGCCTTTGATCCTTTTGCAGAACTTTTAGTCTTGAAGACTTTTGTTGTCACGAGGGTGTCCAGGATTAAATTTTCGTCTGAATTATTAGTTTTCCATGAACATCTTGTTCCACTGGTCTGCTTTAAAATTTCCATTTGACTGCGTCGATGGGGCGAATGTTCGATTGTTTCTTTCAATTCGACAGGACATGCTTCCAGTGTCGGCATATCCGCAACCGGTGAGTTTCCAAGATTGATGTCGCAGTTCCACTTGGGGCAGAACTCATTGTAAATTATATTTCGTTAATCCATGTGCTCTTTGGCCTGCTTTGACTCCAGCCCAGATTACACTGGTCAACCGCACGGCATCCATTTTGTTCGTTTGTTAGTCCAGATATGTTCGTGGCGGTACGAATCTGGTTTAGCCCAGTTCACAATTGATGATAATATCGGGAATGTGCCCCCCTAATCCCATTTTTGGACGTTTTTGAGAAACTGTGAATGTGTGTGTTTGTTACAGGATCTGCGGGGTTGATTTAATGTGGTTTATGGACTGGCCTCCTCAATTTTCTGAACCGAACACAGCAGGAGCCACTCCGTTTTGAGTCGGTCGGATCCGCCATCATGCAGAGAGGAATTTGCGTTACGAGTCGAGTGTTTTCTGGTTGCTCCTTTACGGTCTAGCGTCGACTAAGAAGGAGTTTCGCCCACAGGGTGTGAATTGCCTCGTTCAATTCGGCCATGCGGCAGGCATTTCTGGATGTTTGCTGGTCCAACATTTCTCTTGTGATCTTTGGTCTGGATCTGTCAATGTGCCGTCCAATCATCAAAATTCTAGTCCGGCAGTCTGGTATATATGCAGGGATTTATGCCCGGTGAATTCAGACTCTCAGACGGATACTGAGCCAAAGCGGCGCTGCCGCTTCTGGAATGCATACAATGCAGCATCCAGTTTGGTGCCATCAAAATCCGGCCAGTAATCCGGCGTAAAGTAGAGTTCCGCATAGGCACACTCCCAGAGCAGAAAATCACTCAGGCGCTGCTCCCCGCCGGTTCGTATGAGAAGATCTACGTCCGGTACAGGACTGTCCGCATTGTACGCCCGCATGAGCGCCTGCAGAAAATCCCCATTCCCGTTATTTCCGACATGCTGTGCTGCCCGGGTCAGGGAGTCCCGTGCAGAATAGTCAAGGGCTAGGCGCAGGTGCAGTGCGGTGCCATGTATGGTGCGGGCCTCTGCCCTCTGAACGGCCTGCAGCACAGGATCTGGAAGGCGGTCACGCCGGCCAATGATGCTGAGCCGGATATTCTGCCGGACACAGCGAGCCGCCTGACTAGGCAGTTGGGCGGCCAGGATCCGCATCAGCGCCCTGACCTCGCTCTGGGGGCGCTGCCAGTTATCGGACGAAAATGCATACAGCGTCAGGGTATGAATCTGCCGCTGAACGGCCGTCTCCACGGTTTCCCGGAGTGATCGAATTCCTGCATGATGCCCGGCGGTACGCGGCAAACCGCGCTCGGTCGCCCATCGGCCATTCCCGTCCATGATAATGGCAACATGCATTGGATCTTCTATAATTTCCTGATTTCCAGTCATACTATTTCTCCTGAATTACAATACGCTGCCTGAGGCCAAATGCGGCGCAGGTGCACATCCTTCGCTGCATCTCCATGTTAATTTGAAAAGTTGTTCTGATCAGCAGTTACAGATCGAGCCACCTGGAGCATGTGCTCCATTTGCTCTATATACGCGAGAAGGGCCTCATTCCCTTTGGGGGTCAAACGATATTCTGTGTGTGGCATCCTGCCCTGAAAAGATTTGATACATTCGACATATCCTGCTTTCTCTAATTTTTGTGTATGGCGACTCAGATTGCCATCCGACGTGCTGAGGAGGACTTTCAGATCTCTGAAGCTAAGTGTCTCGCCTGCTGCCAGCGCACTCACGATCCCAAGCCGCACGCGTGCGTGAATCAGGGGGTCCAGATTTTTTCGCAGTACTCTCATGGAGTTGCAAAAAATTTTATCCCCCATATTTCCGTGCGATATACAACCCGAACCCGATGTGCAGCCCTCCGAAGCTGAGTGCAAGCAGCAGATGCATCCAGGCAGGTGGAAGAAAGAGAGAGAGGATTCCCATCATCATAAAGCAAATCCCCAGAACAGGGATGACTCGCACACTGCTCGTCCCCCCTGTAATCGTACCTGCACCATAAAACAGAAGCCATAATGTGGCCAGAAGATCCTGATTCCCCGCCTGCCACAGGGCAACGGTAAACAGAAGCCCAGCCACCATGGAGGGAGCAAGTGTCAAAATATATTTGCGTCCCGGGCCACTGGTGAGGGACACCCCGCATTTGCGTGCTTTCCTGCGCAGCGTCCAGATGGCAACGGTTACTGCAACTACTGCTTCAATAAACCAGATCAACAGTGTTCCGTCCGGAGTCGACTGGAGCGAGGCGATCCAGGACGCAAGCAGCGCCGTAACTCCGACCGTCACCATACCCCATCCGGGGACTGCCGTGAAGGAAGCGGAACGCTCCATCACATCGCGAATATATCGCAGATGCTCACTTGCCTGATTCTGGGGGCTCTCTTTTCGGCTCTGGACTGGCCCGTATTCTATTCGCATAAGACGTATACACTGAAAAGTACTTTATGTTGCAAAGTACAGAATTTTTTCGCCACCATCCACGAAAAAGTTTCGCAGGTGCCTCCACTCAGGCCCTTATATGAGCATGAATCTACTTTCTAAATACCGTCTCCAATGATGATCAGAGGAATAATGCAGGCTCTCCTGTATCAATTGATTTTTCCAGAGGACTGGGTTCGTTCCCGAGAGGTCTTTTCACGGGTTGAGCATTTCGTTTCACCGAGAGCCATTTTTGGGCAAACTCTGCAAATTCTTCGTTGATTTCAATGCTCAGGAAAGGTATGCCTATATCCTGCGCAGCCACACATTCGGAGCCGGCCCCCGCAAAAGGGATCAGAACTCCAGATTTATCCTTATTCTGGCCAATCCTGGATTGAATTAACCTGCGAGTCAATTCTTCAGGTTTTTGTGTTGGATGCTTCAGGATGTCATGTTCACGATGATGCTTAAGTTGTGACGGGGGATAGACCGTCCTGTTGCAGGTTCGGCACATGAACCATCTTTCTGCCCGCCCGGCACCACCTGCCAACGCTGGAATCTTGATCACATCCCGCGGTAGTGCTCCAGATTGGTGGGCATTATGGGTGGTGGGTTTCTCTTTTGATCCTCCATACCGGGAAGGCGTGTTTTTGCGGGTTCGTCCTGCTGTGTTATTGAGAAAGGGTTTTGTGTAAGGTTCGCGAATTTGATCGGCCTCAAGTTTGGGGCATCCATCCTCGGGATTCCATAAGCACAAAATGGTTTCATGTGACCGCTGCCCAAACTTTGATCCAGGCATCGTCTTGTTTGTATAGTGCCAGACAAGCCACCGCTGACGTTCAACCGCTCTCAGCATCGAAAACTTGGCCATGGAGGGCCATCAGAGGGAACGTGGGATGAAGTGAAACTCGTCTGCAACGAATTCAAGAATACCATTGCTCAGAACCGGATTGCTGCTTCGCTGATTCCAATCCCGCCGGAGCAGTTTAAAACTCCGGTAATTCGACAGGAAAACATTGCAGCCCCTGATATACAGGACCGTTACCGGGCGGATTACATCTTTGATCCGAATTCCGCAGATATCCTGAACGCCCTCATCCCGAAATTTGTCAACTTCGAGATCTGGCATGCCTTACTGGAATCTGCTGCGGCAGAGCATGGTGCACGCATGGTGGCGATGGATAATGCCACCGCAAACGCCACCGAGCTCCTGCGAGCATTACGCCTGCAGTATAATCGTGCCCGCCAGAGTGCAATCACCACCGAGATCCTGAAAATCATCAGCGTAGCAAACGCACTGGAGGGAGCGTGATTGTATCTGCAACACTTCCTCCCGAGTTTCTATCCCCCGTTGCGCCACTTGATTCTTTGAGTAGTCACGTCAGACCTGACTCGGTTGATTGCTACATCCCCAACCCAGAGCACCCCCGGCATCTTTCGATACCGGGGTGCTCTGTTTCTTTTAACCAA
>JAJEFL010000129.1:0-8974 GCA_022820435.1 Rhodothermales bacterium
ATCATGGTGCTTTATGAGAACGAAGGGATATCCGATCAACTCTTCCGAGTACTTCTGGTATATGTCGCGTGCTCAAGAAAAACAATACACGAATCGATATCACCAACGCGACCAGTCGCAGAAGAATATTACAACGAGGAATTCAGGGGGATGAATCTGCGAAATGTTTCGCTAAAAGCGCTGACGGAGACTGGCCTTCGGCTGCATGAAGATATTCGCTCAAGACTTACAGATGAAGTGGAAACCTTCCTGATTTCACTCCATGATGTGGAGCCGGACTTCGGATTGATTGGATTCCCCGATGCTGTAAATTTGCCTGCAGTTCGCTGGAAACTGCTGAATCTGGGAAGACTCAAAAAGGAGCAACCCAAAAAACATGCACAGCAGCGGGAGGCAATCCGGCGGTTGTTTCAATAAGAAAAGTTTATGCAATGCGCCAGATAGAATCAACGCTTATCCATCTGGTCAAAACCACGGATTGTTGGCACTGCCCGACGAATTCAGAGATGGAGCTACTCTGATAGAAACCAAATGCATTATCTCTTAGAGACCTCTATTTATAGGATCTGGCAAGGACCTAAGTCAAACCCTGATCACGATCATATGAATCATGAAACTGGTGCGGATTATCTATGGAATCTATCGACCTCCTCTGCCGAGCTGTGATGAGTGTATCTCGTGATTATCTCGAGAGAACTACCCTGCTGATGCAGGTACTCCCCAAAGTCGCCAAAGAATCAGATTTTGCCCTCAGGGGAGGCACCGCCATCAATATCTTCTATCAGGATATGTCAAGGTTGCCTGCGAGTATTGAACTCACATGGTTACCGGTTGAGGATCGAGAGATTGCGGTCAGGAATATTGAGGATGCCCTCCGCCGCATCGTTGATGTAATCATGAATAATCATTCCGGCATCTATGCGCAATACCTGCCGCAAAAAAGGATTGCCTGCCCCCGGATCATTGTGTTTCAGGGAGATGCATGGATAAAGATTGAAACATCTACGGTTAAACGGGGCACCGTACTGTCTCCGGATTCGATGGTAACCTCCAATGCCGCAACCAGGCAATTTGGAGCAATACGGATGAATGTTGCCTCGTTTGCGGATACGTACGCGGGCAAAATCTATACTGCCCTCCGACGTAAATATCCGCGGGATCTATTCGATCTGATGACCTTCTACAAGAACGGGGAGATCACAGATGAATTGTTCCGCGTATTTCTGGTCTATGTTGCCAGTTCAAACCAACCGATACATAAAATACTGTCCCCATCAAATTATATCCTGAAGGAATTGTACAATCTCTGTTTTAAAGGAATGACCGGGAAAACCATCCCGATTGAAACACTTGTTGAGACCGCTCAGCACCTGCATTCAGATATTGCATCACGGCTTTCAGGTTCAATTGCAACCTTTCTTCTATCCCTTCATAACGGCGATCCAGATTTTCAATTGATTAGGCTCCCCGAGGCGGAAGACCTCCCAGCGGTTCGCTGGAAAGCCTTCAACCTGAAAAAGCTTAAGTTCCTGAACCGCGAAAAGCATGCACGGCAGCGCAAGGCGCTTGAAAAATTATTCCACTAACGAACGGTTCAGAGAAATTCGTAAAATTTCATTCAAGGCCAAATTCAATGCTTAATAAACCTTAAAAATAGAATTTTTTAAAATAAATTTACTTGAATTTGTGAATTTTGTCTGATTAAATGACTTTATGCCATCTAAAAACATGATGCATAAAATTTTTACATTCCCTTCTTTCACGTTCAATGGAGATAGAGGCAGAACGGCATGGAGACGAAAATTACTACAGGGTCCATTATGACCGATCATCGGACTTCGAATCAATGTATTCCCATTGTCGCCACCCCTTCAGGGCAGGGAAATACAACCCCAGAAAAATCGGCCTCTTGGGATCTATGGCCCGCATCGCCCGTGCATAGAGTTCCATCTTGGCTTGATATCTCTTTTGTTCCTGATCTAAAAAATTGTCTACATCACTCCCAAGGTGCGTACTCGTCTTGTAATCAACGATCCAGCGCCTGCCATCCTCAACAAACGTTCGGTCAAGAATAAATCGGCGTACCCCCGCTCCAGTCACTGCAGTGAGTGCATACTCCCATGCATCCTCTTCATGCTTTGACAGAACCCAGCGACCCCGACGATCCTCCACCACACTCTCAAGGATCTGCTTCACCTGGATCAGGGCCTCCTTCAGATTATCTCCATCCAAACCCTCGTGAGCAAGCGCATTGCGAAGAACGTTCTCGCTAAAACCCACCCGGTCTGGAAACCGCATCCCCTGTAACATCCGATGGATCACAATCCCGACCCGCCGCTGCAGATCCCCCACCCACTTAAACACCGGCTCACGATCTTCTTTCTCGTCTTCAGACCGATCCTTCTTCGCCTTCCAGATTAACTCATCCCGCAGATCTACGGGTTTCCACTGCGTGGACAAACGAAGTAAAGGGACACCGACTCCTGACTGCTCAGGAACATCTTCTGCATTCTCTTCCTGCGGATGGTTCTCCCATGCCTCTGAAAATTCCGGTTCTGCCACTTTCCAGATTTTGGACAAAAGGGTTCGCGGATCCGGCGGTTTTAACTCTGGATCTTCAGCGTTTTGAGAAATATGACCGATTAGATGCAACTCCTTTCGGGCTCTCGTGGCAGCCACATACAGAAGACGGGTTCCCTCGTGATCTCGTCGCTTTCGCTCAACATTATGCAGATAATTATAGGCGAGGTCTTCTTTGCCTCCCGTCTCCCGGATTGGTGCCAGCAGCAAATGGGGCTGATCACCATCATTGTACTCTCTCCACATTAACAGGCGCTGCGCATCTCCCCTTGTGCGGTACCCCAGACCGGGCAGTATAACCGTATCAAATTCAAGTCCTTTGGCTTTATGGGTAGTGAGTAACTGCAGTTCTGCACCTGCTTCTAGATCCGAGGGGGCAAACAGGCGTTCCACATCTTCCATGAATTTGCGCTCATCCCGCAAGTCAACCCCCTCTACCGACTCCTCCAGAAGATCCAGATATGTCATGGCATCATTCAGGTGTGCCGATTTTTCAAGACACGCAGGCCCGCCCAGCGCCAGCCACACGCCTTCAACCCATCGGCGCACCGGAAGCCTGCCCGTCAACGCATACGCATCCTGAAGCGTCGGAAGGATCCGCTCAACCCGCTGCCTGCCATCCGCGGACATCCTTGGCGCATGTCTGGCAAGAAGATCCATCACGGGAGTTTTTAGATCATCTCCCGTCAATCTCTGTAAATCGGCCAGTTGAAGCCCGCACCACGGGGCTCGCAGGATCGACAACCATGCAATTCGGTTTCCTGGATGAAGGAGCGCCTGCGTCAGTGCGATCAGATCACGAGCCACCGGACGCTCGCCAAGCGGATCAATATCTACCGACCGAAACGCAATCCCGCACTCACGAAGCACGGAAATAATTTGCAGTAAATGTCTGCGTGCCTGAACCAGCACGGCAATGGTTGCATCCGGCTGTCGGGATTGGGTTTCGGCAATGATCTGCACCACCTTTTCGGCCTGCCCATCCAGATCATTGGAAAAGAACGGATGGATCATAACTTTGCTCTGTTTGAGGTCCGTCCTGAATGCGGTGGAAGGGCTGTATACGACGGAACCGGTTACCGTGTCCTCCACTTCCGGAAAGGCCGCCCCTAAGGCTTCATTGACCCAACTTACAATCTCTGTACTGGAGCGAAAATTGGTCTCTAATACAAGTGACCGGGGGCGAATGGGGCCGATTCCGCTTGTTCGGGTTCGTGAGAACAGGCTCACCTCTGCCTCCCGAAAACCATAGATTGACTGCATGGGATCACCGACCAGAAAGAGCGTCCTGCCATCCTCCTTCCAGTCATGGATGAGTCGTTCAAACAACTCGTACTGGCTCTGGGACGTATCCTGGAATTCATCAACCAGTAGATGCCGAATCGCAATATCAAGCATCCCCCCCTGTCTACCGGACTGCATATGCGCCTTCGCGGCTTCCTGTGCTGCGATCCCGATCTCTGTAAAGTCCACACTCCCATCCTCCTGAAAGACTTTACGAAGCTGTGCGACTGCCGCGGGCAGAAGATGCATCAGGGCGGCCAAAACCTCCCACTGGCTCTCTTCATAGGAGGATGGCGGTAACTGTCTCAGTTCCTTCAGCTGTGTGATCGTTTCCTCTGCAAGATGGAGACCTTGGATGCGCTCTTTCGCATCCCGCTCTCCGGCCGGGAATCCTTCACGGACTGAATACCTCCTGCGACGCGTTCCCGCACCCGTCAGAAACAACTCCGCAATCCCCAGCCAACAGGGAAGATCCGCCGCCGAGGAGCCTGGGAGACCCCGAAGGTCTGCGCAGACACCAATTCCACTTTCCTTTCCTTCATTACGTAGATTTTCAGCGGCAAACCGGGCCAATTCAACCACATCTTCTGCGTGATCCTCTGGAAACTCTTCGACCATCCGTTCCAGCGTACATTCAACAATATGCGTTAACGCGGACTCCAGGGCCGCCCGTGTCTTCGCCGGTTCATGTTCCATACCATCCACATGACGGATCCACTGATCCCGACTGCCCAGCATCGCGCCCAGCAGCTGCTCCACCCTTCTCATATCGTTATCCAGATGCCTCAGTAAAACTGCAATCGACTGGACCACATTCGGATGTGCCTGAACGGAGTATAAAAACTCCAGTGTGCGGCGTGCAGCTTTTTGATACAGATGGCGTGCATCCTCTTCCGGCCTGAGCAGTGCCCCCATGCGGGAAACCCAGGGCATCCTTCGAACCAGTAGCGAACAAAGGGAGTCAATGGTCTGAATCCGAAGCCGGAGCGGGTTATCCAGAAGATTCCAAGCCCGCCTGTCGTTGCGTTCCAGAGCCAATCGTGCCAGATCCCATGTATGCTTTTCGTGCGGGACAGTCGGTGCCTGTCCTGCAGCTCTCTGGAGCGCACGAATAATGCGGTGGCGCATTTCGGCTGCCGCCTTGCGTGTGAACGTGATCGCAACAATCTCCTCGGGGAATTTCACCCGGGCTAATAAAACAAGGAATCGCTGGATCAGAAGTTCGGTCTTGCCTGAACCCGCCGGGGCCTGCACAATAAATGAGGCATTCGGGTCCAATGCCTGGAGCCGCTGGGCGTGGTCTGGAACCTGATTACTCATCTGAATGCTGTGGGGCTGCGGGGTCACTCCCGACTCGGCAAAGCGAAGTCAGTCGGCAATACCTACATGTCTGCATCGGGTTTTGGGGATCCACCAGTGCATAGCCCGCTTTGTAATCCTGTCCCAGTTTATTGAGCATTTCCCGCCAGTCCTGAATAAGCTCCGGCAGGGGTTTCCGGGGGTTTTTCACCCCGCTATTGCCGACATCCTGATTTGCGATTCCTTTCATCCGCACACTCCCTTTCCGCAGGCTGCCAAAGGCGATGCCCGCAACCGGCGAATCCGTGACAGCCGCATAAATAGGTAACTGAGGGTCATCCGGACGTTCCCCGTTCCAATGATTAGGACTGCAATTCCCCGTCTTATAGTCAAGGATAAACCGCTCCCCATTTTCAAGCTGATCCACTCGATCCTCCTGAATACGGATCTCAAGCCCACCTGCGATGACATGCTGTCTCTCCTCCTGCTCAAGAACCGTAAAGGGGCGGCGATTCCGCTCAAGGGCAAGCCATTCCCGCGTGACTCGCACCAGTCGATCCCGCTCAATTCCAAAAAACCGTTCGCTTTGAAGAACCCGCCGAAATGGCACCCTGCTGCCAAGCTGTTCCTCCACAATTGTCCGCACAAGTTGATCTTCCTCCTGCTCTGACAGGGCGTTCAATGCCGCCTGCGTCCCCAGCTGCTGCCAGAGGATGTCTAATATGTGGTGCATTATTCTGCCCCGGTCCATTGCATGCAGCCCTGACTGGGCACTGGCAAGTGGAACCGCGCCAAGGCGCAACTCTGCAAATGCCCGGAATGGGCATGCCGCCTGCAACTTGAATAGATAGGTCCCTCCGCGAGTTTCCCCTTCGCCACAGGGAAGTCCTTTATCATCTCGGATAATTTCCAGTTTTGAGGAAGATTGAATCTGCTCACCGAGGGTTTGAAGGGATTCAATTCCCAGATCCTCCTCAGAAACTTCCGGCAGTCCGGCAAACATTGGACTAATTCTCCGATCCGCATCCCCCTCCCGCAGGGGGTGACTGACGATGACCAATGGTGAACTCTTCAGTAGTCGATCCGCAAGTTCTCTGGCGTGCAGCAGCATCCCCTCCGGCGTGGAACGCCACAATCCTTTCCTGCGCTGCAGAAGGATCGGTACAAACGGGGCTGGTGCACAAGGGGGCGGCCAGGCATCGTCATGCATCCCCATCACCCAGAGATGATCAAAGGAGATGCCAACCGCTTCGCCCACGCTCAATATCTGCACTGGTGCAGGTTCATATTCGGGCTGGAACACCTTACCGGATGCCATCCGGCGAAGTATGGTGACGGCTTTACCGGAGGTAATGCGCCCGCATACCCCATCCAACTCCACCAGCGCTGACATTAGTTCTTCCCAGACGGTGTAGGTCTGGTACTCCGTACTGGTTTGTTTCCAGTATCCCGGCCAGCCAATGCTGACTGCATGGTCCGGCATATCCCCGTTATCCGGCGGTATGTTTGATTTCCCTGACTGTAACAGCCTTGAGAAGGACTTCGCCCATTCGCTGGGAAGTTTCCTCCCCTGAAAATCTGAATACTGCGCCTGCCATGCAACAAGAATCGAAACAAGTACCGGACAGTCCTTCTTCTTTGTGGCCAGATAAATCAGATCCTTCAAGGTCACATACTGCTCGCCCCGCCCACGTAAATCTACATCAAGAAGGGCACGTGAAGATCGTTCCTCATGGAATGCTGGCAGAAAAGGTGATAAAAGAAGACGGCTGGCCTCCTCTACAGGAATCTCTCGGGGATCTATTGAAAGAATCTGCAATGCCGATTGAATGATCGGATAGTCCCCTGCCGGGAGTCCCTGGGAAATGTTGAAGAGACGTTTTGAATCATTATCCGGCTGAAGCCTTGATTGCGGATGAAAAACCTCTGAAAATATCCGCTCAATCTGACTGCGCAGATTGACCATTGCTGGCACAATAACCCCAATACGAAAGGATCTGTGCTCCGCCCCTGGATCGGTCTCCATAATTTGGCGGGCCCACCCTGCAGCAACACGCATCTCCTGGAGGGCATCAATGACCGGTAAACGGAACACCTGCCCCTGGTGATTCGGGGGAGGCGTTTCCTGGATGCGTGTACCGTGCATTTGCAGTGTCTCAAAGAAGTGCTTCTCCGCGGGGGTCTGCTCCAAAAATCCAACAAGTTCCATTTGATCCGGGACCTCCACCTGCCCTTCACGGATCAGGCGGATCACATGACGGGACAGTTCGGAAGCTGAGAACCACCCCTTCTTTTTGCATCGTCCACGAAATTCCGCCGCCCACTTCTGGAAGGCACGCGCATCCTCGGAAATCGCCCATTCCGGTCCCTCCAGCGGCAGGTGCCAATCACAGAGAAGTTTCCACGATGTACGCGCCAGTTCAGCAGTTGCAGCTACATCGAGGGGGAGATTCCGGGTATCGGAGCGCAGAATACTCTCCCAAATAATTTGCTCTTCCGCGGGGCGAAGCGGACGAAGGAGTGTCGAATTGGAAGCCGCATACATCCCTTCTTCCCACAACTCGGACAGCCATGCATTGAGCGTTCTGACGGACGCAGTCATCCAGGTACGATGCCCTTTTTCCTGCTGCTGCCAATCATATTCCTGATGACGCGCCCGCGCCAGCCGATCCGTTGCTGTTATCGTCATCATGATCCAGAAGCGTCATTGAACGAACGATGGATACCCCGTAAAATCATTTTCGGAAATTGGAATCAATACAAGGATTCAGACTGGAACAGGCTGCGTTTCATATTCATCGGCTCCCGTAACCGGAAAATTGCACTGGAAAAATCTGAACACCTCCGTTTGGCTAATGCTCCGTCGAACAAATATAGCATCTGGTGTTTCCGCTCCTTCCCTCGTTTCTGAACTGAAATATACCCTATTCTCTACAGTTACCGCATAAGTCCATATAATCATCACTGACCATCAGGTGATGTTCTCGTTGGACAATTTCCACAAATTTTCATAGTTCAGCAAACCTCTGAGGTTCTTGCAAAACTAACAATCCAGACCAAAAAGTACTCCTGGGTGCACTCAGGTGAATAAAAACCTTCAAGATCAAGGGTTTTGCAAGAGGCACCTCTATATGCACATATTCAATCTTGCTTCCCCTATAGAGGGGAAAATGCTCTGGTTACGGCCATCCCCACCTTCCCTCTCCCTGCAATGGTTGTGGCCATATGTATACCGGGGGCGACGACACAATCGTGAGCTAACGACGAAGACCTTTTGATATAGTCAAGTTGGTCTATCTCTCGCAGGGGCGGGATCTAGTGGCCTCCTTGGGGCATTGAAGCAACAAAAGCATGGGCTCATAGTCCCATCATTTCTATCGTGTATCAATGGTTTGAGTCATACAGGGCAGATCCTATTGGTATCGTGCCGGCAAACAATTCCAATCACTTGGATCCGCACCAACGGGGATTATTGATGCGATACAAGAAACTTCTCCAGAATTCAATAAAAATTGAAGCGCCAAAATTTGCGTATCATTGCTGCCGGATGTGTATATTCCTTTGAGTTCCGTTCATGCATACCTGCTGCATAGCGGTCTTTATCGTACTTTCAGCTAAACAATTGAGACAAAACATATGAAATACATTACAAAAATGGGGGGGGGTATAATTCCCTTCTAACTTTTCTAGCACTGCTGACCGTTCTGGTCCTTCCCCGCAGTGCATCTTCACAAGGTACGGCTGACTACTATGTGGATCTGGTCAATGGTAGCGGCGATCTTTGCTCAATAACCACACCGTGTCTGCTGTC
>JAJEFL010000046.1:0-25163 GCA_022820435.1 Rhodothermales bacterium
GCTTGCGGTCATACCCTTGGTTTTCAGGTCTTCCAGAATGACAAGCGTAGAGATTTCGGTGAGCGATAAGGCAATGTGACGCAAGTCATTCCTTCGGATGTTCTTGATCTTGCGTTCATGGCGTGCAATGGTTTTCTTTAGTCTCCTCCAGGAATAACTTCCTTTCTGTTTTTTCGCTAGTCGGCGTTGAAGCTTCTGAATGCCCTTTTCAAGACCCGAGGTGTCGGTCAGATAGAAGATCCTTCCCGCACTGTCCGCAACCTGCCCGCAATTGCGGTCGACCCCAATGCCAATGCCGTCCGCGTCTTGCAGGGTCGCGTCCACTTCATAGACGACCGTCATATACCAGTTCCCGTTTTCTTCAAAGATGCGGGCCGTCCTGGGTACCGGGTTTGTGTAGCGGTTCACTCGATAAAATCGCAGCATCTTCACATACATGCCCCGCTTTAGTCGAAAATACCCGTTCGTTGAAAACATCTTCCCCCCTGACACATCTACGCTGAAACTTCTTTTCGCCTTGCCCCTTTTCTTGAACCTAGGGAACCCTCGCTTTTTCTTGAAGAACTGCTTGTAGGCATCCGCCAGATCCTTCAGTCCAGTGCGAGTTGCGTTCACGGGATACTCTCTCAGCCATGGTGCGACCGTGTCCTTGTGTACTTTATACCACTTGTAGAAATCAAACTGGGAGGTCTGGGATTGTCCAGTTTCCGCGTAATCGTCTCTGGCTTTTGCCAGCGCCGCATTCCAGAGATACCGGTTAACCCCCGCCAGTTCATTCAGGAACCGGCAGGTCTTCCTGTCACCTCGCAGACGAAAGCAGATCGTCACATGCCGCCGTGTCCTTGAACCAGCGGGGGACTTTGTCTTACAATCGTTAGCGGGCATAGCATCAAGCGGATGATGTTGTGCAGGCAATCGGGGAGCACTATTCTTCCCGATTGTATCCGTTTTATACACCAGAATGGAAAAGGTTCCCCCATTGTTACCTATGGATATAATTCCCATATTTTTCCCGTTTGTGCATATCTTTGCAGTATCATCCAGACGATACGATGAAATACCCGATTCTCTGCTCTATTCTCTCTCTGCTTCTGCTGTTCGTCTCCAGTTCCTCTGCCCAGACCACCGTGCGGGGAAATGTAAGCGACCAAGACACCGGCGAACCTCTGGAGTTCGTAACAGTCGCCATTGAAGGAACCACCATCGGCACCACCACTTCCCCGGAAGGCACCTTTGAACTTGAACTGCGCTCTGCAAATGACATCCTGGTCTTCTCGTTTATCGGATATGCGACCCGGCGACTTGCCCCCCCGCTGGACGGTACAGAGATGAAGGTGACCCTTGCTCTATCCATTGAAGACATCGAAGGGCTGGTCGTTGTGGGAACGCGGCGGCTTCCCCGGCTCGTAACCGATTCAGCAGTGCCGATTGATGTCATCTCTCCGCGGGACCTGCAAAGTACAGCAAGTACAGACATTGATGACATACTCCGGTCACAAATCCCCTCCTACAATGTTCAGAGACATGAGATTGACGGATCTACGACCTTCGTCAGGCCTCCCACACTCAGAGGCCTCTCGCCCGATAACACAATTTTGCTCGTAAACGGGAAACGCCGCCATCGCTCAGGCTCGGTCGCTCTGTTTGGAAGTGCACTGATTCTCGGCTCCCAGGGACCCGACATGAACATGATTCCCGCAATTGCCGTGAAACAGTTCGAGGTGCTGCGGGATGGAGCCTCCGCTCAATACGGTGCAGATGCGGTCGCGGGCGTTTTCAACCTGCAGCTGAAAGATGCCGATCACGGCGTATCCGTCCGCTCACGGGCAGGCCAATACCATCAGGGAGATGGACGCCATATCTCTATTGCCGCCAATGCAGGCTTCCCGCTCACCGAACAGGGCTTCGTGAATGTGAGTCTTGAATACCGCAATACGGAACCGACGAACCGATCTGTAGACCGGTCAGACGCGCTGGAACTCATGCGCAAAGGGTATCCAGTCGCCCCAACGGCCCAGATCTGGGGAAACCCGGACATTGATGATGCCATTACAGGATTTCTCAATGCCGGACTGGATTTGAGCGAATCCATACACCTGTACGCCTTTGGAGGCTATGGCCGGCGCTCCGGCAACGGCAGTTACTATCTCCGGGCACCGGCAGGCGGTGCTGCACGGGCCAATGTCTTCCGGTTCGGATCCGGAAAAGATGCAACGCGTGCGATTGCAGACCTGGACCCGAATGACGGGGTGGAGTGCCGGACGCTGGAGGACCTGCCACCCTTGGATTCGGATTTCAGCACACTGCAGTCCTTTATTGCAAACTACCGGGGCAAATGCTACCTGTTTAACGAGGATTACCCCGGAGGATTCACGCCACGTTTTGGTGCGGATATGTCAGACTTGAGTGCCGTTGCAGGGATACGCGGTGACCGTCCATCCGGATTTCAGTGGGATCTCAGTGCGGGAATGGGACGAAGTCTTATGGACTACTTCATCCGTAATACCGTGAATGCCTCACTGGGCCCGAATCAGCCGGCGGAGTTCCGCCAGCGTGATTTTCTGCAGGAAGAATATAGTATGAATCTGGAGGTATCCTATCCGGTGAGCCTTGAAGCCCTTCATTCGCCGCTCAATATCGCCGGAGGAGTACAATGGCGGGCCGAGATATTCGAAACCAAGCCGGGGGACATCAATTCATACTCCATCGGCCCCTTTAAGGATCAGGGCTTTTCGGTGGGATCCAATGGCGATCAGGGCATCCCACCAGAGTATGCCGGACGCTGGGAGCGCCCGAATTACGCGGCATACATTGATCTTGAGGCCGACATCATTCGGACCTTACAGATCGGCATTGCAGGACGTTATGAAAACTTCTACGAGGATTTTGGAACGACACTCACCGGAAAGGCGGCCGCCCTGTGGCGCACCACGCCGGTATTAAGTTTCCGCGGATCTGTGAGCACGGGAGTTCGTGCACCCACACCCGGGCAAACCAATCTTCAGAATATTCAGACCAACTTTGACTCCAAAGGGGGGCTGATTGATGCCGGCCAGATCCCCTCCTACCATCCGATTGCACGGGCACTGGGAGGCAAACCCCTGACCGAAGAATCTGCAGTCAATCTGGCACTGGGGGCCATCCTCCGAATCTCACCCGATCTGGTCCTTACCGCGGATCTGTTCAGCATCACACTCCGTGACCGGATTGCACTCAGTGGCAGCATTCCACTGAACGATGAACTTGCCACCGTTCTCCGTGAGTCCGGACAACTCGCCGGATTTGAGACATTGCGGGAAGTGAAATTTTTCTCAAACGACTTTGACACCCGTCAATTGGGGGTAGACATCCTGCTGTCCTACGATAAGGAATACGGCACACGTACCACCATTGTTAGCATCGCCTACAACTGGACAAAGCCTGAACTGCTGGAGTTTTCCGACCCAACCACAATCAGCACCTTCCTGGGGGAGACGCTCAGCGAAACTACAGAGGTCAGTATCCTGTCTCCGAGACGGAAGATTGAAATGGAACATGTGAATCCCCATCACCGGATCGTTGCCACAGGCCGCCAGTTCGCAGGCCCCTACCATGGCATGATTCGTCTCCATTATTACAGCAGCTGGAAAGCATGTCTGTTATTCAGTTTCTCCTGCACCGTCGATGGTCAGGATGTGCTAAGAACATACGATGGAAGCTGGATCGTTGACGCAGAGGTGGGATACCGGATCAGGGACAACTATACGGCCGCCTTTGGAGTTAATAATATTTTTGCAGTTGACCGCCCTGCGGATGCGATTGAACGGGACGGACAGGGCAATGCCAATGTCCCCAGTACCCCGTGGGACTATAACGGTGCTGCACTGTACCTCAGACTCTCCGCAGACTTTTAACCCGTCACAGCGGGTATCCCGGCCGCCCGGAACATCTGGAAAGCTAAACGCTTCGCCGGGGTTCCGCGGATTGCACCGTAAGAGGTGGCTGCATCCTGACGGAAGATCCGCCTGCACACAGCTGATGATCCCTGCGGGGAGAAACGCGTAGTACCGTCTGGGGAAAGAGTTTTACTGCCCTGAAAATCGCAATAGAAAATATCGAATGATCTCCTGCCGGCGAAGCAAAAAAAATGACCAACGATGGAGTATGACGCAATGAAGGATCGGCTCGGCCACTGGCTCGACTCGTATCCGAGACTGCTCCCCCTCCTTTTTGGCCTGCTGGATCTGTTCTTTCTGCGAACATGGTACGTTCATCGGGCCCTCCGGCACAGGAATCTGGGATCTGATTCAAGACTCCTGGATGCAGGAACCGGCTTCGGGCAATACGCATGGCATGCACTGCGCAAGTATCCCGGCATCTCGGTTACCGCAACAGATCTCAAGAATGATTATCTGGAGCGTGCCGCCAAATGTTTTGACCTGTTTGGCTTTTCAAGTCAGATCGAACTGCAGGTCGAAGATCTGACCGCCCCAAAGGTAACCGACCGCTTTGACTGCATTCTGGCGATAGATGTTCTGGAGCATATTGAAGAGGATGAGACGGCAATTCATCATTTCGCCCGGCGTCTGAAACGGGGAGGATGTCTGATCATCAGTACCCCGAGCGATCAGGGAGGATCCGATGTTCGGGACACCGGTCAGAAGAGTTTTATCGGCGAGCATGTTCGCGACGGCTATAACCTGGATCAACTCCTGCAGATGCTCACGCGTGCCGGGCTGAACATCGTGGGAGCAACCTACAGTTACGGGACCTGGGGATCCCTGGCCTGGCGCCTGCTGATCAAGTTCCCCATGCTGCTGCTTGGCCGATCCTGGTTTCTGGCCCCTCTGGTGGCACTCTACTACATCCCCGTACTGCCGCTGGGCCTGCTGATGAACCTCCTGGATCTGCACAGTACCAATGCAGGCGGAACGGGATTGATCATCGTTGCGCAGCAAGATACCTGAATTCCACCCAAATACTTTAACTTTAGGCTGTCCTCCTGCTCACTCAGTAAACCAGTACCATTAAAACCAAATACATCTTCGTGACCGGTGGCGTTTCGTCCTCGCTCGGAAAAGGCATTTTCTGTGCCTCTCTGGGGCGACTCCTTGAAGCCCACGGCCTTCGGGTCTCGATCCAGAAACTGGATCCCTATATTAATGTAGATCCAGGCACGATGAACCCCTATGAACACGGGGAGGTGTTTGTTACGCATGACGGAGCAGAGACCGATCTGGATCTCGGACACTATGAGCGGTTTCTCGGACACGAAACCAGCCAGGCCAATAATGTTACCACCGGACGCGTCTACAGCGAAGTGATCGGAAAAGAACGCGCTGGAGAGTATCTCGGAAAAACCGTCCAGGTGGTCCCCCACATCATTGATGAAATCAAAGCATGGATCGTGCGCCTCGCAGAGAACAAAGGCCTGGATGTGATCATCTCCGAGATCGGCGGCACCGTGGGCGACATTGAAAGCCTGCCCTATCTGGAAGCAATCCGGCAGCTGCGCTACGAAATGGGATCCGCCAATGCGCAGATTGCCCATCTCACCCTGGTTCCCTACCTCGCCGCGGCCGGCGAACTGAAAACCAAGCCCACCCAGCATTCGGTAAAAACGCTGCTCTCCTACGGCCTGCAGCCCGACCTCCTGGTCTGCCGCTCCGAGCACCCGCTGGACAGGGAGCTGCGCGAAAAGATTGCCCGCTTCTGTAATGTGGAAACCCGCGGCGTGATTGAGGCAGCAGATGCCCGCTCCATCTACGAGGTCCCGCTTCAACTGGCCCGGCAGGGAGTTGAGAAGCTGATCATTGAACGCATGGGCCTCAAAGATCCTCAGACACAAAAACCCGTCACCGGGCAGCCTGATCTGGCGGACTGGAAACGGTTCGTGCAGCGGGTGCATGCGCCGGAGAACAATGTGCGCATCGCACTGGTCGGCAAATATGTAGACCATCAGGATGCCTACAAATCTATTACCGAATCGTTTATTCTGGCCGGAGCAAAACTGTCGGTCCGTGTGGACATTCATTTTGTGGAAAGCGAAGGCATCGGTGAGGAAAATACCCGAACACATCTGCGCAATGTGCACGGAATCCTCGTGGCCCCCGGCTTTGGGTCACGCGGGATTGAAGGAAAAATCGCAACCGCCCGCTACGCCCGGATCCAAAAGATCCCGTTCCTCGGAATCTGCCTGGGACTTCAATGCGCCATCATCTCGTTTGCACGAGATGTCTGCAAACTTGAGGGCGCACATTCGACCGAGTTTGATCCGGATTCGCCCTGGCCCGTCATTGACCTTATGGAAGACCAGAAGACGATTTCCGACAAAGGGGGGACGATGCGACTTGGTGCCTACAACTGCGAAATCACAGAGGGCTCACAGGTGCATGCCATCTACAGCAGGACCCTGGTGCGTGAGCGGCATCGCCACCGGTACGAAGTCAATAATTCCATCAAACACCGCCTTGAAGAGCATGCCCTGAACTTTACCGGAATCAACCCGGAAAGTGGACTCGTGGAAATTGCCGAACTGCCCTCCCATCCCTGGTATATCGGCGTACAGTTCCATCCCGAATACCGTTCGACCGTGGGCCATCCCCACCCCCTCTTCACCTCCTTCATTGACGCGGCCCTCAACCACAAGGGATAGCCGCGCTCCCCCACCCCCTTCCTTCCTCTTTTCTCCTTAGACCATACACCATCCCCGTGCGGTCTGACGGGGCTGATTTTGCACATTTTTGCAATAATTTTGATTAAAATTAAAAATTGTGGGAAATTGTGGGAAATTGTGGGAAAAATTTCTTATCATTGGTTAGGTTCGTACACTCAAGGGGTTTTCATGCCTGGATTTAAAGGACAGGCGACGTATTCAGTTGATGGAAAAGGGCGCATTGCGATCCCTTCCAGGATGCGTACGTGCATGAGCCCGGAGGCGCATAATACCCTGGTGGCTACGCGCGGGTTTGAGCAATGCATTTTTGTTTATCCACTTGATGAATGGATGGAGATTGAAGAACAGATTTCAGCGCTCAATCCCTATAGTCACAAGCACCGGGCCTTTATTCGTCGATTCATGCGGTGGGCGGATGAAGTAACCATTGATGCAAAGGGACGGATCCCGCTGCAGCGACCACTGCTTGAGTATGCCGGCATTGAAAAAACAAGTCTGATACTGGGAAACCAGAAATACCTTGAAATCTGGGATCCCCAAAGATTTGATGACTATCTGGATGCCGAAGAAGCGGACTATGAGACGCTGGCGGCGGAGGTCATGGGAAGTTGATGTCCACTGTTCCGCACGCAACCGGCTACCATACACCTGTTCTCTCTCATACTGTACTGAAATATCTGGTAACGGACATCGACGGCACGTACGTGGATGCGACCGCCGGCGGCGGCGGCCATGTTGCGGCCATCCTCTCTGTATTGTCCCCAAAGGGAAGGGTCGTCGCCGTGGACCAGGATGCAGACGCGGTTCAGACCGTGAAAGCGCGGCTGCCGGATGCCATCAAAATGAGGCGTTTAACTGTCTGCAAAGGGAGATTCAGCAATCTGCAAAACCTGATCCCCGACCTTCTGCCCGCGACCGGGCTCCTGTTGGATCTGGGGGTTTCCTCGCATCAGCTGGATACCGGTCAAAGAGGGTTCAGTCATCGTCAGAGTGCCCATCTGGATATGCGCATGGATACGGACATGAATCTGACTGCTGCGGATCTCGTGAATGGAGCCACCGAAGATGAGCTGTTGACCATCCTTCGATCCTGGGGGGAAGAGCCGTCTGCACGGGGGATCGCACGGGCGATAATTTCAAACCGCCCCATTGAAACCACAACGGGGCTGGCCCGCACGGTGCGTGATGCAGTCCCCGCCAGGCAGGAATCCCGGGCCGTTGCCCGCACCTTCCAGGCCCTTCGCATTGCGGTCAATCAGGAATTAGAGGAACTGGCGAAGGTGCTTGAAACCAGCCTGAATACGGTGGCCGAAGGGGGCCGGATGGTCGTCATCAGCTACCATTCTCTGGAGGACCGGATGGTGAAGCGTATGCTGCGTGACGGAGTTCTGAACGGCGAACCAAGGCGGGATCTCTACGGGAACCGGCTAGTGCCCTGGAAGCCGCTTACACGCCGGCCCGTCACCCCGGATGCCACAGAGATTGCGGCAAACCGCCGATCCCGAAGCGCAAAACTGCGTGCGGGAACCCGCTGCTCCGTGCCGGTCAGTACATAAATATTATTTGATGTTTAAGCATCGCAAATATCGACCTCCCAGTCAGACCGCACGCAAACAGCGTGCGGTGGACCGGGCTATGTTCTCGGTTCGCAACTGGCAGGAGTTAAAAATCATTGATGAGTCCACCCCGGAACGGAAAGTGGTCGCCCGGGTCTCCACCCTGCAATTTGGACTCATCATCTTTATCCTCGCAGGGGTCCTGACCGGCTATATCGGTCATATTCACACCTCGCAGGACCTGCTGGGGGAGATCAATCTTCAGCGTCGCGAGAATGTTCGCCTCCATCTGCAGCATAACCGGCTTGTCGCCGATTACAATGCTTCCATTGGTCCTTCCGTTATTTATGAGCGTGCAGAGGTGCTTGGACTTCAAAGGGGACACGAATATGCAGGGCTTGTCCAGAGTGCTCCGCCGATTGAACCATGAAAATCCGTGATCAAATACTGGGACGGATGTATGTCGTACTGACCGGTCTGGTGCTCCTGCCGCTGATCATTGCCGGGCAGCTGGTCTGGCTCAATGTTGATGAGGGCGTTCAATTACGTGAACTGGGCCGGAGACAGGCGGAATCTCAGCAGCTGCTGCCTCCACAGCGTGGAGAAATTCTGGACATTCATGGACGGGCTCTGGCGGTGAACTCCCCGCACTACAACCTGGCACTGGATCCCACCGTACCCGAATTTGAAGAGCGGAAAGCTGTCTTTCTGACCCGCCTGGCCGATTTAACAGGAACTTCGGTGACCGAACTGCAATCACGGATCAGGAACCGAGCCAGTAAGCAATTTGTCCGGCTCATCAATCTGACCCCGGACCAGCGAAGAGAGGTTGCCTCCTGGGAGATCCCCGGTCTTATCCTTGAAGAACAGTCCCAGCGCAAGTATGTCTACGGAAGCACCGCATCTCACATCATCGGACATGTGGATGTAGACGGCATCGGCAAAGCAGGCCTGGAACTGGAGTATGATATGTACCTCAAAGGGCAGCCGGGACGGCGCACCCTTTTCCGGGACCGCCGCGGATACCTGCGCGTAGACGCAGAAGGGATTGTTGTGCCGGCCGCCGACGGCGAGACCCTCGTGCTGACAATTGATCTCATCCGGCAGACCATTATGGAGGAAGAACTTGCGGCGGGCGTTGCACAGGCCCGGGCAATTCGCGGGAGCGCAATTGCCGTGAACCCAAAAAGCGGCGCAATCCTGGCCATTGCCAATGTGCCCACCTTTGATGCAAATACGCCCCTGAATGCACCCGTATCTGCCTGGCGAAACAGCGCGGTTACGGACCGGCTTGAACCCGGTTCCGCATTCAAAATGATTGCCGCCTCCGCCGCCCTGGAAACCGGCATCGCCTCCATGAATCGCCTGGTGAATACCGGCAATGGCAGAATTGAGGTGGCGGGCTATACCCTGAACGATGTCGCGAAGTATGGAGAGATAACCTTTCATGATGTGATTGTGAAGAGCAGTAATGTGGGAATGGCCCTTACGACACAGTCCATGCCCCCCGAAGCACTGTACCGGTATATACGCAACTTTGGATTTGGGCAAAAAACATGGATTGACCTTCCCGGAGAGGTCGGCGGACTCCTGAAGCGCACGGACCGATGGAGCAAAACCACCAAAACCGCACTCAGCATCGGATACGAGATTGATGTAACCCCCCTGCAGATGGTGATGGCCTACGCTGCCCTTGCAGACGGAGGCCTGCTGCGCCAGCCGTACATCGTGGCACAGCGGCGGGATGTCACCGGGCGTGTGCTCTGGCGTGCAGCGGATGATCCGGCCCGGACTGACTCTATCCGAAGAGTACTCCGGGAAGAGACCGTTGCAATGCTCCAGCCGGCATTCATTGATGTAGTGCAAAAGGGCACCGCAACGGATGCGCAAATTGAGGGATTGACCATTGCCGGAAAGACCGGAACCGCCCGCAAGGTGGTCAATGGACGATATGGCAGTGGATACCGGGCAACCTTCGTCGGCTTCTACCCGGCCGAAGATCCCCATGTCGCAATGATTGTGATCCTGGATGAACCCGAAACCAGCATTTATGGCGGCAGAGTCTCTGCCCCCGTCTTCAAGAGAATTGCGGAGCGGTGGACGGCAACCTTCCCGGCATCCGGTCTCCCCACACCGCAGGAGGGATGGAGGTCTCAGACCGGTCGGAACCGGCTTGAATCCCCCCCGGGAACCGTGCCGGTCTCTGAAGAATTCAGGCAGCAAACCCATGCAAAGATTCAAGTGGCTTCTCTTCCGGATGACACGGAATTGACCGTAATGCCGGATGTTCTGGGGCTTGATGCCAGGACCGCCTGGTTTCGGCTGCGTGCCAAAGGGCTCCATGTACAACTGAACGGAACCGGCTCCGTAATCGGACAATCCCCCGAACCGGGGGCCGCGATCCAGACCAATGTGATCCTTCAATTACAGCAGAATGAACTGGACTGATCTCAATCGCCGATTAGCCAGCGAGGGATTGCTCGTGAACCCTGCGGCATCTGTACCGGAAGTGACGGTCACCGGAGTGAGCCAGGACAGCCGTCAGGTGCACCCGGGATATGTCTTCACTGCCGTACCGGGAAAACAGCTGGACGGGCATGCCTACATCCGGCATGCACTGGACGCAGGAGCCTCCATCATTGTCTGTGAAGAAATTCCAGACCGGAATCCCGGCGTTGTTCAGGTGTCCAATGCGCGAAAAGCCGCCGCGATCATCGCAGCGGCATTCTATGGAGATCCAGCTGCCTCTCTGCATCTGACCGGGGTAACCGGAACGAACGGAAAAACCACCACCGGCACCCTCGTGCAGCATGTGCTTGAATGTGCCGGAACCGCGACCGGTCTCATTGGAACCGTGTCCTGTGTGACGAAAGAGGCGATCTATCCGTCCCGGCTCACCACCCCCGATGCAACGCATCTGCATCCGATGCTCAAAGAGATGGTTCGTGCAGGCTGCAAGGCCTGCGTGATCGAAGTCTCCTCCCATGCGCTGGATCAATTCCGAACGGAAACATTGAACTTTTCAGTCGGCATATTCACCAACCTGATGCATGATCATCTGGACTACCACAAAACCCCGGAGCATTATTTCAAAAGCAAAAAACGCCTCTTTGACGGCCTGAGTGCCGAGGCGACTGCGGTGTACAATCAGGATGATCAGGCGGGCAGCCGCATGGTCAAAAATACAGCGGCCACGCATTGCTCATTCGGTCAGTATACCGGTGCAGATATACAGTTTCGCATTCTGGAGGACCGCCCGGACGGGCTCAAACTTCATCTGGACGGCCAAGCCCGCACCTTCCGGCTGGCCGGCACCTTCAACGCCTATAATCTGGCGGCCGCCTACGGGGCGGTGCGTGCCGCCGGACTGCCGCGTACGGAGGTCCTGGATGCCCTGTCCGGGGCCCGCCCGGTCTCCGGCAGATTTGAACAGTACCGGTGCGAGGACGGCACCCGGATCGTGGTTGACTTTGCACATACGCCGGATGCTTTGGAAGCGGTTCTGCAATCCCTCTCCCGCGCCCGCCGGAAATTGACTCCCCGGCTGTGGTGTGTATTTGGGTGTGGCGGCAACCGCGACACGATGAAGCGTCCCCGCATGGGAGCCATCGCTGAAAAACTGGCGGATCAGGTCGTCATCACCAGTGATAATCCGCGGGATGAACCTGCACAGACCATTGCGGAGGATATCCTCCGCGGAATGAAAAACCCCGAACGGGCGCACCTGATTCTCCCCCGGGCCGAGGCGGTACAATATGCCGCACAGAAATGCCAGAGTGGAGACATCATACTGGTTGCCGGAAGGGGACATGAATCCGTTCAGGTCGAAAACGGGGTCCAGACTCCGCTGAACGACCGGGACCTGGTTCTGGGGGCCTTTGCTTCACGTAACCCGAAACCCCTTCTCTGAACTCATGCTCTACTTTTTGCTGCAGTGGCTGGAAGAGAGGTTTTCACCTCCGGGATTTCAGGTTGTGGAATTCATCACGGTACGGGCAACGCTTTCTGCCATCACCGCCTTTGTGATCGTCATGGTCATCGGCCCCTATGTGATCCGCTGGCTTTTGCGGAACCAGCTTGGAGAAGAGGTGCGTACCGGGCTGGACGCGGGGGCGGTGGACCATTCACATAAACGTGGGACGCCCACCATGGGCGGTCTGATTATTGTCAGTGCGATCGGGATTGCAACGCTCCTGTGGGGGGATTTGCGGGAGGTGTATGTCTGGCTGATCCTGATTGCAACCCTGTGGATGGCCGCATTCGGGTTCGCAGATGATTACATCAAAACTATTCACAAAGATAAAGCGGGGCTGGCAGCACGGATGAAGCTGACGGGCCAGATCGGGCTTGGACTTCTGGTCGGGACGATCCTGTACTTTCATCCACATTTTGAGGCGACGCGGTCGGTCACCGACCTGCCCTTCTTCCAAAACTGGCATCTGGACTATAATTTCCTGGGGAATGCATTCCCGGGAGGCATGGATCTCGGATGGCTGTTCTTCATCCCGGTAACCACCTTCATTGTTACGGCCACCTCCAATGCGGTCAACCTCACGGACGGCCTGGACGGGCTGGCGGCAGGGGTTGCCGCCATTATTGCCATGGGGCTGGTGGTCCTCACCTATATTTCAGGACACGCAGGATTTTCCTCCTATCTGGGAGTTCTGCACCTGCCGGGGGCCGGCGAATTGACCATTTTTGCTGCGGCAATGTGCGTTGCGTGTCTGGGGTTTCTCTGGTTTAACGGATATCCGGCCACCGTCTTTATGGGGGACACCGGATCCCTGTCTCTGGGAGCCGCCATTGCGGTCGTGGCCCTGATGGTGAAGAAAGAACTTCTCCTGCCCCTGCTTTGTGCCGTCTTTTTTATTGAGACCCTGTCGGTCATTCTGCAAACGGCGTATTTCCGCCACACCCGCCGCAAGACCGGCACGGGCAGGCGGATCTTCCACATGGCCCCCCTGCATCATCATTATGAGGCAAAGGGAATGCACGAGGTCAAAATTGTCACCCGTTTCTGCCTCGTCACGGTGATCACCATGCTGGCCACCCTGTTATCACTCCGGATCCGATGATGCAGCGCCACAACGCCCGCGGAAAACGAGTCACCGTACTGGGGGCTGCCCGCAGCGGCCGCGCGGTCGCGGATCTGCTGGCCCGTGACGGGGCCAAAGTACTGCTTTCTGATCACGGACCGATCAATCCGGATACACAAAGATGGTGCAGGAATCAGGGAATTGAAATAGAAGAACAGGGACACACCGACCGGGCCCTGACCGCCGACTTTCTGGTCATCAGCCCGGGAGTGCCCACCACCAGTCCACCCGTCCAGGCCGCCCTCACAATGGGAGTACCGGTCTATTCGGAACTTGAGGCGGCCTCCTGGTACGCAAAGGGACAAATGATCGCCATTACGGGCACGAATGGAAAAACGACAACGGCTTCGCTGGTCGGACACATGATGAAAACGGCAGACCGGCATACGGTCGTCGCCGGCAATATTGGCACGCCGCTGTCTGAGCACATCCAGCATCTGCAGGAAGACACGGCGGTCGTGCTTGAGGTATCCAGTTTTCAACTGGATCATATAGACACGTTCCGGCCGGATGTGAGTGTGATCCTGAACATCACCCCCGATCATCTGGACCGCTACGGCGGCAGTTTTGAACACTATGCCAAAAGCAAGCTCCGTATCTATGAGAATCAGTCCGGTGCAGACACCGTCATCTACAACTACGACGACACGCGGATCCGTGAACAGGTGGAGTACTTTATCTCCACCCGGGATGTGCAGGGACTCCCGTTCAGCAGCCGGGTGGAGCTTTCCGGGGGTGCAAGTGCAATCCACGAGAGGATCCATCTCCAAAAGCGCACGCTTTTGCCCACAGACAAACTGGGAATTCCGGGGCCGCACAACGTCAGCAACTCTCTGGCGGCCGCACTGGCCGGCCAGGCGATGGGCATCACCGACCGGGTTCTGCGTGAAAGCCTGCAACGATTTACCGGCGTGAATCATCGGCTGGAAACCATCCGCCGATTCAATGGAGCCACGTATGTGAATGACTCAAAAGCGACCAATGTGAACGCACTCTGGTATGCCCTCCTGAGTTTTGATGCACCGATTGTACTGCTTGCAGGGGGACGGGATAAAGGAAATGATTATGAGGTTATCAAGCCGTTGATCTCTGAAAAAGTGCACACTCTCATTGCGTTTGGGGAAAGCGCACCAAAGGTGCTCCGGGAACTTGGCCCTCACACCAGCCATGCGCTGGCCGTCCGAACACTGGACGAGGCCGCTCAATATGCACGAAACTGTGCGAATGCCGGAGACATTGTGCTCCTGAGCCCGGGATGTGCTTCCTTTGACCTGTTTTCCAGTTACGAAGAGCGGGGAGCGTGCTTCCGGCATATTGTGGAGACTTTCTAATGATGTCAGGACGCACCAGCACCTTATATATGCAGGACCGGGCACCGATGGACAAGTATGTCCTCTGGCTTGTGCTGGTCATCTCTGCAATCGGGGTAATGGCGGTCTACAGCGCAATCGCTTTTCTGGCGGAGGTAAAGGCAGACGGAGATACCGAACAGTTCCTCCTGCGTCACACGCTCCGGGTGGGGCTGGCATTGGTGATGATGGTTGTCTTCAGCACGCTGGACTATCATCAGATCGCACGCTGGTCACGACTGCTTCTGATGGGATCTCTGTTGCTGCTGGTACTGGTCCGCATCTTTGGGGTCACGTATGGGGGGGCAACCCGTGCCTTCCAGGTGGGTTTCTTCAGCATTCAGCCCTCCGACCTCGCCAAAATTGCACTGATCCTGAACATTGCGGTTCTCCTGGTCCGTAAACAGGAATATATTCACAATTTCATCCGGGGAATCATTCCCCTGTTTTTCTGGACATTTCTGACCGTCCTGCTGATCGGCCTTGAGGACCTGTCCACCGCTTTCCTCGTTTTGGTTTCGGTCATGCTGATGCTCTATGTCGGTCGGGTGAGTCTGTTCTATCTTGGCGGAGGGTGTCTCATCGGGGTTGCCTGCGTATTTATGATGCTCCTCACCTCGCCGAACCGGGCGCAGCGGGTGGAATCTTTCCTGGGTCTGAAGATCTTCCAGAATACGGAACAGGCCGAGGTCTTTGACCTGCAGGCGGAAGGGTATCAGGCGCATCAGGCCAGAATTGCGCTTGCGATGGGCGGATGGACCGGACGGGGACCGGGGAAAAGTATTCAGCGGGATTTTCTGCCGACCCCATATAATGACTTCATCTTCGCCATTATCACCGAAGAGTACGGAATTCTGGGAAGCCTTGCCCTGTTGGGACTCTTTATCATGATTCTGCTGCGGGGCTTTCTGCGGATTGCGCGTCATGCGATGGATCCGCTCGGCCTTTTTCTGGCGGTTGGCTGCACAACCATCCTGTTTTTGTACAGTCTGGTGCATGCGGGGGTCTCGGTAGGGATTCTGCCCGTGACCGGACTGCCGCTTCCGCTAGTTTCCTATGGCGGCACTTCGATGCTTGCGGCAGGCATCCTGCTTGGAATTCTTCTGAATATCTCCCGACAACTGGACCACCGATGAGACCGCCCCGTATCTTACTGGCCGGTGGCGGCACCGGCGGCCATGTCTATCCCGCAATTGCCATTGCACAGGCAATTCGCGCTCTGGATCCCATGAGTGCAATTGCATTTGCGGGAACGCGGGATCATCTGGAGTGGAATGCGGTCCCGGAGGCGGGATTTGAGATTCATCCCATCACCATCAGCGGGTTTCACCGCCGGCTGCTGCTGCGAAATGCAGGCCTGCCGTTCAAGCTAGTGACGGGGCTCTGGCAGAGTTATCAGTTGGTCCAGAACTTTGATGCAGATGTCGCGGTCGGGACAGGCGGATACGTCTCGGGCCCCGTACTGTGGGCCGCCCATATGCGGAAGCGTCCGACCGTGGCCCAGGAACAGAATGCCTATGCAGGCGTGACGAACCGTATTCTGGGACGTCGTGCAGCTCAGGTGCATATTGCGTTTGAAGAAGCAAAGAGCTGGTTCCCCGAGGGGCGCTGCCGCGTCAGCGGCAACCCGGTTCGTAAAGAGCTGGCCGTCCGAATGACGCGCGAATCTGCCAGAAAATCCCTGAAACTGCCCCGGAATGCAAAGGTGCTTTTCGTATTTGGGGGATCCCTGGGAAGCCAGGCCATCAATGAGGCGATGGGCCAGGTGTCCAATCAGCTTTTATCCGATCCCAACCTTCATGTCATCTGGCAGACGGGAAATCTGTACTACGAGCGGATGCGGGAGAAGGAGCAGGCAAGACTTCGGGTCCTGAAATATGTAGATCAGATGGAATTGTTCTATGCCGCCTGTGACCTGGTTCTGGCGCGGTCCGGTGCCCTCACCTGCAGTGAACTGTTGTGTACTGCGACTCCGGCGGTGCTTGTACCGTCGATCCATGTGGCGGAAGATCATCAGACCAAAAACGCCCGCAGCATGGAGCGGATCGGAGCCGCCATCTGTGTACCGGAGGAGGATCTTCTGAATGCGATCCTGATCCAGGCCCCTGCCCTGCTGAATGATCCCGGGCGAAGACAGAACATGGCAGAGCAGGCGCACAAAGCAGCCAAACCTGAGGCGGCCATGACGATTGCGAAAGACATTCTGGCATTAATCGGGTGGAAGGAATGAGCAGGAGTTCACAGCGCAGACAACCCTGGCTCGGGCGAATCCGCCATGTCCACATGGTCGGCATTGGCGGCATCGGCATGAGCTCTATTGCGGCCGTTCTTCTGGCGCGGGGATACCGGGTGACCGGCTCCGATCTGCACCTGAGTGAACTGACGCAGAGACTTGCCGATCAGGGGGCGCAGATCTATGAAGGCCATCACGAGAAACAGGTCGGCGATGCCGATGTGGTCGTCTACTCGTCTGCCGTGGATCGGAACCGGAATGCCGAAACACAGGCGGCGATTGCCCGTCGGATTCCCCTGATTCCCCGATCCGAAATGCTCGGAGAACTCATGCGCATGAAATACGGGGTCGGGATCGCAGGCACCCACGGAAAAACCACGGCGACCAGTATGGTTGGCTGCGTGGTTGCCGAAGGCGGATTTGATCCGACGATCATTGTCGGGGGAAAAGTGACGGAGATCAACAGCAACGCGGTCAGCGGGGAGGGGGATATTATCGTGATTGAAGCGGATGAATATGACCGTGCCTTCCTGCGGCTCACTCCTGCCCTTGCCGTGGTCACGACCATTGAGGCAGACCATCTGGATATCTACGGAAGCCTTGACGAAGTCTACCGGGCCTTTACTGCATTTGCGGCGAGTGTCCCCTTCTTCGGGGCTGCCATTGTCTGTCTGGATGATCCGGGTGTACAGGCAGTTATTGACGGGATTGACCGCAGACTGGTCACCTATGGTACCGCGCGGCAGGCGATGGTGCGGGCCGAGAGAGTGCGGCAGCAGGAGCAGGCCACGCATTTTGATGTCCTTGCGTCGGGCAGCCTTCTCGGCTCCATTGAACTCCAGGCACTTGGACTGCACAATGTACGCAACGCGCTGGCGGCGGTCGCGGTTGGCCTGGAGCTCGATATTGCTTTTGAAAGTATTAAATCAGGACTGGAGCGCTTTTCCGGGGTTCAGCGACGGTTCCAGATCCTGGGAGAGGGGCATGATATTCTGGTGATTGACGATTATGCACACCATCCCACCGAGATCGTCGCAACCTTAAAGGCGGCGAGTGAGGGATACCCGGACCGTCGGATTGTGGGCGTATTTCAGCCCCATCTGTATTCACGTACCAATGATTTCAAGGATCAGTTTGCCCGTTCATTTTTCAATGCAGACATTCTGATCGTGACGGAAATCTATCCGGCCCGGGAAGCGCCGATTCCGGGCATCACCGGGAAATTGATTGCCGAACTGGCGACTGCCCGGGGGCACCGCGACATCCGCTATGCAAGCCGGAACGAGGATGTACTGCCCATTTTGCGGGACACCTGTCAGCCCGGCGATATTGTCCTGTTTATGGGGGCGGGGGACATCTGGCGAACGGCCCGCGAATATACCAAACAACTTTGCCAGAGCGCGGCGGCCTAGGGACATGAAACGCAGACAGAAACGTACGCTGATTTTTCTTGCCGTCACACTCCCGATCTGTGTCGGGGGAATTGCCGGATGGTCGTACCTTTGGCAGCGCCCGTGTACCGAGGTTGAGATGATCGGTGTTGAATACACGGATACTGCCTCCATGTACCAGCTGATTGACAGCATCTTCAATCCTCAACTGGTCGTTGATCGGCTGCAGCGGCATCCATGGGTTCAGGGAGTGCGTGCAATCTGTTATCCAACAGGTACCTTGCAGGTGGAGATTCTAGAGCGTCAGCCGCGGCTGTTAACCATTGCGGAAAACGGAAGGCCGGCCTACTATCTGGATGCGTCCGGCTACATGATGCCTGCCTACACGCAGGCAGCTTTTGATGTGCCGCTTTTGCGGGGAGCCCCCGGTCCCTATCGTGCACTGTCTTCGGTCACCGACCCGGCGGTGCGAAATCTGCTGACCCTTCTGCCGCAGCTTCCTGTCAGGATTGATTCGCTGATCTCTGAATTTGAAGTAACCGAAACCGGATTGACCATGATCATGCGTGCTGCCGGCATTGATCAGGCCACCGTTGTGCGTCTAGGGGATACGGCGTGGGAAAAAAAACTGTACAGATTATACAACTTCTGGGAGCAGCAGGTCCGACCTCACGAAGACCGGACGTTTGAGGTCATTGACCTGCGGTTTCGAGGCCAGATCGTAACCAAAGAAAACCCGATATAGCTATACACAACAAGCCATGCATGATCACATTGTCGTCGGAATGGATATAGGCACCACGAAAGTATGTGCGGTCGTGGCCGAATCTGACTCTCTTGGAAACATCAATGTTCTTGGGGTCGGAATTGCGGAGTCAGACGGTCTGAACCGGGGGGTTGTCGTCAATATTGACAAGACCGTTGCCTCGGTTCAGAAGGCGATCTCCGCCGCGGAGCGTGCGGCGGATGTAGAAGTCCGGAATGTCATTGTCGGCATTGCCGGTGACCATATTCAAAGTTTTCAGAGTCGGGGGGTCATTACCATCGCCAGTCGCGACCATTTAATTACAGAAAAGGATGTGAAGCGATTGATTGAAGATACGGCGCATGTGGCGATGCCCGCGGACCGGGAGATCCTTCACATCATTCCCCAGGAGTTCATCGTTGACGGTCAGGACGGGGTGCTGGATCCGGTCGGAATGAACGGGGTGCGTCTGGAAGCCAATGTGCACATTATCACCGGGCTGGTCTCCGCCGCAAAAAATATTTACCGGTGTATTGAGAAAGCAGGCTATCAGGTCACCGATGTCGTACTTGAGCCACTGGCCAGTTCATTCAGCGTACTGCACACGGACGAGAAGGAAGTCGGGGTGGCTCTGATTGATATTGGAGGCGGAACGACCGATGTGGCCATCTTTGAAGACCGGACGATCCGGCATACGGCCGTCATCGCTGTGGCGGGAAACAATGTGACCGAAGACATCCGAAAGGGGCTGGGGGTTATGCGTGACCATGCCGAGCAGTTGAAGTGTCAGTTTGGCTGTGCGATGGTTGACCTCACCGACAATCAAAATCAGATACGGATCCCCGGCCTGGGCGGCAGGCAGGAGAAGACGATTAGTTCCAGCACGCTGGCGCAGATCATTCAGCCCCGCCTGGAGGAGATCCTGGAGATCGCTGCCATTGAAATTCGACGCAGCGGGTACGGGAAGCACCTCTCCGCCGGTGCGGTCCTGACCGGGGGCGGATCTCTGATCCCGGGGACCCGGGAATTGGCCAATGAGATCCTTGGGCTTGAAACACGTGTCGGCTTTCCAACAAAGCGGGGGAGCGGACTGTGGAAAGAAGTTTCGGACCCAAAATTTGCCACGGGAATCGGCCTGGTTCTTTATGGGCTGTCCCCGAAAATTAGAAATTCTGTCACACAGGAAGGCTCAATCCGGGGACTGCCCGGAGCCACGGACACTTCCAGAAAAGGAGGCGGTTCGTGGGAAAAAATTGTCGGCCGCATGAAAAGCTGGTTCGACGAACTCTAAAACAACTCATTTTCTTTTTCATCAAAAATGAAAACAAGCGAGATCATGGAAGAACATAAAAAAACTCGGTTCTCTTTTGATGCCGAATGTCAGAGCGTCGCCAAGCTTTGTGTTGTCGGAGTCGGCGGAGGCGGCGGGAATGCCGTCAACAGCATGATTCGGGACGGCTTAGAGCATGTGGAGTTCATGGTTATCAACACCGATGCCCAGGATTTGCAGAAGAGTCTGGCTAAGCACAAGATTCAGGCAGGCCGGAAATTGACCAAAGGCCTGGGTGCTGGAGCAAGGCCTGAGATCGGTATAGAGGCAATGATGGAGTGCGTGGAGGAGATCGAGACTGCCCTGCACGGATTTGATATGGTCTTTGTGACCGCAGGCATGGGGGGCGGAACTGGAACAGGAGGAATCAGCATTGTTGCCGACGTTGCGCAGCGGCTGGATATTCTGGTGGTGGCGATTGTCACCAAGCCCTTTGAGTTCGAAAACAAGCAGCGGATGGAATACGCCCTGTCCGGAATTGATCGCCTGCGCGGCAGTGTTGACGCGTTGATCATCATCCCCAATGAGCGGCTGCTGGATGTTGCAGACGAAACCACAGATCTTGCGGAGGCCTTCCAGCGGGCGGATGCGGTTCTGTCGGATGCCACCCGTGGAATCAGTGATTTAATTACCCATACCGGTGTGATGAATCTGGATTTTGCAGATATTCGCACGACGATTGAGAATGGCGGCACTGCACTGATGGGGGTCGCCACCGGGGACCTGAAGACCGGTGCAGCCACGATTGCGCTGAATGCCATTTCAAGCCCGCTCATGGATGGGATCTCCATTGCAGGTGCCCGGAATGTGCTGGTGAATTTCACCGCGGATGCGATCCCGATCAAAGAGATGAACGCAGCAATGGCCGTTCTGAACGATGAGGCTGGCGAAGATACCGAGGTGATTGCCGGGGTCGTGAAGACCGTGGATATGGGGGATAGACTACAGATCACGGTGATTGCCACCGGTTTTGACCGGCTGGAGGCATCCGGAGAAGAGCCGCAGCGTGAGGAACTGATTCCGGAGCAAAAAAACTTCGGCTACAAGGGAGAGGACAACCTCAAGGTTCTGGATGAACCTGCATGGGAGCGTCGCGGACTGGCCAAGACCAGGAAGGGGACACCGTCAGGGGATGGAAAAATCAGATATTTGGATGAGCGTGATGCTCCGTCAAAAAAGAAAGACCCTTCACCTGCGGATTCCGTTCCTGCTTTTCTACGGAAAATGATGGATTAGGAACCTAAACATTTAGACAGGGTATCAGCCTTTTTGGTCAAATCACGTTTTATTCTTATGCCCCAACACGCTTCAGCCGTTAAGCGCGTGCGCCAGAGTGCGGTACGCCGCTTTCGCAACCGTGAGCACCGCAGCCGGATGCGAACCATGGTCCGGAAGATCCTGCAAACCGAGGACGCTTCCGCCGCGAAGGCTCTCTACCCTGAGACCCAGGCGTATCTGGACAGACTTGTTACAAAGGGAATTATTCACCGGAACAAGTGTGCACATTACAAATCGCAACTTTCATCACATTTGAATGAGATTGCGCGTTAGATTCTCTGATCCACGCAGTTCAGCAAAATTTTATATACCACGTACAATGAGTCACTTATCAAATCTTTTTTCAGCCGCAGTAAAGTTGCTGTCTATTGGACTCCTTCTTGCGATTGTGCCGAGTTCTGTCGCACAGGATTACATGAAGAACCTCCGACCGGACGGCAGCCTTTTTGTGAAGCCCAGAATTGGATTCTCGTCCTATTTAGGGGACAATGAGCAGTCTCCCTTCAACTTCAACGGAGATGCTTTTGACGTAGGCACCCCCTGGAATATCGGCATTGAGCTGGGGTATCAGTTATCGGTGCCTTTCTCTGTCAGTCTTGCCTATGTTATTGGAGAGTATCCTGTGATCACCCAGTTCCCGGCCAGAGTCGCTGACGTCGAAGGGGTGAAGAATGACGATGCCGTGCGCAGTTCCATTCAGGCAATTGGGCGCTACACCTTCGCAGAGTCCACAACCCGCACGGCTCCCTATCTCAATTTTGGTTTGTCGTACTCCTTTGGGAATGTAACGCAGGAACAGGCCCCCTATACAACTGAGGAGAGCGGGAGTGCATTCGGTCCTCTTCTCGGGGCTGGACTCGACATCGCCCTGAACCCGCGCACCTCCTTCTTCGTGGAACTCAATTCCGGGATACATTTCGGCGATGAGGAATTAGACGGTACTTCCGAACATGGATATGGCGGGATCGATGTCCTTACCGCGCTGGGCGTTGGCCTCAAAGTCAATTTTTCGGCCGCCGTCACCCCGCCCGAGGTCGGTGCACTCACCTGTCCGACTGCACTGGTCATCACGGAGACAGCCGCCAACTTTTCTGCCGTTACGAATGTAGAGATCGCCACACAGCCGATTGAACTGCGCTGGGAGTTTGGAGATGGCGGGACTGCAACGGGAGATTCAGGCACTCATTCCTATACAGAAGCGGGGACCTATGAGGTGATGTTTATGGCAACGAACGAAGCGGGCACCGCCACGGGTTCGTGCGATGTCACTGTGATTGCTCCCGCTGAAATTCTTGCGCTGACGACCAGTAAAGAGAGTGTCAGTATTTGCGATGACGATCCCGGTGTAACGTTTACCGCCAACACGGGCGGCTCGGAGCCGTTCACCTATCAGTGGGATTTCGGGGACGGCCAGAGCAGTACCGAAGCTAGTCCGTCACACACCTACGCACAGGCCGGCGCTTACACCGTCACCTTGACCCTTATCAATGATGCAGGCACGGATCAGCGGACGGCGACGGTGAATGTGACCGAGGAGGGTTGTTTTGACTGTGACATTTCCGAGATGAACACGGTGTTCTTTGATCGCAACTCCTCCGTGCTTACCGATGCCGGCCGTACACAGTTAATGGAGAATCTGGAGATTCTCCAGAACTGCGAACTGAATGTGCGGATTGAAGGTTATGCATCCCGTGACGAGCGCAACGCACAGCAATTGAGTGAGGACAGGGCAGCAGCAGTCAGGCAGTATTACATTGACAGCGGCATTGACGAGTCCCGTATGACGGATATGGGAATGGGAGCGGGCGGCCAGACCACGAAGAAAGGTGCGGCCGCACAGTTCCGAAGGGTGGACACCATCCCTGCAAACTAAAGCGCCATTTACTCTTTGAGATCAAGGTGTCCCGGCAGGTTTACCGGGACACCTTTTTTGTTGCTGACCGCTTTTATCGCAATAGTGACACGGGTTTCTCCGGGCGGCCCCGCACGGATCCATGTGTGCGCGTTAACGCATACGGCTCGTTTGAAAAGAAAAGTTCCAGACGCACCTCCCCCATTCTGAAAAAATTCGGAATTTTTACAGGGCGCTTATCATCAGGGGAATTTATACACAGGTTTTTATGGGACTCCAGATCTGTGTACCATGCTTCGGTCTGCTTTGGATGCGGATTAACAGGACGGGTAAAAAAGCATTGATTCAAGCTTCCACGCTCGTTTGGGAGAGTCCCTGCTTTGGGCTCGTTTGAAAAGATAAGTTTCGTTCACACCTCCCCCTGTGGACGAAATCCCTTCTCAGTTGTCATCATCCGCCTTCTGAATTGTCGCTAGACAATTCAGGCTAGACACTCCGTGATGATTTTTCGTGCAGCCTGTTACCAGGAATTCGTTCTGCAAGAATGAGTTATAATTCCCAAATAGATCCCCCACGAATTCCCCGAAAATACTAAACTCAGGGGTTGCGCAAGAAGTTGTTGGGCTCTCCGAAGCAATTTTAATCAAGGACTGCTCTTTGGTTTTGGATAATTGGACAATGGACAAAAAGCATGAGATGGAACCACCTTGGTCTTTTAGAAGTATCACGGTGCACTTTCAACAAATAATGTTCAGTCTATGATGAAAATATTTAAGTTGGTGACCTCTGAACTTTTTAAAGGAATGGGGGTGTTGTGCGGACGTAATTCCGCATACGTCTCTAACGTTATAGGCCGGGATGACAGAAATGTATTCCGACGTGACCTAGAGGTAATTGGTTTGGATATGTGGAAAGCAGTGGACAGGGTTAATGAGGGTTTGGAATCTTCCAGCAATGAGAAAAACGGGACAGTTTCGTAAGTATGAGTACTGAATCTGCCGTACCGGAAGAACAAGTGACTCCAGAAACACATCAAGAGTCACAGTTTTTGTCTGTTCGGCAGTCCTACAGTGGGCCACTCCCGTCTCCTGATTATCTGGCTGGGTTCGACAAGGTGAGACCTGGACTGGCGGATACAATTATATCAATGGCCACCGGAGAACAGGATCATCGGCACAGGATTGAGTTCATGGCGGCTTTTATCATTTAGTGCTGGACCGTTACTGGCTTTCATTTTAGGCGTGCTGAGTATAATAGCCACGCTGATTCTCTACTCAAATGGTGCCGATTGGCCAGTTCTTTTCTTAGTTCCCACTGGTTTCATGCCTGCTGCTCTGTCCGCCTTGTCACGGAAAAACGATTGACAGGGATAATTTTAATCCCGCCTTCGTCATCTGATTTGTTAATTTACTGATATTTAGGGAATTTTCACCCTCTGATCTCGCTTGGACTACCTCTTGCATAGTTTGACAACCTGACATTGGTGGTATGGAGTCATTTCAGCCACCGATATTGTCTTGTTTCCGTGCGGATCTTCCGCGTGTGAAGGAGGTTTTGGCCTCCCATCCGAGCGATGGTCGCACGGCATTGGCGCGTCAATTATGCGAGGCGTTCGGATTTTATACGGCAACGGGGGCATTGCGCACTTCAAGTTGTTTACATGCGCTGACGGTCCTGG
>JAJEFL010000177.1:0-11600 GCA_022820435.1 Rhodothermales bacterium
CTGGCACGAATTGTGCCGAACGGGTTGTGGAGCCTATGTAAGACCTGTCATTGCGGAGCGCAAGCCTGCAACCGGGCAACAGGTGATGAAGCACCAAAAAGACTATGCAGTAAGTTGTTACTGATAGATATAATTCCCAAAGGTAAGGATCAGATACAAATGCGTCTAGTGATCATGCCTCCTCATCTTGGCATACTGAGTTTTACTTCAAACCACAGGACTCATTCCACTGAAAATATTCCTGCTGACCAAATGTATCTGAGAGTTTTCAATTTCTCGTTAAGGCCAAACTCTGTATCGAATATCAACGCATTGCGCTACCAGTGCTTATGGCCATAGCTATAACATGCCAGATACAAACAGAGATCAAAAACATCTCAATGTTAACAAGCTGGGCCAGATTCCCCCTCCCCTTCCGCAACACTCTCACCAGATGACGATTTTATGTCAGCGGAGACACTGAAGACATTCATGATAGCAAATCTAGTACTTGAGATGACAATTGATGAAGTCCGATCAGGTAGCATTTATAGGATATTCAGAATGTCGATAGAGGCTATAAGAATGCTTGACCAAACGAAGGACTCAACATTCCTTCATGTTAGTTGAATGAGTGCCTGAATAATCCCCAGAGCTGCACCCGTACCAACCACCCAACGCACCAGCCGAGTTTCGGTAGCACTGATCTTCGCATCCATGTCACTCATTTTAACATTCATGTCATTCCGCAACTCACTTATTTCCTCACGAACCGAAGAGATTTTGATGGCGACATCATTTCGAAACTCTCCTATTTCCTCACGAACCAAAGCGATTTTGTTGTCCAAATCACTCCGTAACTCACTTATTTCCACACGAACCGAAGTGATTTTGATGGCGATATCATTGCGCAACTCACTTATTTCCACACGAACCGAAGTGATTTTGTTGTCCAAATCAATCCGCAACTCACTTATTTCAACACGAATCGAAGAGATTTTGTTGTCCAGATCACTCCGAAACTCACCAACATCCACGCGTAAAGCATCCATCTTGTCATTCGTGTCTTTCTGCGCCTCACCAATATGGGTACGTACAAATTCCGTGCTTGCAAGCGTTCCGTTTTGATGGGTAACGGCTTTCGCAACGATATCTGCAATGGCCTCAGCCTGCTCTCGTTTAATTCCTGCCTTGGAGAGTTCCCTGGAGATTGAGAGTGTATTTATCATGTTCCTATAGACACAGTCCACACTCTGCTACACTCCCGTGTAGACATGGTTCCATTTTATCTCAACTATAATGAAATTCAACAATTCCCCTATTTTGCGTACACAAGGAAGGATTTTTTTTGAACTGATTTCCCAGATGGACATTTTTCGCCCATACACCATGCCATGGTGTATCCCCCACAGAGAAACAGATATTCATCTGAACTGCAAAAGAATAACGTACCATCTCATGACAATCCAAATGGAGATGCAGGGACATCTTGATCCATCACGATGCCTGCACCTTTCAGCAAAAGTGCAGAAATGGGCAAATTTCTTAATCCCGGTACATCAAATCATACATACGGTTGAGGCGGCATGAAACCTGGCCTGAGAATGTTCGTTGTACACCCGGCGGAGTTATCTGGATTCCAGAGATTTCAAAATCTAAACAGTATAGAGACCATTTTCCCGGTTCTCCATTCAATCCGTTAACCTAGAATCTTTAAATGAATAACAGTAAACCCCTTATTCCTGCAGTAGTCAATGAACCAGTTTTGGACTATGCTCCAGGTTCTCCTGAACGTGCATCCCTTCAGGCAACACTGCGTGATTTCAAACAGAGTTACACAGAAATCCCGGCCTTCATTCACGGGAATGCCGTCTACACCGGAGACACCGAAGAAATCCGGCCCCCCCACGAATTGAACCATCTGTTAGGTACCGTCCATAAATGCGGAGCCAAGGAAGTCAGCCAGGCCATTGACTCGGCACTTAAAGCCCGTAAGGAATGGTCAAATATGGACTTTACGGACCGGGCTGCAATCTTTCTGAAAGCCGCCGAACTCCTTGCCGGCCCCTGGAGAGATAAACTCAACGCCTCCACCATGCTTGGACAAAGCAAAAATGCGTATCAGGCCGAAATTGACGCAGTCTGCGAACTCATTGACTTCTTTCGATTCAATGTGGAGTATGCTTCAGAGATCTATGAAGCACAGCCCCACTCCTCGGCAGGGGTGTGGAACCGCCTGGAATACCGCCCCCTTGAAGGATTCGTATTTGCAGTAACTCCCTTTAACTTTACCTCCATTACCGGAAATCTCCCCGCTGCTCCGGCAATCATGGGAAACACCGTCATCTGGAAGCCGGCCTCGACCTCCATCTATTCAGCATACTTTATCTATCAGCTACTTGAAGATGCAGGCCTGCCTCCGGGTGTGATTAACATGGTGCCGGGTTCCGGCCCGGCGATTGGGGATCCCGTACTTGCATCTCCAAGTTTCTCCGGACTGCATTTTACCGGTTCAACCGGAACATTTCAGCATATGTGGAGGACGATTGGATCCAATATTTCCAACTACGATACCTATCCCCGCATTGTCGGTGAAACCGGCGGGAAAGATTTCATCCTTGCACACGCATCCGCAGATCCAGATGCGGTCGCCACTGCCATCGTGCGCGGTGCATTTGAATATCAGGGGCAGAAGTGCTCCGCCGCCTCACGTGTCTACCTTCCTCAATCCCGATGGGAGTTGATCCAGGAGGCTTTAATTGAGCAGCTCAACGAAGTTAAGATGGGGACCGTTGAAGATTTCTCCAACTTTGTGAATGCCGTCATTGACCAAAAATCCTACCAGAATATCTCAAGTTACATTGAGCATGCAAAAAAATCACCGGATGCCAAGATCCTTGCCGGCGGCCGGTGCAGCCGTTCAGAAGGATACTTCATTGAACCCACGGTTATCGTCACCACCGACCCGCACTACCGAACGATGTGCGAAGAGATTTTCGGACCGGTGGTGACGATTTACATCTATAAGGACCGTGCTTTTGAAAAAACCCTTGAACTGGTTGATCAGACATCACCGTATGCGTTGACCGGTGCCGTCTTTGCCCGGGATAGACGTGTTATCGTTCAAGCAAGCGAGGCGCTGCGCAACGCGGCCGGGAATTTTTATATCAATGATAAGCCGACTGGTGCAGTGGTCGGTCAACAGCCATTTGGCGGAGCACGTGCATCCGGCACCAACGATAAAGCGGGAGCACCGCCAAATCTGATGCGCTGGGTTTCCGTGCGCACCATCAAAGAGACCTTTAATCCTCCTACCCACTTTGGGTATCCATTTAATCAACCAGACCATTCATGAGCATTGGAGAAAATCGTTCCATCCGGGTCGTCCAGTATGGATTAGGACCCATCGGTCAGGGAGCCGCAAAGTTAATCCTGGAGAAAGCCCAATCTGGGCAGTTAGAGTTAGTGGGGGCCATTGACATTGATCCTGAAAAAGCCAATAAGACGCTGGGATCCCTCGTCGATGCTTCCTCGAATGTAATCATCTCTTCCGACGCAGAAGCCGTCCTTACCAAAACCCAACCGGATGTTGTTGTTCATACCACGAGTTCCTTTATGCCGCAAGTGGAGCAGCAACTACTGCAATGCATTCGTTCTGGAGCAGCAGTTGTCTCCAGCACAGAGGAATTGCCCTACCCCTTTGATCGGTATCCGGCAATTACGAAAACGCTGAACTCTGCGGCCAAAGAAAATGGGGTTGCGATTCTTGGCACCGGAGTGAATCCCGGCTATGCAATGGATGTGCTTGCGCTAGTGGCAACGGGGGTCTGTACCCGCGTTCGGTCAGTAACGGTGCAGCGGCGGGTGGATGCAGGCCTGAGGCGTGAACCACTCCAGAAGAAAGTGGGTGCCGGAATCACGGTAGATGCATTCCAGGAGCGACAGGCAAAGGGAGGGTTCGGGCATATCGGCCTAGTAGAGTCCCTGCGTCTGGTCATGCATGGCCTCGGCTGGCCCATTGAACGATTTACAGAAGAACTTGAACCGGTGATTTCTGAGCGGAAAATTGAGACACCCTATCTGACCGTGCAATCCGGACGCGTTGCAGGAATTAAGCATACGGCCCAGGCTTTTGTGAATCACAAAGCCGTTGTGTCATTGGACCTGCGCATGTATGTGGGGGCCGATCAGCCCGAAGACCGGGTCATCGTGGATGGTGATCCCCCGATTAATCTAGTGGTAGAGGATGGGATTTTTGGAGATACGGCAACCGTTGCCGCTCTGGTCAATGCAATCCCGCAGGTACTGAGCGCCCCACCAGGCCTGCGAACCGTTGCAGATCTGCCTGTCCCCAGGTGCTTTTTACCGGAAATCTAGCCTGAAGAAGGCGCCTGCCCGGCGATCTACTATGGACAGCATCCCAAAATTCCTGAGTGGTCCTGCCGGATTGTTTTTTTTTCAGAACGATGACCGGAATCCGGAGGAGAATAAAAAATCCTGCGGTTCAGGATACATGAACACCATTCTCTCGCCTTTTCCACGAACAAGACCCTATCTGCAGGCAACTACGAGTCGATGACATCAGGGTAGCTGACTCGTACATGATGGATTGCAAGAAGCTGCTCAAGGAGCACCTTCTTGATACGAGGGATATCTCTGAAGGTCAGGCCCGTATCGTCTAGTTGACCACTGGTGACTTTACGGGTAATCAGATTATCAACCAATCTTTCAAGTTTCTCCCCGGTCACATCCTTCATCGTACGACTTGCTGCTTCTACAGTGTCGGTTAACATCAGAATACCTGCCTCCTTTGAATTTGGTCGCGGTCCAGGATATTTAAATACAGCATCATCCAGAACGGTACCACTTGCTTTATTCTGTTCAACGGCCTTCTGATAAAAATATTCGGTGCGTGTAGTGCCGTGATGTGAGGCAATTAAATGTAATACTTTCGCGGGCAGACGGTAGCGCTCGCCAAATTTAAGACCTTTGGTCACATGGCTGATAATGATCTGTGCACTTTCCTCTGGAGGTAACTGGTCATGGGGATTCACGGTACCTGCCTGATTCTCAATGAAATACTCAGGCGAGGAAAGTTTGCCCACATCATGGTACAGTGCCCCCACTCGTGTAAGGAGCGTATTGGCCCCTACGGCATCGGCAACAGATCCCGCCAGACTGGAAACCTGAATGGAATGGTTGAGCGTGCCGGGAGCCCGCTGCATTAACTCCCTGAGTAATGGATGATTGGTATCTGAAAGTTCCAGGAGACGCAAGTCCGTCGTGATATCGAATACACGTTCCAGTATCCAGACGAAAGGGTAGGCCGTGACCAGTAGAAATGAACTGATCCCTGCAAACAACAGAAACTCCTGAAGTTGCGACCAGGCAATCCCTTCATAGAGCCAGACCGTAAAGAGTGCAAGCGCATAGCCTCCAAATGCGAACGCAGCGGTAAGGAAAAGCTGTCCCCGGTTTCGTAACCCCCGGGCACTGAAGGTGGCAACGGCTCCCCCGACAAGCGTTGCCCAGGTATACGTAAAGTCCGAATGAAGCAGAAACCCTCCCACAAAAGCCAGTGCAAGTGTCCCCAAAAGTGCTAGACGTGAATCAAAAATCACCGTTAACAGCACCGAGACAATCACAACCGGCACAGCATACATGAATTCGATGGTTGGTGCAAATCGAATCACAGCCCCAAATGTAACCACCGTCCCCGCATAAAGCAGCGAAAGGAGAATCAGAGATTTATTGCTGGAATAGACATTCGGCCGGGCATTCCTCAAAAAGAGTGTAAAAATTCCAATCGTGGTTAACGCTAAAAGGATCTGCCCCAATAACTGTAACCGCCGCTGGCCTGCCGGCAATTCGCTCCCCTGCTCCCGCTCCAAAGAATCCAGCTTCTGCTTGATCTCTTCGGTGATTAACTCCCCATTGCGCACAATCTCCTCCCCGTCTGCAACCATACCCCGCACAGGAAGGATCTGGGCTTCCGCTTCCCTTCGCCTCAGTTCGGTTGGGGCAGACTGATAAATCAGTGACGGCGTGAAGACGGCTTCAATGAACTGGGCAATTGCGATAGATGTGAGTGGAGAATCCTCTTGAAGTACGGTTTCTTCAAGCCATACTTGAATGCGTTCACGGGCTTCATGCTGCCCCACAACCCCCGTGAGTGACCTTCGGTCAAATGTCTGTTCCAGTGTATCTCTTACCGTCAGATAAGATGCACGGATGGAATCTATCGGGATATCCAGAACTCCCTGAAGTTGCAGCCGCTGACTCCGGTCTGCAATTGCGTTCAGGATACGCTCAAAGAGCGGCGGATCCATCGAGGTTGAACGGGTTGCGGTTGGGATCGCAGGGTTCCGTCGTGCATAATCCCATCCTAACATGCGCCATACCGGGTCACTGAGCCGAATAGGGACATGAAGACGTAAGTTCATAAACCGCAGAGAATCCTCAATTGTGCTTGCGGATAAGTCCACCGATTCAGGATCACTCCCCGCTGCAATCGTATCCCGCCTCGCCCCAATCAAATAACTTGTGTACGCATCAAATGCCGTATCCAGCAGTGCCGAAATGGAATCAACGGCGATACGCGTCTGCTGCCGGGCATCCGGATAGGTATAGAATATCGGTTCAACCGATTCCCGTATACGTTGACGCTCTGCCTGCAAAGAGTCCGCAGATTTGTAGAGTGGGAATTCAAACTCGGCAACCAGGGTTTCCTTCTGCCACCGGTCCCCTACTGAAAAAAATGCCTCAGACCGGATTCCCTGCTTGAATGCCAGGGTAGTCAAGACCACCAGCACCACAAAGAGACCGAGTTTTACTGTAATAAACTTCCGAAGAGTGGCCCAAAGATGCAGGTTATCAACTTTCTGTGACAGGCTCATGAAGGTTGGCGATCCATGTATCGATTACGAAGAGAGAGCAGGAATCCCACAAATACGCACAAGACACTCCCAATCAATGTGTACCATGGCCAGGCAATTTGACGCAGTCCAGACATTTCAATGATGGAATCCGATGGATTCAGTATGAAAATCCAACCCTCTGCCGGGTTGTGCCATACGCCAAAAATAACCAGTACCATCGTTACAATCGTCAACAGGAATGCAATTACCGCATCCCATTCCCGCGCCTGTTTGACAATAATTCCAAGAAGGAAACCGCCCAGAAGTCCCCCATAGGTAAATGACGCAATGGCGAGTCCAAGTTCAACAACCGGGTTTTCGGTGTTCTCAAACAGGCTTGCAAATACAATAAAGAGGCCAGCCCAAAACAGTGTTAAACCCCGCGAAAACAAAAGTCTCTGCACCTCGCTGATGGATTTCTTCATTGATCGTTCAACCAGGTCCAGCATGGAGGACGAGGCCAGTGAATTCAGTGACGAAGACAGTGTGCTCATGGCGGCCGCCAAAATTCCAGCCAGAAGTAACCCTGATAATCCCGCAGGCAAGCCTTCAATGATGTAACGCGGAAACACCTCATCGCCGCGGCTTAAGCCCAGTTCTTGAGGAGTTACCCCGCCATAGTGAATCCAGAGCAATACCCCTACAATGAGGAACAATGCAAACTGCAGAGCAACCAGAACAGCGCTGCCAATCAATGCTCGCTGACTGTCCTCAAGATTTCGGCAGGTGAGTAACCGCTGTACGATGAGTTGATCCGTACCGTGTGAGGCCATAGAGAAGACCCCTCCCCCAATCACCGCGGTCAAGGCAACATACGGCTGGGTAATCCAATCGGTAAACGAGCCGTCCATCCCAAAATCAATCACGGTAAACTTGCCTTCCTGTACTGCCATTTGAACCCAATTGTCCGGCAAGCCATTGACCAGAAGAATCGCACAGAGCAGCCCCCCCAAAAGATAGAGTCCCATCTGCACCACATCAATCCAGATCACTGCCCGAATGCCGCCTACCATGGTATAAATCGCGGTGATCACACCAAGAACAAGAATGATCTGGAAGTAGGAAATCGGCTCCCCCATAAAACTCATTCCAGCAGAATCCGCAATCACCTTGATCGGAATGGCCGTCGCAAACAGGCGTACGCCATCCGCCAGAAGTCGGGTCACCATAAACGTCACCGATGCCGTAGAACGCATACGGGCACCAAAGCGTTTGCCGAGATAGGCGTAAGCCGTATTCATCTCTCCCTTAAAGTAACGTGGCAGGAAGAGCAAACTAACCGCAATACGCCCCACAAGGTATCCGCCTGTAAGTTGCAGGAAGGTCATCGTCCCTCCGTAGGCAACAGCAGGAACCCCAATGATTGTTAACGTGCTGGTTTCCGTCGCAACAACCGAAAAACAGACGGCCCACCAGGGAAGATCTCTCCCTCCCAGAAAGTAATCCTCGGTGGAACGCTGGCGCCCCCCCAGTCGGATACCCAGAACCGCAATCCCGACGAGATAAACGATAATTACAGCAAAGTCGAGTAGAGAAAGCATTTTGCGGCTACCTGATCCCTAATTTCTTGTTCATTTCTTCAAGGGGAATTCCTTTCGTTTCCGGCATCACAAAAATGACCCACAGCAGCTGCCCCACCATGCAGACTGCGTAGAAAGCAAAAATATGCGCCCCGGATATTTCGGCAATCATCGGAAAGGTCAGCGAAATAACTGCCGCCATAATCCAGTGTACAAAGCTGCCAAGGCTTTGCCCCCGTGCCCGGATACTGTTGGGGAAAATCTCCCCGATAAATACCCAGATCACGGCCCCCTGCCCAAATGCGTGAGATGCGATAAATACAATGAGACTTGCCAGAACTACGGGGCCCGTTGTATCCGTATAGAAAGCAATTGCGGTGGCCCCTAGACTTACAATATATCCAATAGACCCCACGAGCATCAGTCTCCTGCGACCCAGTTTATCAATGACCATGAGCGCCGCTGCTGTCATCAACAGATTCACCCCGCCAATAATCACCGACTGGAGCAGTGCAGAGGTACCGGATGCCCCGGCCATTTCAAAGATCCTGCGGGTATAATAGATGAGTGCATTGATTCCAGAGAGTTGGTTGAACGCTGCAATTGCGATTGCAAGAAGAATCGGTTTGAGATACTTCTTCTGAAAAAATTTTTCTCTGAGGTGGTCCCGCGTCTCTACCAGCGATGTGCGGATTGCACCGAGTTCTTTGGTCACATTGAAGCCATTTCCTCCGATCTCCTGCAGTACGCCCTCGGCTTCATCATCACGCCCCTGTGCCACCAGCCATCTCGGACTCCGGGGATTGGTAAAGAGTAACAGTGTGAAGGCAAGTGCAGGAACCGCTTCCACGCCGAACATCCAGCGCCATTCTGCCGCGCCCAGTGCAAAGGATGCAATGATATAGTTGGACAGGTATGCGATCAGGATTCCCAGTACAATATTGAGTTGGACCATGGCGACAAGTCGTCCCCGCATACGGGCGGGAGCAATTTCGGCAACGTACATGGGGGCAACCACCGATGCTCCGCCAACCCCCAATCCCCCAACTAGGCGAAAAAGGGTAAACGATTCAGCGTTCCAGGCAATTGCGCTCCCGAGTGCCGATACGAGATACAGGAGCCCCATGACCATCAGCATCGGACGGCGTCCGTAGCGATCTGCAGGTTTCGCAAAAGCCAGTGATCCGATAATCGTCCCCACCAGTGCACTCGCAACCAGCGCACCATGCCAGAAGGCCGGGCTTCCGAAAACGGAGCTGAGACGCTGATAGGTCGGATCGTACAAATTCCGAAGCGCCCCCTCCGCTCCTGAGATTACAGCTGTATCAAAGCCAAAGAGTAAGCCGCCGAGTGCAGCGACAATGGAAGCCCAAATTACTCGAGTCATCGTATTTACGGTTGTTAATGCTTCACAAATTGCATCAATCCGGACAGAGTACCAGATGGAATGCCTCAAAAGATAACGGTTGCCGTGAATAAACCTAGCATATCTCAGGGGAAAGGCTTCGTTTTCCATCAGAAAAGCAGAAAAAAGCCGATCCGGCCCGCCTCATATATTATTTTTTCACAAGGACAGAGAGAGGTTCACGGCATATAATTAAAGAGGGAATGCCGGCATGATTATATGTTTTACGAAATTTCCGAATTGCAGTCCGGGGATCCTGTATAATCTGGTCTGGGTTCTGACGAATCCATTTCTCAATCATACAGCAGATACCGGCGCGTTACGGTACTTTTTTCCTGGCCGGATAGATCGGACTGATTCCCTCATGATTCAGATCCCCCGTAGAATATCCTGAAATAGAATTTTGTCATGCAGTCAGCACCTGCCATATAACCGGATCAGAGTATTCTGCGAAATATATATCTCAGAAAAAAAAAGCCGGGAGAATATATAACAGGATTGGAAGCGTAAACCCGACTATATGTTGATGGATGTCATGCAGGTTTTTCGTTCTATATCGCTGGGCACTCTCATGTATATAAGCCCCCGCTGATCTGCGGCAATTAACCGGACAAGTGTCAAGCCGTCCAGTCTCTTTGACATTTATTGACCTAAGGGAGAGGCAGGAAATTAATCCCGGATGCCAATCCGGCCAATTGTGCCTTAAAACCGCTGGAGAATAGGGTCCGGTAATTCCATTTATCGGAACCTATTTTCTTCTGAGTGCGTACATTCAGTTAGTTGAGAAGTTTCCGCCCGATGAGTAAATCACAGAAAAAACCTATTGTGAAGCCTGCTACACGGGAGCGGGGCGAGGCCCGCTATTTTCACGGGCGTGTGAAAATTCTGGATGATTTCAAGGACCTGCTGGGCAGGGCGAAGGCGGGAAACTCCGGTACCTCTATTCTGATTCAGGCGGCCCCCGGTGCGGGGAAGAGTGCACTGCTCCACGAATGTGTGCGGATCGCACGAGCACAGCGATGGCAGACCGCTAAGATCCAATTAGATGCGCTGTGGGACCCGACCACGCTCCTTCAGTCGCTTGGACGGAAGAAGGAGGCGAAGCAGAAAGAGCACGGATGGAGCGGGAAATTGGAAGGAGGAGTAACACTGCCGGGGGTCGGAAGCATGAAGGGGAGCGGAGGATATGAATCCCAGAAAAAACCTGCCCTTCGTAACACACTGGAGGTGCTGAAGGACGGGGAGGGGGCATTATTACTCACTCTAGACGAAGCACAGATACTGGCGAAGCGCACGCCGAGTGAGCAAAAGCATCGGGTCACGATAATTCTCGACGCGATTCACAACGGCTACATGGAGAGGCCCGTGATCCTGATCGCCGCCGGCCTGGGGGCAACCGCGGCGGCCTTTGATTCCCTGGGGATATCAAGATTTGACCCCGGCTGCCACATCAATCTGGGACCGCTAAGTAAAGGGTCCAGACATGCGGTCATTCAGGACTGGCTCCAGAAAGATGGCGGGGCGAGGGGGGATCCAACAAAATGGGTGGAGACCATTGCCCATGAGACACATGGTTGGCCGCAGCACATCATGGCGTATGTGTGGCCTGCCTTGAAGCAGTTGAAGTTGACCGAAGGAGAGTTGACTCCAGAGGGGCTGAAAACGGTGCTGAAAGAAGGGCGGAAAGGGCGGATTGAATTTTATGAGGCACGGGTGGCTAAGTTCGAGAGTAAGGAACTCCGTTGTATCGCAAATGCCGTTGCAGATGTTAAGCCAGGG
>JAJEFL010000182.1:0-35193 GCA_022820435.1 Rhodothermales bacterium
GAATGCGGGCGGGACCTGGACGGATCTGGTCAAAGACACCGAAAGCGCGGCCACCACCTATACGCATACGGGGCTGAGCGAGGGCGACACAAGATCTTACCGTGTCTACGCGATCAATGCCGCTGGTGAAAGTGCGGATCCCTCCAATGTGGACCATGTGGTGATCTCCGTGCCGGATGTGCCGACAGAACTCACCGCAGCGGCTTCCGGGCAGACGGAGATCCATCTGTCCTGGACAGCACCCTCCAATCCCGGCGGAGCCCCCGTCCGCGGGTATCACATTGAGGTCTCTTCGGATGCAGGCGAGATCTGGTCCGACCTCGTCGAGAATACAGAGAGCAGCGAGACCACCTATACGCATACGGGACTTGACCCCGGAACGACACGTCACTACCGCGCCCGTGCGATCAATCCGGTTGGAGCAAGTGCGCCCTCCAATGTGGCCAGTGCCACGACGGGGGCGGCCTTGCAGCCGCCCGGCGTGCCGACCAATGTGGAGGCGGTCGCCGAGGGGCAGGAGGCGGTGAACTTGTCCTGGTCTGCACCGGTGGACGATGGAGGAACCCCTGTTATCAGTTATCAGGTTGAGATGTCCGAGGATGCCGGATTCACCTGGGAGAAACTCGCCGACGTGACAGCCACGGCCTACCGCCATACGTTCCGGCCCTCCGTCTCCACCCGCTTTTACCGGGTGACGGCAAGGAATGCGGTGGGACTCGGCACGCCCTCCGGGGCCGTTCATGTCATGCCGGATCCAACGACCTCCATAGAATCTCTGGGGGAGGAGATTCCGACGGACTTCGTGCTGGAGCAGAATTACCCGAATCCATTCAACCCATCCACCGCCATTGAATTTTCGCTGACCCGAACCGGGCCGGTGACGCTCACCGTGTATGATCTGCTGGGGCAGAAGGTGCAAACCCTGCTGGATCGTGTGCAGCCTGCCGGTCGTCATAGTGTGCGGTTCAGCGGGGCAGGGCTGGCCAGTGACACCTACCTTTACATTCTGCAAACTGAAAAAGAGAGAGCCGTCAAAATGATGACCCTGCTCAAGTAAATCTATGCGGTGAATGATGGGCATTGAAAGCATGAATCCACTGTGCAGGAGAAGGTGATTCGGAACGATCAGCGTTTTGCATGAGAGATCCGTTATATACAGACCGGCCGTCATCGTGCATGAATATCCGGGGAGGACTGGTTGCACTGGAAGGGGGTGCGTAGTTTCTTCGCGTTATTCCTGCCGGGTACATCCGATGCACCATGAATCGCAAAAATGAAATTGATCCAGAGGCGGACCAAAGAGATCTATAATCCTGTCAATTCTCTGAAGCCGCACAAAACTCCTTGAACCTGTCCTGTGTGACGGTCAGATTAAATACAAGCCCTATGACACTTGACCAGCCGTGCAGGAAATAATGCCAGCCATCCTCTACAATCAGTGACCTTGCATGAGACTGCCGTAAAGCCTGATGTAAAAATGGACGCCCGCCACGATAATTCAGTTCCCATACAACTCCATGAAAAGGAAACTGTACCGCATCCGTGACGGGGGACCCCGGCAGATCTTTTCCCATACCCGTCGCATTAACCACCATTGAACATGGCGGAAGCCCGGATACAATCTGATCACACACCTGTGACCGATCTGAATGAATAAAATCTATGGCGGTCTCTCCTGCATCCAGTTGCCCGGCAACCTGGGCACAATGTTCCAGATTATCCACACGCTTCTCTATGACTTGAATGAAAGCGGGAGGGTTCACGGCCTGCTGCAGTACATGCACAAGGAGAGCCACACAGGCTCCGCCGCCCCCAAGCACTAAAATCCCTGCCTCTTTATTACGGCTCCACCAATCTGGAGGCAGAAAATTCGCCATGGCGAGCCCGCAGTTCGCAGGATCTACCGCATCCCCCCATAACTCTCCCTCACGCTTATACAGTGCGGACACCTCCCCGGTCAATCTGGCGGCGGGGGTATACTGATCAATCCACTCCCCCGCTGCGCGTACAACAGACAACTTATGGGAGGTCACGAGTGCACCATACACTTCAGGATCCTCCTTGACACGCTGAACAGCTTTGCGGTGAAATTCCAGCGTCCCGTCAATAGGTAAATCTATGCCGCGCAGTTCTGCATCCCGGATCCCGAGCGCTTTCGCCCAGACAGGAAATAAACGCAAAGACAACGATCCTCTGGTGCGGACACCAAAAAAATCCATGATCCTTCTATTTTCATTTCCCGTCATTTTGATATATTCAGGCATCTCATATGGTCTGACTATGCGGTTCATCATACGCCTCGTTCCCGTTCTGTTTCTTTTTTCAGCCTGTAATTCCGTTCAAAAGGAATCCCCGGACTACCATACCCTTCTCTTGCCAGAGCGCCCAAACATTCTATGGATTGTCGCAGAGGATATGAGCCCGACAATTCCGGCATACGGAGATTCCACGGTTCAAACCCCCAACCTTGACCGACTTTTCAGAGAGGGCGTGCGGTACACGCACATGTTTTCTGTGTCAGGGGTCTGCGCTCCCAGCCGCTTTTCGATTGCAACCGGCATTTACACAACACGCGGTGGAGCACAGCATATGCGCACTTCCTCCCGTCCAGAGTATATGGAGAAGATTGGGGTTATCCCTTACGAAGCAACCCCGGATCCACCGGTGCGCATGATGAGCGAGATCATGCGGGAGCATGGGTACTACACGACAAATAACAGCAAGCAGGACTATCAATTCAAGGCACCGGTGATGGCCTGGGATGAGAACAGTCGACAGGCTCACTGGAAAAATCGTCCCAAAGGGATGCCTTTCTTTTCGGTGGTCAATATTGGATTGACCCATGAATCCCAGATCTGGGTACGGGCAGAGGATCCACTACGGATCCCGTCTGACCAGGAAGTGCTGATCCCTCCATATCTGCCCGACACCGAACTAGTCCGGGCAGATGTAAAGCGGATGTACTCAAATATCCTGCTTCTGGATGCGCGTATCGGAGAGATCCTGAATGAACTGGAGGACGAGGACATACTGGAGGATACCATCGTTATGTTTTATTCTGATCATGGCGGACCGCTGCCGCGACAAAAACGGCAGCTCTATGACTCAGGCCTGCATGTCCCTCTGGCCATCCGGTTTCCCGGCCGGCAACTCGCCGGATTGACGGATGAGCAGTTGATCAGTTTCATTGATCTGGCCCCGACCGTCTTTTCTCTGACTGGTGCTCCTTTACCGGACTATCTGGACGGCAGAGCCTTTCTGGACAATCAACGTGCGGCAATGCCCCGGCAGTTTATCCATGCCGCCGCAGATCGGTTTGATGCCGAATATGATACCAAACGGGCCGTCAGAGACCATCGATTCAAATACATCCGTAATCTACAGCCCAACCTCGGCTATTACCTGCCTGTCAGTTACCGGGAGCAGATGGCCACCATGCAGGAATTGCTCCGTTTACGTGATGCGGGCGAACTTGATGAATTTCAGTCTCAGTGGTTTCGAACCTCCAAACCCGAAGAAGAACTTTTTGATACCGAAACCGATCCGTACGAACTCTTTAACCTTGCAGAAGACCCAGCCTATGCAGAGCGGTTGATCAAAATGCGTACCGAATTGAACCGTTGGATGAAGGATACATCCGATCCCGGCGCAATGGATGAAATGGATTTTGTCGCCTCGCTTTGGCCCAATCATACCCAACCCCAAAGTCCTGCCGTCTCGCTTGAAATACTCTCTGGCGAAGCGAGCATTACGAACGCAATTGATTCGTCGCGCTATGTAATCACAACGGAGACAGACTCTGTAGAACTGCGTCTGTTTACAACGACAGAAGGGGCATCCATCGGCTATCAAATTCTTGAACCCGGTGTCATGGAGACAGATCACTGGTTGTTATACACCTCGCCCATTGTACTTCCTTCGGATCATATCCTTAAAGCCCTCGCACATCGGATTGGATACGCACCAAGCAGGATTATCACAGCAGACCGTGACACGCAGTAGCGCATTCACGCAATAAGATCTGGCCCGCCAAATTACAAGTCTGCCCCCTTCAACAGACGATGTTCCATGGGCTCTACCCGTGAAACTTGACGGGAAACGGTTTTTGCCTGTCTGGAACGGTTCGCTCAACGCCTTATGTCACATCTACATGAACCATCCAAAAATCCGCAGAGATACACCGTACCCGTTTCGAGAAGACCACTCTATTGTGAACGGCCCCCATTACAATACTGAACAGAACAAAGTCTGTCCGAACGACCTCGGCAGAACGGAGTCCATCCCGTTCTGCTGTGCACAACAACTAAAACACCGAGGTGCGCACCAAGTCTGTTCATTGGTGCGCACCTCCGGCTTAACCCCTTCGGGGCTTCCTTCTGATCGTATGGATCAACCTAAGTAACCACCAGGACTCCCTGCATCAGTGCATAATGTCCCGGGTAAGTGCAAATGAAGCGATGCTGCCCCGGCTCCGAAGGAGCCGTAAAGGTAATCTCAACAGTTTCTCCAGGCTGGGCCATTGGAGTGGCGGCAAAGATGGCTTCATCTTCGGGAAGATAACCATTCGCCTCGCCTGCGGTAATGGCCGCCATGCCAACCCGTTGCACATCTTCATCGTTGTTCGTTGTGAGTATGACGACATTGTGCACCATTGTGGGAAGTGTTGCAGTGTTCTCAAAGATCAATCTAACCTCGGCCCCGGCAGGAACTGAAATAGAATCCAATGCATACTTCATCTCCTCTCCAAGCGGTCTGAGCGTCATTTCAACGCTCAATGGTTCAGAAGCATCTTCCGACGTTACCAGTGAGACACTTCCAGGCTCCGAAGAACCTTCTGCTTCGACTGCTGCCGTTTCCGAGGAGTTCGAAGTGCTTTCGCCGCCACAGGCCACAAACGTCACTGCAAAGATTAAAACCAGAAATGAATTTAAGAGAGACTTCATAATATCATGTTAAGTGAGTGTAAGAAGATGCGGCAAACATCTGTGCACGCATCATGTCCGCCAAATATACGACCTAAAGGCGAAGATGTGCGAATCAAGGGCAAATTTCCCTTCCACTTCTTGCACGATCCCCCCTCGGTGAACTCAATTCATTTCAGATATCCACAAAATCAGGGATCCGTTTTCCCTGTGCGTAACTTCACAGAATGAGACCGTGCACCGACGATTTTGGAACGTTTCGACAAGCATTTTGAAGCCATGTACACAGAGATTCATACACGAAAATCCAGCCGATTACAACGGAGCAACTCCACTGGAGGTTCGGCTATGGTCAGATATTTCTGTTTAACGACAATTATTTTCAGGTATGCCGAGGCCGCAGAATGATGTCAGCAAGAGCATAACTGTCTGAACCGTGCAGGAGTTGGCTTTGCACCTGCATTCACGAATACTTCCCAATGAATGACCGTCACTTGACTCGAAACAAATAATTGTTCGTATATTGGCATTATTGCGCCTTCGGTCCGGGCATTTTGCCTGGGTAAAGGGAATCCGGTGTCTTCCTGCTGCAGGAACAAGCCGGAACTGTACCCGCAACTGTAGGCCGTACGGAAGTAGTCATACTTCCAGAGAAGAGGTGAAAGGGAGTACATGGTCACTGTCAGAATTGATGGGAAGGCTGTGAACACCGCATCTTCGGGCACACTGGGTGTGCGTACGGCGAGTCAGGAAACCTGCCGAGGGAAAAACGCGCCACCAACCTCCGGGTTTTGAGGTCTATGGTCGGCATCTGCTAGGAGGATTAGCTAGACGCAGCGGCCAGGATCTCATTGATTGAGGTTCAAGCACCAACATGCTGCGTATTCTATTGTTCTGTGCTCTTCAGCCCCTTCCGGTCTTGGCCGTGCAAGTCGCCGACAGCACTGTATCGCTTCCTCCGATTACGGTTACCGCTGCGCGGATACCCGTTCCTGTTGTGTATGCCCCCATTCGGACACAGGTACTTGATCGCATTGCAATTTTAGAATCCGGTGCCTTGACCGTGGCCGATCTACTGTGCCAGCGTTCTGCATTGTATGTTCGACACTATGCAGGAGGACTAGCAACCTTGTCACAGCGCGGCGGCACAGCCTCACAAACTCTGGTTCTGCTGGATGGGCACCGAATTGCAAGTCCGCAATTCGGACAACTGGATCTATCCCTCTTGCCAACGATGATGCTGAATGCGATAGAGGTCACCTCTGGTGCCGGCGGGGTTCTCTATGGCACCGATGCCGTTGGCGGTGTCATAAATCTGCAAACCGCATCCTCAGAAAACCTTATTGCAGCACATGCTGAGACGGGAGCATGGGGGAAACGCTATGGTGCTGTCCACGCTACCCTGCACCATAGACACCTGACCGGCACCGTGTCCGGTGAGATTGATCAATACAGGGGGGATTATCCATATTTGAATCGTGCACTGTTTCCCGTGCAAGAATCGCCCCGTGAAGGAGGCGATCAACAAAAGCGTTCGATCTTCGGGTCAATGACATGGACGCGCCCCAGAGATGAATGGCAGGTAAGCGCATGGTACAGTGATGCTGAACGTGGATTGCCAAGCATTAATTCCAGTCTGTCTACAGGCGAGCGCCAGTGGGATGAGCATCTGCGGATCTGGGCACATGTCAGGCGAAAATGGGCCTGGGGGTCATTGAAAGCTGGCGGCCTCACACAGGCAGGAATGCTCCGTTACCTCAATCCACGTACACGCCTTGACAATACTGGCCGAACGAGCATGTCGTCTATCCAGACCCGTATTGAACTGGCACCGATCCGGTCTTGGCAGCTAGGGGGTGGAATAGAAGCAGGATTTGGCCAGGCAGATCACCCAAGCCTGAAACAGGGGAATATGGAGCACCATTATGCTGCATACGCCCACGCAATACGGAGTTGGGGACCGCTGTCTGTTTACCCCGCCCTGCGTCTGGATCATTATTTCCGGCCAAGTAGGATTACCCCCGTGATTCCCAGCCTCGGAGTCAATGTCCGTCTGATACGCAACCTCCATCTGAAAGGCTCGGCAGCCTCGGCGTTTCGGATGCCCACCTTTAATGACCGGTTTTGGTTACCGGGAGGAAATCCAGATCTGAAACCGGAACATGGCGAGAGCTACGATGCCGGACTGATATGGCTGTATGGCGGACTGCAAATTGAAATAACCGCCTTCATGACCCGGATGCGTGACCAAATTGTATGGCAGCCCGTGCCGGCCGGACACTGGGCACCGCTGAATACCAATCGCACGACCAATTACGGTCTAGAAACCTCTGTCGAGTTTCAACGGGACCTGACTGCACAGATGAAAGCCCGTGCAGGTTTCGTGTGGTCGCACACGGCACAGAAGAGCGATTCGTTCCTGCGGCTCGTTCCTCGGAACGCAGTCAAAGGCCACTCGCAACTTCGCTGGCGGTTCCTGACCGTTAACATTGCCGCCAGTTACACCGGCGCACTTGCGATAACGTCGGTTACGAAATCCAAACCCTTCTTTCTGATACACGGTCAAATAAAGATTCATACCGGCCCTGTTTCCCTGGGGGTTCACGGTGAAAACCTTCTGAATGCCCGCTACGAATATCTGCCGGCCAATCCGATGCCTCCGAGGCAGGCACGGCTGATGCTAACTCTCACATTTCACTGAACACTTTTTGTAAATGACCAGGTTTGTCCAATTTTACATCTTGATGTGGTTCATCACCGCACCTGTTTCCGCGCAGGAAGTTCTCGGCATATATGTTGCCAATCAAGGCAATTTCTCCGATACGAATGGCTCAATTACATGGTACGACTTATCCACCAGACAGACAAAGGAGATTGAGTTTTTCAGTCTTCCCCAAAGCATCACGCTACACGGTGATTTTGGGTATGTCGCATCAAATGTGACGAACAATGTGGATATCCTGGACTTATCCACCAACATGCGTGTCGGCCAGATTCCCCAAGTCGCGGATCCGCGATATATCGGCATCGTTGATCAAAACAAAGCCTACGTTTCTGAACTGAACTCAGATCGGGTCAGGATACTCAACCTTCGTTCACGGACGGTGTCCGGCTCTGTAGACACAGGCTCCAAGCCGGAGGACATTGCCGTGGTCAGCAACCGTGCATTCGTGGCCAACTACGGATGGGGCAGCGACTCTACGCTCACGGTTATTGACATCCAGACCGATACGGTCATTGAAACGATTGATCTCGGATGTGATGGTCCCCGGCACCTTGAAGTTGATCGCCAGGGGGATCTCTGGGCGTTTTGCAAGGGCAACACGGTCTATAGTGCGGATTTCACCCAGATACTCGAAAGAACCAATGGTGCGGCGGTCGTATTGAATCCGCAGACCAGTGAGATTCTGAAGCACATTGAATTTGACCACCAGGTCGGCGCAAGTGCCTCGGGCCTGGATTCCTATTACAGCCCTGAGAGTGAAGAAATATTTCTGATTCGCAGTGACAACTCAGCGGTATTGGTTTTTGATACTGCCCAAAACTTGCAGAAGGAGCCCATAATCTTATCGGGAGATGAGGGGATCGGTGGTTTGGCTTACGACGCAACCGCACGCCTGTTTTATATCAGCCGAATTGGAAGCTATGTCGAACCGGGATTCGTTCAGATCGTAAATCGGGATGACCTGTCAGAGGCTGGTCGATTCGTCGCGGGAATTGCTCCGTCACATTTGGTTTTGCATAAATCCCCCAGTGTCACCGCCACAGACGGGGAGAATCTACCACAGGTCACAGGGTTATTGCCGGCCTATCCCAACCCCTTCAATCGTTCTACCACACTCACTTTTGTACTGGAACAGGCGCAGCAGGTATCTCTGGTGATCTATGATGCATTGGGACGTGAGGTTGCGTACCCCGTATCTGGTTTGCGGTCAGCCGGAGAGCATCACATTGTATGGGATGCAGGTCCGTTGCCTGCGGGAACTTATTTCAGCCGATGGATCATTGACGGCCAGATATCCACTGGAACACTTGTGCGTACACACTAATCTGACCTGACCGAATCACGGTAAAAATCTAAGTGGCACTGGACGCTGAGAGCTTTCCTGCTGCCAGAGCATTTTGCCGCAACGACCTTCAAAAAACCGGAAACGGATTGAACGGGATTGCGTAAATTCCATGCCTTCGGGCATATTCGCAGCATGTGTGTTATCTTGGACAATCAGACTTGAGGTGTGAATTATGTCTCCCTATCTGGTAGGAGCAGTGGCCAATTTCATGATTAGACGATCCCTGAAGCAAGGGCCGCCAATCACGCATCTCCAACTACAAAAGTTGGTCTACATCAGTTATGGATTTTATATTGCTCAAACCAGTGATAAATTGTTTCGGGAGCGAATTGAAGCTTGGCCGTATAGTCCGATAGTGCCGGAACTGTATCACGAATTTAAGCGGTTTGAGTCATTCCCCCTTCGTAATTGGTCTGCGCAATATAATTATTTAACCGGGAAGTTTCAAATCCCGGTAGTCAGCAAGAACGATTCCGCTTCCCTGAAAATCCTGAACTTCGTATGGCGTAGATATGGAATACTCTCTGCAAAGCAATTGATGGAGATTACTCACGCGGACGGTACGCCGTGGAAAATCATCATAGATCAGAAACGACAGCGTATCGAAGATGATCTCATTCGCAATCACTATAGCAAAGTCCTTGATGATGCTTGGAACTCCTTCGCCCCGGCCTCCTGATTGGCTCCCTGAAAAAGATCAGCGCCTGTTCAGGGACAACTAGGAATGAAGTCGATGCCGACTGTGGATGGAGTTGCTGCCAACAGAAAACCTTCAAATTAGTCTTTGATCGGTTTATAGGTCTGCATACGGATACGGATGCCGTACTGCCAATTGAAAATGTTCGCGACTCCAATGCCTTCCTGTAACCTGAATAAAATAGGCTCCGGTGATCAAACGCATATTCCCTGGAGTTTACCGGACCCGCTGAACCTGATATTCGCCCCTTTACGTTGATCCGAATGGTATCTTGGCGTGAAACGCTTCCTGCAATGCGAAAATACTTCTTCCTGATCCCGCTCCTTTTGGCGGCATGTACAACCGAACCGCAACCTCTGCCCAATGTGATCATTATGTTTGTTGATGATCTGGGATATGGTGATATTGGGGTGTACGGGGCCCCCGGTTATGCAACCCCCAACCTTGACCGCATGGCAGCAGAGGGGGTCTATTTTACAGATTTTTATGTGAGTCAGCCCGTCTGCTCCGCGTCCCGCGCCTCACTCCTGACCGGCAGCTATGCAAACCGGATCGGGATCCACGGTGCATTAGGACCTGGAAATTCGCATGGAATCCATCAAGATGAGGTAACTCTGGGAGAACTTTTCAAAACAAAAGGCTATGCGACGGCGGCGTACGGAAAATGGCATCTCGGCCATCATCCTCAATTTTTGCCCACGGAACATGGATTTGACGACTACTACGGTATTCCCTACTCCAACGATATGTGGCCGTTTCATCCCGAAAGCCCAGATAACTGGGGAGATCTGCCGACCATTGAAGGGGATTCCATCGTGGGATTCAATACGGACCAAACCCGCTTTACCACCGATTTTACCCTGCGCAGTACGGAATTTATTCGTACGCAGGCATCCGCCAATCAGCCCTTCTTCCTTTATATCGCCCATCCTATGCCGCATGTGCCCCTGTTTGTTTCCGAAGAGCGCCTGGGCAATAGTGACGCAGGCCTCTATGGAGATGTCATTCACGAAATAGATTGGTCCATGGGGCAGATCCTCCAAACTCTGGCAGATATGGATATTGATGACCGCACACTGGTCCTGTTTACAAGTGACAACGGTCCCTGGCTCAGCTACGGGAATCATGCTGGCAGCGCCAGTCCTCTGCGTGAGGGAAAGGGAACCGTATGGGAAGGCGGAGTAAGAGTGCCCTTTATTGCCCGCTGGCCGGGAACCCTGCCGGAAGGATTATCGGTCAGCACCCCCGCAATGACAATTGACCTGTTTCCAACCCTGGCACATCTCATCCATGCACCACTGCCGGAGCATCCGATTGACGGCCGGAACATCTGGCCCCTTCTCCGCGGTGAATCCACCGAATCACCTCAGCAAGCCTACTTCTTCTGGTACCGGCAAAATGAACTGCACGCCGTGCGCAGCGACCGCTGGAAACTGTATTTCCCGCACCGCTATCGGACAATGATCGGACAGGAACCCGGCGCAGATGGAATTCCAGGGCGATATACACACCTGAATTCTGATCTGGAACTCTATGATCTTGTAGCAGATGTGCAAGAAATCCAGGATGTATCTGAACGCTATCCAGATGTGGTTGAAAATCTCAGTATTCTGGCAGACAGTATGCGAAAGGTGCTCGGAGACCGGTTACGTGATGTGGAAGGAGCGCAAGTACGTCAACCCGGCCAAATTCAACCTCGCTGACTCCAGATACATCACCGTCAACACAGGGGGAATGCGCCCAATGCATTTTGCTGCACATCCATCCTCTGTGCACAGAATTTATTTGCCTCGTACAACCCGAAATAATCTCATTCCAGGAACTCATGAAGCACACTGCTAAGGCAGATATCGGTGTCGTCGGCCTAGCTGTGATGGGACAGAATCTAGTCCTGAATATGCACGATCACCGGTTCTGTGTGACGGTCTATAACCGTACGGCCTCCACTATGGAGCAATTCATGGCCGGACCTGCGGCAGGTACCTCCATTCAGGGAACCTACTCGCTTCCGCAACTTGTTTCCACGCTTAAGCGACCACGACGGATTCTGCTTATGGTCAAGGCGGGGACCGTGGTTGATCAAACGATCACCCGTCTGCTGCCACTCCTGGAGGACGGCGATATTCTGATCGACGGCGGGAATTCAAATTATCACGATACAATTCGTCGAACCCGTGAAGTAGAAGCACACGGGATATTGTTTATTGGAACCGGCGTTTCCGGCGGCGAAGAAGGGGCACGAACCGGGCCAAGTATTATGCCCGGAGGCAGTGCAGAGGCATGGCCGCATGTCAAGCCGATCTTTCAACGCATTGCGGCCAAAGTGAAGGGGGATCCGTGTTGTGAATGGATTGGCCCGGATGGTGCCGGACACTTTGTTAAGATGGTCCATAACGGAATTGAATACGGAGATATGCAAATCATTGCGGAGTCCTATCAACTCATGAAAGAACTCCTGGGGTTCTCAAATCCTCAAATGCGGGATGTCTATGCTGATTGGAATACGGGAGCGTTAAATTCCTATCTTGTTCAGATCACCCGAGACATTCTTGGCCACCAGGATGAAGAAGGGAATTTTACGCTGGATACCATTCTGGACTGTGCCGGACAAAAAGGCACAGGAAAATGGACCGCAGTGAGCGCCCTGGATCAGGGGATCCCGCTCACACTGATTGGTGAAGCGGTCTTCGCCCGATTTCTTTCCTCCTTAAAACCCGAGCGCACCCGTGCGTCGGGCACCCTTCCCGGACCTTCCACTGCATCCAGTCAAATAGACACACAGGCATGCATACGTGACCTGCATGATGCTGTCTATGCGGCAAAGATCATGTCTTATGCACAGGGGTACATGCTGCTTCGCTCCGCAGCAGAAGCCTACAGCTGGCCTCTGGATTACGGGAGTATTGCGCTGATGTGGAGGGGCGGGTGCATCATCCGCTCGGCATTCCTGGAGAAAATCAAGGAAGCCTTTGACTCCCATCCAGATCTGCAAAATCTTTTGATGGCTCCCTATTTCACCGAGGCACTCTCAAAAGCACAGGGAGCGTGGCGCCGAATCGCTGCCCTCGCAACCACCTGCGGCATTCCTGTCCCTGCAATCAGCAGCGCACTGGCCTTTTATGACGGCTACCGCCGTACCCGCGGCCCCGCAAACCTTATTCAAGCCCAGAGAGATTACTTTGGTGCACATACATATGAGCGGATGGATGAAGTACGGGGAAAATTTTTTCATACCGACTGGACGGGAGCCGGAGGAGCGATAACCGCAGGGACCTATGATGCCTGACTCCTTGTCAAATCATATCATCGTGGATACCGATGCCGGTCCGGATGATCTGCTGGCACTGGGATACCTGCTGGTTCATCCAGACATTAAGGTGGAGGCCATTACGATCTCCTATGGGCTTGCCAATGCAGATCACGCTGCCATCAATATTGCCCGTATTGTTGCCGCATTCGCAACTGGACACATCCCGGTCTATATTGGAGATCCAAAGCCATCATCCGGCAATGCTGCCTTCCCTGACCGCTGGCGAAAACTGTCCGATGATCTTCCCGGCGTACGCCTGCCCAAAGCCTTCATTCCACCCGAAGAAGAACATGCCGTCTCCTATCTGAACCGCAGGCTTTCACGGGTATCCCGTCCAGTGCGTTTACTGGCACTTGGTGCGCTGACCAACCTGATGCACCTAACCCGGGCTTCCGCCCCAGCCATCCAGGAACTGGTGATTATGGGCGGAGCATTCGCAGTGCAGGGAAATGTGAATGACTCTGGGGAATTTGTTTCTCCAACCGCAAAAGCAGAATGGAATTTTTTTGTAGACCCATTGGCTGCATCCAAAGTTTTTTCCTCTGACCTTCCGATTACGGTGATCCCTCTGGATGCGACGAACCAGGTACCCGTCAAAATCCCCTTCATTGATCAATTTACAAAAATGGCCCGCTGCCCAGTAGGGCGTATGACGGCAGAAGTCATGGAATCGGTTCGTCCACATGCCGAACAAGGTGTCTTTTATGCCTGGGATCCACTCGCGGCCGTGTATCTCATCCATCCTGATGTCGTAAAATTATCCCGATTCCCGGTCACAGTGCAATCTTCCGGTCCTAACGCAGGCACCTCCCGCAAAGCAGATACCGGTCACAGGTTCTCGGTTGCGATGGTAGCATCTGGCGAATTATTTATGCGCTATTTTACCGAACCATTTGAAAACACGGCCAAGGCGTACAACTAAAATGCTCCAAAGATTCTACACCGATACCGGGATGCCCTGCGAAATTGTAAATGTTTAGCAACCCGCCGCAAAAAAGATGATTGCCTATTGAGCGGATATCCGCTGGCGAGACAAGCCATGAAGTGGTTGTTTTTGGCCTGTGATCAACTGCAATGCGTACGCTCCGAGCATGTCCTTATGATTCAGACCAACTTGTACGAATGCAGTTACCACGCAGGAAAATTCCTCAAACTTTGAATGACGCATGCGGTGCCTGCCCTCTGGAACCTGGCATTGGCTACTCCCGTCTGCAGGAAAGTATCGGCATGATCCATAAACTGGATACCGACTAGATGAACGGACCAAAGAATTTATTCCCGACTATTCAAAGCCGGCAATCGGAACCTGTGAACCCTGCCCCTCCAATCAGCGGCCAATACTTGATTTGTGAAGATCGACTGAAGGGGGGCCGTACGGCCGCCTGGGTCCTTGGTTCAATGCAGATTCAGGGCATGTCACCTGTGCGCACGGAACGATGCTCACATAAAATCTGACTTCCCCGGATCTCAAATGGACGGCCGTTGGACCCAACCGGACAAGCCCAATGAACCTCTCAAACCCATCGCTGCATCCTACCCGTATATTCCAGCATCCAGAGACTGCGTCTCTGACCAGACTGCTCTGGTGCTGCGGTATTGCACTGGCCACGCTTCTGCCCACCGGATGCAGTACCCTCAAACGTTCATTGCAAAACCAGCCCTGTGTTCTTAATGAATCCCAACCGTATGACACAGTCCATGTCAACCCTGCACTGCATAATCTCACGCTGCACTGGAAAAATCCAGAGTCCGATGAACCGTTTGAAACAGTGCACAGCCTTGTTCACTGGCTGGAGCGTACAGGACACTCAGTCGTTGCGGTCACCAATGCGGGAATCTTTGAGCCGGGACTCATTCCGACTGGACTCTATGTGGAAAAGAGACAGCAACTGCGTCCACTGAATCTTGAAGACGGATATGGAAATTTCTATCTTAAGCCCAACGGGGTGTTCTTTGTCTATGACCATCAGTTCGATATCATGGAATCCGTACGCTTCCACATGGAGAAACCGGAAGCCGATTATGCGCTGCAGTCCGGTCCCCTGCTTTTGCAGGAGTCCAAAATCCACCCGGCATTCACGCCCGGCTCTAAAAACTGCCGCCTGAGAAGCGGGATCGGCGTATCCGAAGACGGCCAGGCGATTCTTGCCATCACGAACGGGGCGGTCAATTTTTTTGACTTTGCCGTGTGGTTTCGGGATACGGTAAACGCAACCGACGCACTTTATCTGGATGGAGCCATCAGTACACTTCACACCAGACGGCGACCAGAGGCCCCCATAGAGGCATACGCAGGATTCCTCGCAGTCACCAGAAAAGTCAAATAGTTGTTGCCCCGCCAGGATTCGAACCTGGAACCTCCTGGTCCAGAGCCAGGCGCTCTGCCAATTGAGCTACAGGGCAATGGTCTCCCTTTATTCTATGTCGTCAAGATTAGTTCCGTCTGAGCGCCGTCTGGCACACAACCCTGTGCCCGGGCTACGTATCCGTCCAAAAATTGATTTATTGCTCCAGTCGGAGCGAAAGAAAATCGTCTGATATTTCGAGAACCTCCCCGATTTCAGATGGTGTCGGAAGACAAGAGCATGGTCGTTCATTCGGTCCCGCAACAAGCCTCACGCACACCGCGTCCAACAATGCACAAGACTCACACTGAGGTTATCCCGCAACCAGAGCAACGACCGTTGCCAGCACGCCCCCAAGCACGGCAACTACGATTCCAATAAACCAGCGTAAATGGCTCATTTCCGCCTTCAGTATACTGTTCTGTGCATCTATCTGTGCCTCCAGACTACCGTTCCGAGCATCCATCTTTGCCTCCAGACTGGATTCTAATTGCATATGACTGGACTTGATTTGCTCAAGAATAGGGGTAGACAACATGTGGAATAAGGATTTGGTGAACGCAACCGCCTCTTTGCCGGAACAACCCATGTGCTCCAAGAGAGTAAAGACATACACCTCTTCCCCGGTGGAAGATGGGAGATCCGCTTTATCCTGTTTCGGCATAACTGCTTAAATTCATTTCGGGGGAAACGGTTCCCTGAAACTGCATCTGATCAAGCCTCAGAAATAAACCGTGAACCGACTGCAATGGAACGTATTGAATACCCTTGGCTGGCTGCATGACCTTGTGTTCCATCTGATTTAAATACGTTCTCCTTTCTGGAATTTAGACCTGCACATGCCTCTTTCCAGATCACAGGACGACCAATGCAGATCATCCCTTATTGTTTTGGATCCAACTCCATACGGGTACAGATCACATCTCAGTATCCAGACATGAACATCCTCAGTATAGATAGATTTTTGGACGGATACCGGGCTACGGGCTTACTGAACGGTCAGGAAACAGAGCCTGAATTCGTCCGATCAGCCGGTAATCAACACGGTGGCGGTTCGCCATCTGTCCAAACAAACTTCTTGCACGAAGCCCGATATCGGCTTTTGGCCCGCAGCGGGGACTGACTTCGGCAATACTTTCGGCAATTGCAAAATTGAGCCCGGTCATGGGAAAATTGTCCGGCATCATGCAGATCGCAATGTAGTCCTGAATGATCTGCTTAATGGTATTTCCCTTAAAGACGGGAACGAGTTCTGACCACATTTCACTCTGAATCCCAATGTTAATCCCATCGATGATTACCTCATTATCTCCCTGATGGTACATCTTCGTGAGCCGGTCAAGTCTTTTGCACTGCGCGGGTGACAAATCTTCTTCTGTCAGGTCTACCACCAAATCGGAAATGGGCCATGTGAACGGAAACACCGCAACTTCAAAGACCGCTTTTGCCGCTTCATCGAACGCATTCTCTGCCCACTCCTGATTTCCTTCGGCTTCCATGAAGATTTGATCGACATATTGATCCTTAAGCGTCGCCGCAATCGCCTGTCCGAGATTAATACACCGATCTCCAACCTGTGCAGCCCCCCTGACCACGGCTTCTGCCCGTCTTAAGGGGGGGACCCCGGATGATCTTTTAGATTTACCCATGTTCTGTAACGATAAAAAGAATTGAATCCCGCTATCAAGCGAAAATACCTCCACCGCACGCTATACGGTCGGTGTTTTACCATCCTGAAAACAATCGACCGGCCTGTGCCGGAGAACAAATGTCATACCTGCAACGACCATTCCGCACCATTCATACTGGATCCAAGTGTGCGACTGATTCCTATTGGGGTCGAAAGGATGCGGCAAGAAAAGCGATAAACGTCGTGTAGAAAGTGCTTCCTACACATAACACCCAAAAAAAGTTCCCCCAGCCCATCCCTTGCTGCGTGACCACAAAGAACATGATCAGGCTGTTGTGTACCAGAGAAACCACAAGGGTGGTCTCTATTACCCGACGTATGGATCTGACAAAAACTTCACTATTGATCATATTCAGATGACCGATCAGAAAACCGATCAGCGTCTTCACAAACATGTGGATTCCCCATAAGCCGTAGATTGCGTCCAGTGCAAAGCCCACCAGAAATCCCACCACCGTTCCGGTTGTCCGGCCATAACGTACGGCAACCCAAATGACAAAAAGCAATACCACATCCGGGATTGCCCCCCATAAATCCAGCCGCCCAAAGAAAAGCCACTGCAAGGTAACGACAACGGTTCCAATCAAAAAGAGACGAACCACTCCATCCATCAGACACTGAAACTTAAATGGCTGGCATTGGTGCAACCGGGATTCATCCACCTCTTTATATGGCTCGCTCTAGAAAATCTGCCAGATCCCCGTCCAGACGACGTCGCGCAAAAAAGCGCTCTCTGATCCTGTCGCCCCATAATTATGTTCTGATCGCAATTGGTGTGCTAGCCATTGTCCTCGGGTATGCCATCATGCGCCTGGAGAATGAAGTAGACGGTATCCTGTCGCTTTATGTGGCTCCACTGCTGATCCTGGGTGGATATCTGGAGATCATTTATGCGATTCTCTGGAGAAATTCTACTCATAAAGATAATACGGTTCGCTCCTCTCCATGAAGTCGCTGATCCCATCCTGCCATGATGCGATAATCTCTTCCGGTGTCTGCGAAGCAAACATATCTGCAAGTTTCGAGGATCCCGACAGTTTCGACAGCCATTCGGGCCTGATTAAAAAATCCTCTGCCTCAGGAACCGCATGATAGAAGGCGTGGAACACATGGATCCCCGTCTCGACCGGTTGATAGTGTCTGCGGTCTGTAATGGTGATCTCTAAGCCCTGGATGGTCTGACCATTCAACTTTGGTTCCCGGTCTGTACTGGACTGGGGTTCCGGTGTAAATTCCACCCCCTCAAAAAACACGCCTGGCAGGGATTTCCTGTTCAATGCTGCAGCGATCTCATTCCCATCGGCCCCGGCCGCTCCGACCTGCCGGAAAGGGTTTCGGGTCCCCCTGCCCTCACTCCCGGCAGTAGACTCAAAAAAGCAGGTCCCCGGGTAAACCAGAGCGGTCTCAAACCGGGGAATATTCGGACTGGTGGGCACCCAGGGAAGTCCGGTATCCGGCCACTGCATACTCCTTGTCCAATTTTCCATGGAGACCACGTCAAGGATCAGCGAATCCAGACCGGGAAGCAGCGCCTCTGCCTGGATCATTCTAGCCAGTTCACCCACGGTCAAACCATGCGCAATCGGAATCGGGTACTGCCCCACAAATGATTTCAATTCCGGTTCCAGAATAAATCCGGATGCATAGCTGCCCGAAAGAGGGTTCGGACGATCTAAAACCAGAAAGGGAATCCCGGCTTCCGCAGCAGACTGCATCGCCAGCCCCATGGTGGAGATGAAGGTGTAGAACCGGGCACCCACATCCTGGATGTCAAAGATCAATACATCTAAACCGGAAAGCATAGCCGGTGTAGGCCGGCGGGTTTCTCCATAGAGGCTGTACACCGGTGCACCGGTAAACTGATCCACTCCATCCTTCACCGCCACCCCATCCTCGGCCGTCCCCCGCAGTCCATGCTCAGGCCCAAAGATGACCCCCAGGGTAACCTTTGGCGAAGCGTGCACCAAATTAATGAGATGCTCGTCTCCAACCAGTGCGGTATGGTTTACGATCAACCCGACAGTATGACCGGCAATACGATCAAACTCGGATTCGACCAGAATGTCCGCCCCTGTACGCACGACAATTTCCTGAGCCGTGATAGCTCCAGCATTCAGGAAACAAATCGTCAAAAGTATGAAATGCTTCATTGCGCATCCGCCGGAATGCCCAGTTCCCCGAAAAAATATGCAATCTCCTTTTGTGCATTTTCGGGGGAATCCGAACCGTGGACAATATTTTCTGCCTTGCTGTCTGCGAAAAGCCGACGAATCGTCCCCTTGTCTGCCTGCTCTGGATCCGTCGCGCCAATAAACGTCCGAAAACGTCCGACTGCATCCTCTTTCTCCAATACCATTGGAACACAGGGGCCACTGGTCATGAAGTCGATGAGATCACGGAAAAATGGACGCTCCCGATGCACCTCATAAAATCCTTCCGCATGTTTACGTGTAAACTGCTGCATCTGCAGTGCACAGATCTTGAATCCTGCGATTTCAATTCTACGCAGCACTTCTCCGGTCAGGCACCTGCGAACGCAATCAGGCTTCAGGATCGCAAGTGTACGGTTATTTGTCATTTGATGAAATGAATTTCAGTTAAGTCTTGGCTAAAGGTACGCATGATGGACAATTTTCCACCAGATCGACTGAATACTGCCGGGAATTGCTTAGGTTTAGAGAATCTGAACCTATCCCCTCGAATACATGAAACTTCTGAAGTTTATTCCTCTCCTTCTTCCGGTGCTGGCAGGATGTGCACAAGATCTGCAGCCCTCACCAAATATCGTATTCATTTTCACGGATGATCACACTGCACGCGCACTGAGCGCCTACGGGTCCGTTGTTAATGAAACCCCGAATCTGGACCGAATTGCCGATGAGGGTATGCGCTTCACACAGTGTCTGGTTACAAATTCCATCTGTGCCCCCAGCCGGGCCGTCATTCTGACCGGAAAGCACAGCCACCTGAACGGGCAACTCACCAACGGCAACCGATTTGATGGCGCACAGCAGACATTCCCCAAACTGCTGCAGGCCGCAGGCTATCAAACCAGCATGATTGGAAAATGGCATCTGCAGAGTGAACCGACCGGGTTTGATCACTGGCAGGTCCTGATTGACCAGGGCCCCTATTACAACCCCCGCTTCCTCGTTTCTGGAGATACCGTCCAGATTGAAGGCTACACGACCAATATTATCACAGACCTCGCACTGAACTGGCTGGAGACGCAGCGAGATCCCGAAAAACCTTTTATGCTGATGTACCAGCACAAGGCACCACACCGGGAATGGCATCCAGGACCGGATCACTTTGAATTGTATGCGGACGAAAATATTCCCGAGCCTGCAAACCTGTTTGATGACTATTCCAACCGTGCCTCGCCTGCAGCCGAACAGGGCATGACCATTGCAAGACATCTGAATGTAGAAGATCTCAAACTCGCACCTCCCCGGAGTATGAACGAGGAGCAGGCGGCTGGATGGGCCAAGGTGTATGGTCCGCGCAATGACGAATTCCACGAAGCAGACCTTGAAGGAGACGACCTGACCCGATGGAAGTATCAGCGTTATGTAAAAGAGTACCTCCGTACGGTCGCCGGGGTGGATGACAATGTTGGTAGAATGCTGGACTACCTGGAAGAAAAAAATCTTGATGAAAATACGGTCGTCATCTACTCCTCGGATCAGGGATGGTATATCGGCGAACACGGATGGTACGATAAGCGCTGGATGTATGAAGAATCCCTGATAGCTCCGCTACTTGTACGCTGGCCGGGAAACGTTCAGCCTGGCAGCGTGAACCATGCAATGGTCTCAAATCTGGACTTTGCAGCGACCTTTCTGGATCTGGCGGGAGTCAGCATCCCCGACGATATGCAGGGGAAAAGCCTCAAACCATTATTCCTCGGGGAAACCCCCGAAGACTGGCGTACCAGTCACTATTATCAGTACTATGAGTATCCTGGCTATCACTGCGTGGAACGACACTACGGAGTTCGGACGGACCGCTATAAACTCATCCATTTCTATAATCGGGAGGAGTGGGAGTTATTTGATCTTGAGACCGATCCAATGGAAATGAACAGCGTGTACGACGATCCCGCATATTCTGAAACCCAGACGGAACTGAAAGAGGAATTGCGCCGCTTACGCGAATTCTATGCCGTACCGGACGATGAGCGTCCAACCGGCCCCTGCATCCCCAATGAACGCGGTGCCCCCATCCCCCGGCAATAAGCAATGAAACCATTGTGCTCTCTCATATTTCTGGTTACAGGGCTTGCCCTTTCCGCCTCCGGTTCGCTGAGTCAGATCCCGCATCCGCAGGATGTGTTTGGCTTTATGCCTGGAGATGACTACAAGCTGGCCCGGTATGATCAGATGGTCTCCTACTTCGAAGCACTGGCGGAGTCCAGCGACCGTGTCATCCTTCAGGAAATTGGCACATCCGTGCTTGGACGCCCCCTGTTGCTGCTGTTGATTTCAAGTGAGGAGAATCTGGCATCCCTGGACCGGTGGCAGGATATCAGCGCATCGCTCGCCCGGGGGAGAATTTCTGAGGCCGAGGCGGAGACACTTTCGCAAGAGGGACGGGCGGTCATCTGGATTGATGCCGGTCTGCATGCAACGGAAGTCGCAGGTGCCCAGATGGCCCCGCTGCTTGCGTGGCGGGTGGCAACGGAAGATTCCCGCGAAATGCAGCATATTCGCGAGAATGTCATCCTTTTGCTGATGCCGGTCATGAATCCTGACGGGCTTGATATTATTGCTTTCTGGTATGACCGCACGGTCGGCACCCCGTTTGAGGCAACCCGGCCGCCATGGCTCTACCACTATTATGTCGGGCATGATAATAACCGGGACTGGTTCATGAACAATATGCCGGAATCCAGGGCTGTAACGGAGGTGCTCTATAATCAATGGTATCCCCAGATCGTCTATAATCACCATCAGACCAGTCCAAGCTGGACCCGGATCTTCCTTCCTCCCTTTGCAGATCCGGTAAATCCCCGGATCCATCCTGGAACGACCACGGCCGTCAATCTGGTGGGATCGGCAATGGCCAACCGATTTGCCATGAAGAATATGCCGGGGGTGATTTCGGGCGTGACCTTCAGTATGTGGTGGAATGGAGGGATGCGCACGGTGCCCTACTTCCACAATATGGTGGGGATTTTGACCGAGGTCGGCCATGCTTCGCCAAGCCCGCGGTATTTTGATCCGGACTCAATCCCCGATTTTGTGAGTGGAGGCAACCCCACCACCGGGACGAACATCTTTTATCCGAATCCCTGGAAAGGGGGCTGGTCTCATTTTGCGGACCCCGTCCGGTATATGATCACCGGCTCTATGGGCGTATTGCGGCTGGCGGCGGACCGCCGTAAGCATTGGCTCTACAATATCTGGAAAATGGGACAGGACGCAATTGCGACGGATGATTCCGTTGCTGCCTATGTGATTCCCCGTGACCAATGGAATGCCGGCGAAGAGATAAACCTGATCAATTTGTTACGTGTCGGCGGCATTGAGATGGAACAGGCCGCCGAATCATTTATCCACGGGGGTACGACGTATACAGCAGGCACCTTCATCATCCCCAAAGCTCAGGCATTCCGGCCCTATCTGGAAGATCTGTTGGAGCCCCAGCACTATCCTGATCGCCGAACGGAGTCCGGCACCCAGATTCTTTGTTTCCAGAAATGGCAGCCGAACTTTTTGCCAGCACTATCCTGATCGCCGAACGGAGTCCGGCACCCCTATTGTTCCCTATGACTTGGCTGGATGGACACTGCCGTTCCAGATGGGAATTCAGGTTGACCGGCTGGCAGCCCTCCCTGATGTACAGACCGTGCCGGTCACGGAAGATCTGTCTCCGACTTCTGGAACGGTTCCCCGCGGGAACCACCGTGCATATCTCGTTGACCCAAGATCCAATCGCAGTCGAAAAGCGATCAACGAAGCTATTCGGAGTGGTTTGAGCGTAGAGGTCGTGACGGACTCGGTCATGATCGGGGAGGATATCTGGCCTGCCGGCGCCTTTCTGGTTGAATCAGATCCTGCTCTTCAGGGGATTGCAGATCGAACCGGTACCCGTTTTCATCCTGTTCCCGGCCCCCTCCCCCACCTGCACGAACTCAAAGCACCTCGCATCGGATTATACAAATCATGGGTTGCCAACATGGATGAGGGTTGGACGCGATGGATTCTGGAATCTTTCACCTTTGAAGTAGACACCCTGCATGACGCGGACCTCCGGTCCTCCGATTTATCTGTCTACACGGCCATCCTTCTTCCCAGCCAGGGTGTTGAGGAACTTCTACATGGGCATCGATCAGGAATGATGCCAGACGAATACACCGGGGGGATTGGACTGGAAGGAACCCTTGCATTGACAGAATATGTGGACGATGGTGGCACGCTCGTTGCATTGGATGCTGCAAGCGACTTTGTCATCGAACAATTTGGGCTCCCCGTAGAAAATATCGTGAATGGACTCTCCCGATCCAGTTTTTTCATCCCGGGATCCCTCCTGCGCCTGCACGTAGACTCTTCGCATCCCGTCGGATATGGAATGCCTTCCGAAGTTGCCGCATCCTTTGTGCGAAGCCGTGCATTTGCAACCATTCGCCGCTCCACTCTTCAGGAAGGGGGACGGATTGAGCTAGTTCCGGGCCCTGATCCGCCCGTTGAAGTGATCGCCCGATATGCGGAAGAAGATCTTCTGATGAGCGGCTGGGCCTTGGGCGAAGAGAGCGCAATCGGGGGGAAGGCAGCGGCGGTCCGAGTTGCTTACGGTGACGGGCATGTGGTCCTTTTTGGCTTCCGTCCACAATTCAGAGGCCAAACGCGTGCAACCTATAAACTCCTTTTCAATGCATTGATGATTGGCCATTTGCAAGCCCCAAGGTGATTATCTTCGAATGCACAGACAGAAGAACCCCCTTCACCAGTGATTTCAGCACCATCGGAAACGGAGCCAGACATAATCGCCATCAGGAGACTGTCGCTGCTGTTGCCCCTATACGTGACGCTCGGCATGATAGGAACTGCGCACCAGCGGACCACTCTCCACATGCTCAATCCCTTTCGCCTCCCCAATCTCTTTGTATCGTATAAACTGATCCGGGTGAATAAACTCCTCCACCTCCAGATGCATCCGCGTCGGCTGCAAGTACTGCCCAATCGTCATTACATCCACCCCGACCCGTACAAAATCCTCCATCAGTGCAACCACTTCCTGCTCCGTCTCGCCAAGCCCGACCATAATTCCGCTCTTCGTGCGAAGCCCCTGCTCCTTCGAAATCCTGAGCACCTCCAGCGAACGTTCATAGTCGGCCTGTGGACGCACGCGGCGGTAGAGCCGCGGAACACTCTCCACATTGTGATTCAGAATATCCGGACGCTCATCCAGAACAATCTGCAAGGCATCCCATAGGCCTCGAAAATCAGGAATCAATACCTCTACCGTGCAGCCCGGAATTTCCGCCCGGATCCTGCGAATGGTTTCCGCAAAAATGGGGGCTCCTCCGTCTTTTCGTTCATCACGATTAACGGAGGTCACGACTGCATGTCTGAGTCCCATGATCCGCGCAGCATCTGCCACACGACGCGGCTCATCATAATCCAGTCCAGGCTCCGGCCGACCTGTCTGAACTGCACAGAACCCGCAGGAGCGGGTACACACATTCCCCAGAATCATAAATGTCGCCGTACCCGCAGTCCAGCATTCTCCCATATTCGGACAGCGGGCACTCTGGCATACCGTATGCAGATCGTGGTCGTCTATCAGATCCACCAACTTCCGGTATACCGGACCATAGGGCAGTTTTACGCGCAGCCAGTCAGGGCGCCGCGCCCGTGGAGCAGTTTCAATTACAGGTAATCCCACGAAACTGTCTATTCCATCTCCCGTCAAACCGGAACGCTTTTTTAAAGTTATCTCGCCAGGAAGAGCGGGAAGTTTTGTAATTTTGGAACTCAATGATCAGGAAATTTTATGATATGCCTGTTACCTTTAAGCGTGTTGAATGATCCATCTAACCGACAAAAACTCATCCAAGACTGATGCACATAAACCCTGAACAAGTTCCGGATATCTTCGGCAGACACATCAATGCTGCAGGGATGATGCCCCTCGTATTAGATATGCAGAAAAGTCAGGGAGTCCGACTCATTGACGAAATCACAGGGAAGTCGTATCTGGATTTTTTCGGCTTCTTTGCCAGCAGTGCGCTGGGAATGAATCACCCAAAACTGGAGTCTGATGAAGAGGCACTTGCACGGATCAAGGATGCAGCACTCAACAAGATTGCGAACTCCGATATCCAGACCGCTCACATGGCGCGGTTCCTGAACACCTTTGGACGGATTGCACAGCCCGCCTCTCTACCGTATGCCTTTTTTATTTCTGGCGGAGCACTTGCCGTAGAGAATGCGCTCAAGGCAGCCTTTGACTGGAAAGTGCGAAAAAATATCGCCAAAGGGATCTCATCCGAATACGGTCAGCAAGTGATGCATCTTCGTGAGGCATTTCACGGCCGCAGCGGCTATACCCTCTCGCTGACGAATACCTCGGATCCCTGGAAAACCAGATATTTCCCGAAATTTGACTGGCCCCGTATCCTCAATCCAAAAATCACTTTTCCTCTTTCTGATCATCTGGAGCAGGTGAAACGCCTAGAGGCCCAGGCCCTGGAAGAAGCCAAAAACTACTTTCTGGAACGCAAAAATGAAATTGCCTGCATCCTTCTGGAGACGATTCAGGGAGAAGGGGGAGATAACCACTTCCGCCCGGAGTTTCTTCAGGCACTGAAAGAGCTCTGTCTGGAAAACGATGCACTGCTCATCCTTGATGAGGTGCAATGCGGCACCGGAGTCACCGGCACCTTCTGGGCATGGGAGCAGATGGGCGTGATACCAGATCTGGTCGCCTTTGGCAAAAAAACACAAGTCTGCGGCGTATTGGCGGGACGACGCCTGGACGAAGTGGAGGAGCATGTATTTGCCAAACCTGGACGCATTAACTCCACCTGGGGGGGCAATCTCGTAGATATGGTGCGGTTTGACCGCATCATGGAAATCATGGAAGAAGATGCTCTTCTGGAAAATACTGCTGCCGTGGGCCATCACCTCCTGAATCGCCTTCAGGCATTGGCAGATCGTACCCCCTATCTGACCAATGCACGCGGCCGTGGCCTGATGTGTGCGGTGGATGTTGCATCACGAACGCTGCGCAATCAGATTCTTGAAGATTGCTATCGAAAGGGGGCGATCCTGATTGGCTGTGGAGAATCCTCTATCCGTTTTCGGCCGGCACTGACCATCACCAAAGCAGAAATTGACGAAGGGCTGGACCTGCTTGAACAAACGGTGACAACCGGGGCAATTGCAGCTTAACCGAACTGAAACCGTCAGTCTTCGGGCGATAAAACGTCAGGATCCGGCGTGTCCTCATCTTCAGAGATGACGCGAGTGACATCCGCGATCGCATCGTTTTCTCTCAGGCGAATGATACGAACCCCTTGAGAATTACGCCCAATAACGGAGATTTGACGTACCGCCTGCCGGATCAGATTGCCATTCTGGGTAATGATCATCAAATCATCGGAGTCCAGTACTCCGCGGATGGTGACAAGGGGACCCGTTTTTTCATTGGTTTTCTGGGCAATGACTCCTTTCCCCGCACCTGATGTTTCCCGATAATCACTGATTACAGAACGTTTCCCAAAGCCATTTGCACTGACGGTGAGAAGGGTACGTTCCGTATCTTCCGACACCACGACCATCCCGACAACCTGCTGCCCCTGCTGCATCCGAATCCCAATCACGCCCTGCGAAACCCGCCCGACAGCCCGCACATGTTTTTCAGAGCGCCGATTCGCAAACCCTCCAGAGGATGCGATAATAACCTGCGCATTCCCGTCGGTCAGGCGTGCTTCCAGCACTGCATCTGCTTCCCGTATTTTGATCGCTCGAATTCCCCGTTTCCAGGGCCTGCGATAGGCCCAAAGCGCTGTTTTTTTGAGGAGCCCCCCGCGCGTTGCAATCAGCACATAATGGGACTTCAAAAATTCCTCGCTCAGGAAATCCTCCCGACTTACCGATAATACCGCACAAATCCGATCATCTTCTGCAATCGGAATCAGTTGACGAATGCTTCGCCCCTTTGCCGTGCGTCCTCCTGCAGGAATTTGATAGACACGCAGATAATAACACTGACCGTGATCAGTGAAGACCAGCAAATAATCCAGATTATACGATACAAACAAATGCTCCAGATAATCTTCATCACGGAGTGTACTCCCTCGTGCACCCATTCCGCCCCGTCCCTGTGACTGAAAATCATCCAGAGGCGTTCGTTTCGTAATCCCCTGATGGGATATGGTCACCACTACTCTATGATTATCAATCAGATCTTCAATCAGAATATCGTCTCCACCCAGCGGATCAATCTCTGTGCGACGGTCATCGCCGTATTTATCTGCAAGTGCCTGGAGTTCCTCCTTAATGATATTCATCCGCAACTCCCGGCTGCCCAAAATCTCGGCCAGGCGTGTAATTTCCTCCTTCTTAGCCTGAAAATCCTCCAGGATCTTGTCCCGTTCCAATCCAGTCAACCGGCTCAGCCGGAGTGCAAGGATGGCATTTGCCTGAGCCTCACTCAACCAGTTTTCTCTACCATGATCTGCAGAACCCGGTGCAGTTGTAGACAGGCCCAGCCGTTCCAGCTGGGAGGGCATGAGTTTCGAAGGCCAAACCCCTTCCATCAGACAGACCCGGGCTTCATCCACATCCGAGGACTCGCGGATCATCGTAATCACAGCATCCAGATGATCCAGTGCGATCACCAGGCCTTCCAGAATGTGTGCCTGCTTCTGAACTTCGTTAAGTTGAAACTGCGTACGCCGCGTCACCACCTCATGCCGGTGATCCACAAAATGAACGACGGCATCTTTCAGCGTCAGTGTCTCTGGCCGTCCATGGACGAGGGCAACCAGATTTGCCCCGAATGACTGCTGGCATCTGGAATACTTATAGAGTTGATTTTCAACCACTTTGGGCTGGGCATCCCGCTTCAACTCAACAACAATCCGCATCCCCTCCCGATCACTTTCATCACGCAGATCACTGATATCCTGGATCCGCTTATCTCGCACCAATTCCGCAATCTTCTCCACCAGAACCGCCTTATTCACCTGATACGGAATCTCTGTAATCACAAGTGCCGTCCTTCCTCCGCTCAGTTCCTCTTCATGCATACGGGCTCGCATAAGAATCCGTCCCCGACCGGTATGATATGCAGCGTGAATCCCGCTCGTCCCATAGATAATTCCCCCCGTTGGAAAATCCGGACCAGGAATGTATTCCATCAATCCCAGCGTGTCAATCTCTGGATTTTCGATGTACGCAATGATTGCTGTAGCAACCTCGCGGAGATTGTGCGGGGGGATTTTGGTGGCCATCCCCACGGCAATTCCATCGCCGCCATTGACCAGAAGATTCGGCAGTGCAGCAGGCAGAACCACAGGTTCTTCCAGAGAACCGTCAAAGTTTTCCTGAAAATCCGCCGTATCCTGCCGGATATCCCGAAGCAGTTCCGATGCAAGACGGGTCAATCGTGCCTCGGTATACCGCATCGCGGCCGCGGAATCCCCGTCCACCGAACCAAAATTGCCTTGCCCGTCAACCAGCGGATAGCGCAGCGAAAATTCCTGGGCCATCCGTACCATGGTGTCGTAAACCGAGGAATCTCCATGCGGATGATACTTGCCAAGTACCTCTCCAACAATACGTGCACTCTTTTTGTAGGTCGAACCGGGAGTCAGTCCCAGTTCATTCATTCCATACAGGACACGCCGATGGGCAGGTTTTAATCCGTCCCTGACATCAGGAAGGGCCCGTCCCACAATTACCGACATCGAGTAATCGATGTAGGAGGACTCCATTTCCTCCGTGATACTCAGAGGAACAATGCGCCCCTCATCCTCTTCAATTCCAGAAATAATATCTGCCATTTACTTAGTTAACGAACTGCTGATTAATCCTCACACAAGAGTTTGCTCCTGCCACAAGTTGGCGGAGCAGCGGCTTGCTCATCATCATTGAAAACTTCTGGGAAGTGTCCAGTTAATTTGTCTTTCAGCTCCATGTCAGGGCTCCGGTATGTTACGACCTTTCTCCGCTTCCAGTGCAGTACGGAACTCGGACAGGACCCCCGCTTCCTGCTCTGCCGACATTGAAGACAGCGGCAGACGCAACTTAGGCGCTATATGTCCTAACTCCGACAGTACCGCTTTCACCGGTATTGGATTGGTATCCAGAAAACACGCACGCATGGCCTTTAGCAATGTGTAGTGCACCCTGGATGCTTCCTGGATGTTTCCTTTTCGCCCCTGGTCAACCAGTTGACTCATCAGGTGCGGCAAAACATTGCCTGCTACGGAGATCACGCCATCTGCACCAAGCACCAAAAAGAACAAAGTCCATTCATCATCGCCCGAGTAGACGGCAAATCCATCTGGTCGCCCCTGAACAAGATCGGCCACCTTCGCTAAATCCCCTGATGCCTCCTTCACCCCCACTACAGAGGGAATTTCATGTGCCAGTTCAAGAATCGTCTCCGTACTTGCATCAAAACCCGTACGTCCAGGAACATTATAGAGGATGATTGGACAGGATGCAGCATCTGCAATTGCGGCTACATGTGCCTTGAACCCTCGCTGGGGTGGTTTATTGTAATAGGGCCCCACCACAAGTAATCCATCCGCTCCGAGTGCACCCGCTTCAACGGAAAATTCAATACTTTCCGCGGTGGAATTATTCCCTGTCCCGATAATCAGAGGGATCCGACCGGCAACCTGCTCCACGGCGAGAGCGACAAGTCTGCTTCGTTCTTTTGGTGTGACGGTGGCATTTTCGCCGGTCGTGCCCAATACAACTATTGCAGAAGATCCCGACTGAATCTGACGATCAATGAGCGCACAAAACGCACTATTATCAATGCATCCCTCCTCCGTAAAAGGGGTCACCAGTGCGGTTGCTGAACCTGTAAAAATCATGGACTTATGCCAATTATTAGAAATTACTTGTTTACAGATCGTGCGAGCCATTCGGCTAACATATCGTTCAGTGAGAACAGCCCTGTTCGCCCCTGTATCCACTCCGCAGCCCGCACGGCACCGAGCGCAAATCCTCCCCGGTTCTTGGCGGTATGCTCCAGAACAATGTGATCTGCCGGACCATCAATCATAATCCGATGCTGTCCGAATGCATGGCCGAGCCGAGTGGATACAATCTCAAGCCGGGATGAATCATATGCTGTAGAGGGGCTTCCCCATCTGCACTTTCTCTGAAGATTTTCGACTAAATTTGCTGCCAGACTGATTGCGGTACCGCTTGGCGAATCCAGTTTTGCTGAATGATGCGACTCATGTACAGCAACATCAAACTCGGGCAACACATCCAAAAGCGGCCCGATGGCATGTAACGCCTGAGTGAGCATCTGTATCCCCAGAGAATAATTGGAACTATAGAGCATGGTTGCCTGATGAGCATGGATAAGATGCTGAACCTCTTCCATTTTGTCCTCCCATCCTGTAGTCCCGATCACTGCAGCGGTCTTCGTTCTGCAGTATTTAGTAATGTGAGAGAGCGCAACCTCCGGCTGCGTAAAGTCGATCACAACATCCAGATTACGTTCCAGGGCTGCCTCCGTCACCGGGTTTTTACGATTGAACCGCGCAACAATATCATGCCCGCGTGCGTGCGCACAGGCTTCTACCGCCTCCCCCATACGTCCCGTACCGGCTATAGCAATTCGTAAAGAAATGGACATGAACCTTCTGACAAAAAATTGCAATACGACTCCACTAGGGCATCAACTCTGCCGAGTGAATCAAATCCATTAAAAGTCCTCCTGCAGTCACCTTGAGTCCTGCACCGGGTCCCTGTACCACTAAGGATTCATCCCTGTACCGATCTGTCGTAAATACAATAATGTTCCCGCGTCCGGATGCCGTCGCAAACGGGGAATCATCCGGTACGGCCTGCACACTTACATCCAGTTGATTTCCTTCAAGCCTTGCAAGATAGCGCAGCCGTTGGCCTTGACTCCGTGCCTGATTCACTCGTTTTTGCCATTGCTGATCCACCGCTGCAAGTTCTTTGAATAGTTCCTGCGGGCTCTGAGCTTCAAGGCCGGCCGGCAGCAGTGATTCTACGCGAATATCCTTTCGCTCCACTTCCAGGCCAATCTCCCGGGCTAGAATCAAAAGTTTTCGAGCAACATCTTCCCCACTCAAGTCATCCGCCGGATCAGGCTCTGTCCATCCTTCCGCATGGGCTTGTTCCACAATGGCTGAGAAAGGCATACCTGCGTCCAGACTGTTAAATACATAGGCCAACGTACCCGAAAAGACCCCTTCAATCTTATGGACTCTGTCCCCGGATCGCACCAGATCCTTGATCGTAGAGATGACCGGGATTGCGGCCCCCACCGTGGTTTCATACCGGAAAGCCACTCCGCGCCGCTTGGCTGCCTTCTGGAGCCGCTGATAAAATGGTAAATCTAGAGTATTGGCCAACTTATTTGCGGTAACGACCCCAAATCCTAACTCAAGAAAATCAGGATAATACGTAGCGACCTCCTCACTTGCGGTTGCATCTACAATAATGATTCGTTCCAGCCGGCTGGCCCCGAGTTGTTCCAAAAGCCAGTTCAAGTTGGCCGGCATCCCCTGTTCAATATCAGAAACCGCCGTATCAAACGCAAGCCCATCAGGATTCCATAGCATCTTTCGGGAATTTGCAATCCCCACAAGCCGCACATTCAACTTCACCCGCTCCAGTAAATTCTCTTTCTGGCTGGCAAGAAGCTGCAGCAGATGGGCCCCCACTCTCCCCGGTCCCAGCATGCATATATGCGTACGCAGACGTCCAAGAGGAAAGGCTTCGTGGAGTGCGCGTACGGCACGCCGCACCTCATCGTCCCGGACGACTGCGGAGATATTCGTTTCTGCCGCTCCCTGAGCAATGGACAGCACATTCACCCGACTGCGTCCCAAGGTGGCAAACATCCGCCCGGCCAATCCCGGATGGTGTCGCATTCGATCCCCTACCGCGGAAACAATCGCACACCGGGGAATGGAATAAATTCCGCTGACATCCCGCTTCACCAACTCTCCGGCAAAGACATTGCGCAGTGTTTTTATGGCTATGTCCGCATCCGCTTCGCGCACAACCAGACAAATGCTGTGTTCACTGGAAGCCTGTGCAATCATAAGCACATTAATTTTTTGATCCGCCAGAGACACAAATGCACGCGCCGCAATTCCAGGCACCCCTAACATGCCATTGCCCTCCAGCATGATTACGGCAACATCCCGGATCGTAGAGATCGCTTTTACCCGGAGTTCCACCGACTGGGACTCGTTTGAAATCAGCGTACCCGGTGCTTTGGGGTTTAACGAGTTTTTAATGAGCAGCGGGATTCCCAGCATCTGCACGGGCCGCATGGTTCTCGGATGCAGCACACGTGCACCGAAATAAGCCATTTCGGCGGCTTCCGTATAACTCAGGCGGGCTAACGGAAACGCTTCAGGGACATCATGAGGATCGGCCGACAGGACTCCATCCACATCTGTCCAGATCACCACCCGCCGTGCGCGCAGTATTGAACCAAGAATCGTTGCCGTAAAGTCACTGCCTGAGCGGCCCAGCGTTGTCGTTGATCCGTCGGGCGCGGAGGCGATATAGCCCGTCACCACCGTGACCTGGCTGGAGGGAAAATCCTGAAAATACGTTTGAATGACGCGTGCAGACGCTTCAAAGTCTACATATGCATCCCCGTAATTATCGTCTGTCCGGATCAGATTGCGGGCATCCACTGCAATGGACGATTCGCCTGCAGATCGAAATACTGCCGAGATCAGCGGCGTGAATGCGCGCTCGCCAACACTTAAAATCGCATCCCGGGTGCGGGCGGAGCACTCTCCGATGAGGGCAATGCCGTGCAGGAGCCTTTCGAGTTCTTCCCATAGTGCCTCCAACTGCTGCTGTACCCAGGATTTTTCCTCGTCCGCCACCAACTCATCCAGAACCTGTTCATGTTGATCACGCAGCATCTGAACAAAATGGTGTGCGAATTCCTTCCCTTCAGGAGAAACATCTATGGCCTGCATTAACGTATCTGTGACTCCTGCCATTGCAGAAACCACGACAACACGCTGAATCCCTTCTGGTATATCCTGAACCAGTTGAACGGCACGTTGGATCGCCTGTATGGTGCCCACCGACGTTCCCCCGAATTTGACAACCTGCAGCGGGTTATACTGCGTCTGCTCCATGTTTGGGGATGCTACTGAAATTTTTTGTTCGCCGTTCGACATAACTTATGCTGCAGATCTTTGATGGGCTGGTTTTCTGTATGAACTTGCAGTCACTGGAACCACATAAGGACTATCTTGTGTAACTTCTATCTTTCGGGGCCATAGCTCAGTTGGTAGAGCGCTTGAATGGCATTCAAGAGGTCAGGGGTTCGACTCCCCTTGGCTCCACTCCCTCCTGTGAGCAGGATGATCGTTGCAGTTGCAGAAGTATCACGCACACGAACTCCTCCGACACCCGTAAAATAAGTTTCCACAGGTGTACCAAACCATGGCAGGCATCGCACCTGTAAGGAAAGGAAAAGCAGGCAGGAACGCATTGAACCCCCTCCGCATTGGAGACTGACATGCCGCCTTTGCCACAACTTTGATTGCAGTATCCATACCCCGCGGGGTCTTGACCAATTTTTTGTTTTCATGCATGTGTTTACCTGTGGAGGCACAACGGATGCGGTAAACGATCCAGATGCAATTTAGTGTCATTCAATGGTCCCTGCAAATAAGGATTCCCGGATTCCCCGTCACGGATTGAAGTTGAGCGAATTCCGGAAGGTTCCGGCCGGAACTTCCGACAGGCAACTTAAGGCGGTGCTATAGCGGCATTGGACGATGCGCGGACACGCATAAGAGGGTTGATGCGGTACTCACTTTTGAGATAACTCATGATTACCGGACGGATCTGCATCCCGGCGGGTACCGTTTCCTTGCTGTATCCCATCATGGCCCCGTGAATTCCAGCTCCGGCGTTCCGTATGTCCATTCATCTACAATGAACGAAAACTGTGCCTGACCACTCACACTGCAACCCTGTTTCAGTCCTCATGCCAGCATCTATGCGCTCTTTTATCCTCTTGCCGGGGCATTCGTCTTAACCACTGAATACATTCTTGCAAACATGAACGAATTTTCGTAGTTTACAGGCAAGTGATGGCAGAAAAACCAATCCGTTGCTGATCGGCTGCTGCGATGACTGGGAAACTTAAGTACTTGTTTGGGAGTACACACTTGCGTATCAACTCTAAACTTATGACAACTGGAATCATGTTACTCGAATTTCTCATTGCTCTGGGAGGCTTTATTGTTTCAATGATCATTGCAGGCTGGATACAGAACGCTGCAAATAACCGGCGCTATGATCGGCTCATTCAATTAATCCTCAGCGAAAACGAAAAACTGCGCGGTGACTTGGCCACGTTACATGGAATCGTCATTCAGCAAGACCGAGAGTTGCGTGATTTTGTCCTTAGGGAAAATAAAGGATTGCGTGATTTTGTCCTTAGAGAAAATAAAGAAATGCGTGATTTTGTCCTTAGAGAAAATAAAGAAATGCGTGAGGATATCAGAAACGTAGATAAGCGCGTAGCAGGTCAGGAAGGTTACTTGCGGGCCATATGGTCTGGGGTCTATGGAGAGGATACGGAGAGGGTGGTTTTTAAGCCAGCTCATATGGGATCCTTGACTGGGTCGCTGGTATCTCAATAGAGAATTTTTACTGGGTGGACATAAACCTTAGCATCGTATCCTGACTTCGACGGTCCCCCTCAAATAGAGACACGCAAGGCTGGATTCTCGGGAAACGTGAACGCTACTCTTTCCCCTTCTTAGAGGTAAATCTGAATCAATAAGCACGATCAGATTGTCGTGTTGCAGAGGGCGTTCAGCATCATCCGGTGTTGCAGGGTTTGATTGAGGCGAATGCCCTCTTCGGTCGACTTGGCTATCCCGGTTACAGATCACCGATGCCGCCACATTCCCCAATTCGGCTGAAATCTGTC
>JAJEFL010000149.1:0-32409 GCA_022820435.1 Rhodothermales bacterium
ACTGGCGGCTCACCGAGATTGAAAGCGTCTTTCGCATCATGAAATCCGATCTTGGATTGCGCCCGGTTTTCCATAGCAGAGAGGATCGCATCATTGCCCATTTGATGATCACGGTTGTCGCCTATCATGTCTCTCACCTGATTCGCACCAAACTCAAACGAGTGGGCATGCATCACAGTTGGGACACGATCCGAAAGGACCTCAACAAAGTGAAGCGCATTACCACCGAACTGCCAATGAGCCAGACCCGTGTTCTGGAGCTGAAGTTAGATCAGAACCTGCCGCCGTTATTGCAGGAGATCTTTCGTATCATGGGATACGAGTATGATCCCGGAGCCATCCAAGCGAAACAGGAGCGCACCCGGCAGAAAAAAGTCTCTCAAAAAGCCCCCGACCCGTGACGCAAATTCCTCTTTACATGATGGCGGATCGAACCGACTCCAGATGGAGCAGCCCCCGCTATGTTCACTTCAGAAAGACGGGGGGAAATTGCGCTGAAAAACGGGGGAAAAGCTGGAGGAGGCCGGTACATAAACCACACTGAATCAACCCGACCGACTCTGTAATAGACACGCACTTACGGCCACTCAAAAAAACGCCCAAAAATGGGATTAGGAGAGATCCGCATCTTTGCATCACTACGAAATTGTGAATGTCTAGGGACTGGAATTTGGAAGATCAACGCGGACGGTCATAATGTCGGCTCCATGATATTGCTGATGTCGCACCGAGGCCGCTAAATGGCGCAGGAGTCGGAGGGAGATTTCTTTTTCAAGGAGTCCTTCTTCGGTCTGATCGCCAAGCAGAGCAACCTGATCCTGGAGATTCTCTCCCTCGCCAGTCGCAGAGATGAATTCCAGAACGGCTCCGCCTCTCACCTTGCGTGCAAGTACTAAAAGTCTACGCATTCCGGTTTTTCTGTCCGCTTCGTACCGATCAATGAGTGTGATCAATACTTCCTCTACCACTGCGTCCAGGCGATTCTTCATCTGCTGTCCCCATCCGTGGCGGTCTGCAAACTCATCAAAGAACGCCATGAGTCGTGTAAGAGCGGCAGGATTTAGTTCAACCGTGATACGTTTTGGGCGGGATTCCGCCATCTTCATGAGCAAGGTCATCAGAATTGCGACCATTCCACCTGCAGTCATTCCGTTATTTAGAAGCCCTCCCGCAAATTCAGACACAATATCTGGAAAAATCAATTGATTCTGGAATCCTAAGCCAATCCAGAATGAGACACCGGCGATGAGGCTTTTTTGATAATCCAGCCCATCATGAACGATCATTTGAACTCCGATCATGAACAACATTGCCATCATTACGATCAGGTAAGCAGCAAAGACGGGGCCAGGGATTGCGAGTACCAGTGCGATCACCTTGGGAAGGAAAGCCAGAGTCACCAGTAATGCTCCCGCTGCAATCCCAATGTAGCGGGATGCGACTCCTGTGAGCTGGGCTAAGGATGCGGCTATTGAGTAAGCGGTGCTGGGGATCGCCCCCACAAGGCCTGCAAATATATTGCCGGCTCCGTCTGTGGCTACGGCTCCCTGAACGAGGCGATAGTCTGCGGCTCGCGGCTTCCGCCAGGAAACCCGGTGTACAGCAACGGCACTGCTCATCGTACGGATCGAGCTAATGGTGGCCGCCAGAATAAATCCTGGAAGAAGCGCCCAGAAAGCCGGTCCAAAATGAAGACTGAGTCCAGACCAGACCAGTTCAGGCAGACCAACCCATGGCGCTTCCATGACCCGGGATACATCATAAATACCATACACAGCAGCGATGACGGTTCCTGCTATAACGCCCAGAACGGATGCCCACAAACGGAGCATTCCCCGAGCCATAAGATATGCGCCGCAGATTACGGTAACCGTGGTGAATGCACTCATTGGCGCTGCCAATGAAGACGGGGCAGTCGGCACATCTCTAAGCAGATTGAACATGGGTGACATCACCGAAACCGGGATCAGCATGAGTACGGTTCCCGAAACGGTTGGGGTCAAAATCTTCCGAAATAATGAGAGTCTCTGGGAGATGACAACCTGTGTTAGACCCGCAAAGAGAACGAGGATTCCCAGCATGCCGGCTCCGCCGCTATTGAGTGCTTCAATACAGACAGCGACGAAAGTCCCTGTACTTCCCATCAGAAGTGTGTGTCCCATTCCGAAGCGCCCCATTCGCATGGATTGCGCAATGGTGGTTGCCCCCGTCACCACAATGGCGGCAAATACAGCCCAGACGAGGTATGCCTCGCTGACTCCCCCGGCTCGAAACACAACCATAGACAATAAAATTGTCATAGATAGTGCAACAATCATCAGTTGCAATCCTAGTCCAAGGGAAACAGACAGGGATAACTTGTCGTCGGGTTCATACAAAATACCCGACAATGAACCGGGTTTGTCAGATGACATACTTCATTGGATTGACCCGAAATGCACACGATTTGTCACTGAAACATACTGCACGTTATTTTCATGCAAGTTAAGGTGTACGAATTTCATAGACGGATGCCCTGTATAAGGATATTTTAGGTAAAATAGGAATTCAGTTGGAGATTGAAGAATACAATCGGTTTGATTGCCTGATAGAAGTCAGTCCATTCCGGGCAGTGTGTACGATATGCGGGAATCGGGTATTTGATTTCCAGAGAATGCTCATTGGCGGTTCGCTTTCGCGGGATCGGCTGGATACGGGCTCAGGAACTGGCGCGGCATGGTGAACCCGGAATCAATTTCCTGGAGGCTTCACACAGTAATGGGGGTAAGTCAGACGTGTTATATCCGGTATGGCGGCGGTTTGGCGCACTTTCTGTCCGGGGATGTTTCTGGGTTCCCACTGAAAGAACGGTGGGCTGATCGTGCAGTTCTGGTACAGTGTACTGCGAGAACAGTCTTTTTATTTCTGAGTGGTGACAAAAAGGAGATTGCACTTTGTCGCCTGTTTTGTTCAGGAAGGCGACAATTTCAATGGGCCAGCCACGCACTGAACCGCTCATTCATTTCATCCTGATGATCAACCCACCAGGCCGCGTTATAACGTAAAGCATGCTGCACATTGGCAGGACTTGCGGGCAAATGTGTCTCCATGTCTACACCGGCAGCCACATGGGTGGTCACCAGTGACATTCCTGATGCTCGAACGGGAGAATAAGAGATTCGCCTCCCGATCTGTGATAGCGCTTCCGCACTGGTTGCGTAGGCAATATATTCCAAGGCTTCCTTGAGGCGGGGCGTACCTGCGACAATTCCAATCTGTCCGATATCAAGCATCTGCCCGTGCCAGATGATCACAAATGGCTGATTCTCAAGTATCTGTGCGTTGAAGATGCGACCATTATATGCTGTGGTCATGACTACTTCCCCGTCGGCTAGCATCTGGGGTGGCTGTGCACCCGCCTCCCACCAGACGATTGCGTCCTTGATGGTTTCAAGTTTCCTGAAGGCACGATCAACGCCATCGGGAGTATCCAGTGTTGCATATACATGATCTAGGGGAACGCCGTCTGCAATCAGAGCCCATTCAAGATTTACCTGTGGGACACGTCGCATTCCCCGTCGACCCGGAAAGGTCTCTAGGTCAAAAAAATCTGCCATTTTAGTGGGCTTAATATCGGAAATGGTTTCCTCGCTGTAGGCATACACTGTGGAATAATAGACATTGCCTATTCCACATTCGGTAATGGTTCCGTCCACAAAATCATCAACTGCAGGGGTTCTGCCGGGTCCGGGCGGGAGCAGGTTGATGTCAATCGGTTCCAGAATCCCCTCATCACATCCCCGGATTGCGTCGGCCATCTCCAGATCGACTACATCCCAGTGAATATTGTCAATTTGCACCTGTGCACGGATCTGGGCAAGCCCGCCGTTGTAGTCCATAACTTCAATGCCAATTCCGGTTTTTTCGGTAAAGGGAATATTGATCCCCTCATTGACGGCGCGTCCATATGAGCCGCCCCAGGAGGCCAGCGTGATGGATCGGGATCCATCGGTTCCACATCCAGTGATCAGCAGGGCAGCCAGAATTGCGAACCCGGCCGGTTTCAGAAAATCATTCATGGTTCAATCTTTTTGAGGGGAAGAAGTCTTGGACATCATCGTGGTTATGGCTTTGGCATGATGACATTTTGCGAGATTACTGAAAAGCTGTCTCACTGAACCAGCCATGCACTGAATCGCTCGTTCATTTCGTCCTGATGATCGACCCACCAGGCTGCGTTGTAGCGTAAAACGCGTTGCATGTTGGCGGGACTTGCGGGCATATGTGGATCCATGTCCACGCCAGTGGTCAGGTGTGTTGTGACCAGAGGCATCCCCGACTTCCGTGCGGGGGAATAGGAGATTCGGCTTCCGATTCGGGCCATTGACTCTGCACTGGTTGCGAAGGTAAGGTATTCCAGAGCCTCCTTGAGTCGGGGTGTTCCTGCGACAATTCCAACCTGTCCTACATCAAGCACCTGTCCATCCCATACAATTACGAACGGCTGGTTTTCAAGCACCTGTGCGTTAAAGATGCGGCCATTATATGCGGTGGTCATGACCACCTCTTTGTCGGCCAGCATTTGTGGCGGCTGCGCACCTGCTTCCCACCAGATTACTTCGTCCTTGATCGTTTCAAGTTTTGCAAATGCGCGATCCACCCCGTCGGGGGTGTCCAGTACGGCGTAGACCTGATCTAGTGGAACACCGTCTGCAATCAGTGCCCATTCAAGATTTACCTGGGGAACCCGCCGCATCCCCCGGCGGCCTGGAAAGGTCACCAGATCGAAAAAATCCGCCATTGTGGTGGGCTTGGGGCCGGAGATATTCTCTTTATTGTATGCGTATACGCCAGAGCCGTAGAGTTTACCCACCCCGCATCGGGTGAGGGTTCCGTCCATAAAATCCTCTACTGCGGGGGTTCCATCAGGGCCGGGCGGAAGTATGCTGATGTCAATTGGCTCCAGAAGCCCCTCATCGCATCCCCGAACTGCGTCCGCAAATTCCAGATCCACAATATCCCAGTGGATCATTCCAATTTCCACCTGGGCACGGATCTGGGCGAGGCCTCCATTGTAGTCCTCCACCTTTACATCAATTCCAGTTTCCCCGGTAAAGGGAATGTTGACCCCTTCATTGACGGCATGTCCGTATGAACCTCCCCATGACACCGCCGTGATGGAGCGGGAAGGTTCTGTATTGCATCCGGCAATCAGCAGGATGCCCATCAGAGAGGTGATACTTCGCTGTATGTGATGATTCATGGCGCAGTTATATTTCGGTGTTTCATTGCCTGTTCTCTGGGATCAAATTAGCCTGAAAGAATGAACTTCACAGGCTGCCGGAAAAATACGGCTTTTGCGGATTGGAGTGTTGTATCATGGCTGCTGCCCAGATCTGATTCAGCATGAGGTCGCGGTGGTTGCAGCCGTCAGATAAGATTTATCAGTTGCGCCTCAGGGTTTGCGGGGGTCTCTGTAAAGAGTAATGTGATCGATCATAGCCGATGTCTAGCGACATTCATGGTTACAGTTCCCGCTCATACTGCAGATTTTGTATGCGGTGCGATTACGGCAACGGAGAACTGTTACGGTCCGGCGTTTTGAAAATGATGAGTCTGCTTACTTGTAGACGGACGGGAACGTCTGCTGTCCTCCGCAGTCCGGTTTTATCATCCTTGATCTCGCTTGGATGGTGATCGGCAATCGCATCTAGATTCACGCGGCAGCCCTTGCGGTACTTCACTGTGAAATCCTCCGGATGTCCATTATACTTCCATGAGTTCTTCCGCAATCACGGCAGGCACAAAGGGGCGGATGTCTCCCCCCCACTGCAGGATGTCACGGACTAGAGAGGAACTTGTCAGAGCGTGGGCTGCGGAGGTGTGAAAAAACACTGTATCAAGTTCTGGAACCATCCTGCGATTTGTATGTGCCATCTGTGACTCGTAGTCAAAGTCCCGGGGACTGCGCAGTCCCCGGACCAGCGCACAGGCTCCCAGATTTTTTGCGTGCTCAGCGATGAGCCCCTCGAAACTCATCACCTGCACCTGATTCAAATGCGCGGCGGCCCGCTGAATTAGATCAATACGCATGTCTGAAGGCAGAAGAGAGGATTTTTCCGCATGAACTGCGACGGTGATTACGAGCTGGTCAAATATTTGGAGTGCACGCTCGACAATGTCTAAATGCCCTAGTGTGAACGGGTCAAATGTGCCGGGATAGACTGCTAGTTTCATGAGATTGAATTTGGAATACGCTTACATGTGTGCGGCCGTAGGCGCGGGTGGTATTGAGGGAAGAATGTCCGGTAAATTGGGTTCGTGTATCATGTTCTACCACAAATAATCCTCCAGGTCGCAAACAGGGCAGTGCTAGATCTGGAAGATCTTTGATTCGTCCAAGTTCGTATGGTGGATCCGCCAGGATGAGGTCTAGTGGAGGTCCATAATACTGTTTTAGATAGGTTACGGCATCTGCGCATAAAAAATGACACTTCGCGGACAGATTCAGGTGCGCAGCATTTTTTCTTGAGGCATTGACAGTCCTGCGATCCGATTCGACGAGAATCGCACTTTGTGCACCACGACTGATCCCCTCAAAGGCGAGTGCCCCCGTGCCTGCAAACAGGTCAAGCAGCCGGGCATCCCTCAACGAGAGCCTGGCCTCGACCAGAGCATACAGGGCCTCACGTACCCGGTCTGTCGTCGGACGTGTTCGTAGATATTTTGGGCGGACCAATTTACGGCCGCGCAGACTGCCGGCAATTATACGCATGATTGAATGATGCTGGAGGGAGACAGACGCATCCTACTGTGATGGCAGGCGTACCATATGCAATCCCTGAATTCCATGCGCATACTTTTAACAGGCGGGACAGGTTTTGTTGGCCGCCGTGTACTTCGTGAATTGTTGGCAAAGGGGCACCAGGTGCGTGCTCTTGTACGACGCGGAGGTGCTCCCGAAGGGTTTGAAGGGGAGCAGGTAGAGGTCGTACGCGGAGATATTAATGGCTCTCTGGGGCCGTTTATGGATGATATAGATGGAATCATTCACTTGGTCGGAATTATTGAAGAGGTGCCGGCACAAAACGTAACCTTTGATGCACTTCATACGCGTGCAACTCAAAATGTCGCCAATGCCGCCCGAGTCGCTTGTATTCCCCGGCTTGTATTCGTAAGCGCCAATGGGGCCGAACCGCATGGTAAAACAAAGTACCAGACCACGAAATGGGCCGCCGAAGAAGCGGTGCGGAATTCAGATCTGGATCATTGGTGTATTCTTCGCCCTGGATTAATCTTCGGGGATCCAGGGAGAGAACGGGAAGAGTTTTGTACAATGCTGTCCAGAACGCTGATCAGGCCGTTCCCCGTTCTGCCGGTATTCGGGAGTGGTCAGTACCAGCTGCAGCCTGTTTCGGTTGAAGAGGTGGCAGCGGCAGCTGTTCAGGCGTTGACACTCTCTGATGCACATGAAAAAACCGTTCCAGTTCTTGGAACCGAACGATTCACGTATATTGCCTTGCTGGATGTAATCACCCGGGCGCTTGGAATGAAGCCGAAGCCAAAAATAAAACTCCCCCTGTCGTTTGTGCATGCGGGGATGCGCTTTGCAGGCGGCCTGTTACCGATCACGCCGGACCAACTCACGATGCTGATTGCAGGTAACATTGGAGATGAGTCTGATTTTTATGGACTATTCCAGGTGACGAAGTACCCATTCAACGAAGAAAATCTGGGATATTTGCGTCTTCGGGTATAGGATGCTTGCGCTTCGCGCGGTCCTGTTTTTCCTGGTGAGTTTGAGTGCACCAGTCGTACACGCCCAGATTCGGGCCGACACGGTACGTTCATTGATGTCATTTCGTGCGGTGGAGGACACGGTGAGCCGGGCAGTATTGACGGCGCACCATGACATTACCCGTACGCTCTCCCAGTTGCCGGGCAGTTTTGCATATGATTTTAACACGTTTGCGTGGCCGGCTGCCTGGAGCATCCATGGACTTAGTCCACATTCGGTTCAGCTTTATTTCGGGCCAGTTCCGTTTGATGATCTGCTTACGGGGCGCAGTCGTTATGATTTGCTTCCAACCGCGCTCCTGCGAGTTCCTGAGGTGGATGCCGGTCTGTCGGGTGGAGGAATCGGAATCCAGACAGAACTTCGAACGGTAAATGCAGCACTGCCAGTCACCCAGCTCCATTATCAGGCAGGGGATCATAAACTTCAGCGTGTGACGGCATTGCATGCACAGCAGAGGAATCGATTATTTGACCGGACCGGCCGGCTGCAAGGGGTTTTTGCTTATGGCGGTGCCTCAGATGCGGGGGACTATCCTGGAAGCCGCTTGCGGCGGCAGCGGCAGCTTTTGCTCAGGACACGCTACCAGCGAATTACATGGTCACTGGAACTCTTGTATCTGCATAATCAGCGCCGCCTGGGTGCTCATAGCGGCGTGCTGGGAGCAGAGGATGTACGCTACAATCGTCTGATCGCCGGGGTCATCGGGCAAAATCGGACAAGGAGGACCGTACGGAATGATTTCCTGAGTACTTTCCGAACAGGGTTTGTGACGGCAACGGTGTATCTGTCAACGCAAACCAACCGTTACGAAGATGCGGGTGCATCCGCGCGGCGATTCGGGGGATCCGTCACAAGGGATTTTGATTTTGATCGGAACCGGCTGCGGTTACGCGTTAAAGCCTATACGCAGCGCGTTCCCATGGGGAGTGCACTTCCAGAGGGGCGGCAAGTATCGCTGATGGAATTCCAGGTGACGGATTCTTTGCAACTGCGGGCAGGCGTTCTATTTGCCCAGGCGGGGCTGCGGAATCAGGCCGGAAACTGGTCCCCGCTGGGGCGCCTTCAATGGGGGGCATCTATCGCGGCATTCGATCCCCGTATAGAGGTCACCTACAGCACAATGCCGACTCCGGCCCCTGGATGGGGGAAGTATCTAGTCAGTAAAGTAACCGGAACGGGGCGCGTAGTGCGGGCGCATACAGGAATTGGTCTACGCATAGGGCGGTTTAGGATTACGCCTTATGGATTTATGTCGGATGCCCGGGATGTGCCGGACTACCGGGAGATCACCATCGACTCAGTGCATGTGGTTCAGGACACATACACTGCGTTCGGGGGAGGGATCGATCTGTCTCTTGCAGCGGATCCATCCCGTGGCGTTTATGCGGCCGTGAACTCCGGCTTTATCGAAACGGGTCGTACCGGATATGATGCAGAACGCATTCTGCCGAAATGGACATTGTCAGGGCAGCTGGGATTTCGTGCAGTTCTGTTTACCGGGGATTTGCGGCTGGACATGTCCATACGCGGCCGGTCATGGACTGCCATGAGGAGCCGCACCCTGCACGCGCCCACTGGATTGCTGGTGATTCCGTCCAGTGAACGCATCCCCGTTAAAGCATCGTACACACTGGATCTGGTTGTGGAGGGAGGCATTCGCACGGCAACCGTCTATGTTCTTTACGAAAATATGACCAGCGGTACCGGGTTGATGGCCGGGAATGAACTGGTAGCAGATTATCCACTTCCCGCAGGCCAGCTGCGTTTCGGTGTATACTGGCCAATTATGAACTAATCCTTTTGGCGTCCGCTGCCATTTCTATATTGTACAAGGAATGGAATGGGAATTTTAACGGGCCGGTGAGGGGGAGAGAATTGGGGGGACGAAAAAGAGGAGCAAGATGTATACTGGTATGGAGACCTGTTCGTTGAGCATCAAGCCAAAGGGCCTATATGCACAACTGGAATGCCCATGTGTATGGAGCCAGTTCTGGAACCGGAATGTAGTGGGTCATTTTACACGGATCGCAGAACGACCTGGGAGGAAGCAGGCGGCCTGGGATCCTCCCAAATATCGGGAGCAGGATGTATCTAAATTCAGATCCACATAAAGCCATGTAATTGGTCAGGGAGAACCAATATGCTTGATGGTTCGGATGTGCGGTATGTTTCTGAGATTTAACCAGATGCAGTCTCGGCGAACCCTTTATTCCGAAATCAGTCCAAGTAGTCATATCTAAAAAAGATAGAGCGGATCTCCCGTCGTTCACCGAGGAGGAAGTATATGTCTTTACTCTTCTGGAGCACATGGGTTGTTCCGGTAAAGAGGCGGTTGCGTTCACCAAATCCCTGTTCAGCATGTTGTCTAAACCTATTTCTTGACTAAATTAAGTCCAGTCATACGCAACTGGAATCCAGACTAGAGGCAAAGATGGATGCTCAGAACAGTAGCATGAAGGCGGAGATGAGCCATTTACGCTGGTTTGCAGGAATCGTAGTTGCCGTGCTCGGGGGGTACTTGCAACGGTCGTTGCCTTAGTTGCGGAGGGGCTTAGGGCGAATCCGGGGACGGTATGCATGAGGCTTGTTACAGATCAGAATGTGCGGGAATTCCTGAACATCAGACACCCCCCGGAGCAGAGTGATTTTTCCAAAATTCCAGATGATTTCATCTTGCTCTGATTCGGAACAATAAGTTGAAATTTCGATCCTGCCGTGATTCGTATCGGATGATTAGACTTCGATTTCACGAGCCGATAATTTCGCGGCACGCAAGGTGGTGATGATTGATTTGTTTAGCCTATACGGTTCAGAGTTGACGCTAGACACTTTGGCTTGAACGTGTGAAAGAGGAGTCCGTCAGGGAGGTGGCCGAAATGTTTGAACGACACGACGAAGGCGTGTGCAATACGCTTTGTCATCAACAGTCCAATGGGAAAATCCAGAAAATTAAAATCGTTCGCGGGGATACCGAAAATTTAAAAGCTTCAGATCCGCCGTCCTCTTTTTGCGGCGGCCTGGATACCGATCCGCAACAATGCCGGTAGAACCGTGCTGGCCGGTTTGCAAAACCTAAAGCGTAGTTTTGCTCAGGTTACCGTAAAGTAAATTAACCGGATTGGCCACAATTCGTAATCATTCCGTATAAGTTCTGTTATCAAGTCAAACTGCAATGAAACCCAGTTTCCACGAAGAGCAGGTATTGCGGGAAATCCACATATGGCGGAATGAAGAGCCGTCATGGCTGCGCCAGAAAGTGCAATGGGTCAATCGGCCGCTGAACGCACTGTCAAAGCAGGCAATGCGCGTTCCAGGAGTCGAGTGGACACTGGAGAATGTCATTGCAGGCCTCATAAAATGTGCCAATGAGATTGTTCAGGATACGACCTCACGCTCGGCTATCGTGACGGCGTTTCGGGTAAAAGGTTATAATGTCCGTGATTTTTCGGATATTGGGGATCTTGATTTGAAGGCAGTGGATCATGTACTTGACGATCTGGACCTCCGCTATCAGACCCTGACGGCTGCACACGGCGCAGTTGCAGGGCTTGCCGGAATGGCGGGATTGGCTGCGGACATTGTCGCTTTGGTTGTACTGAATCTCCGTGCGGCCGGGCAGATTGCACTGTATTGTGGATACGATATCCACCTGCCACAGGAACGCACATACGCATTGAACATATTGGCGATGGCCGCGCGGTCAGAAGAAAAAGAACACAGACATGCACAGGCGCTCGCAGAGCGGCACCTTCGTGCGGCCATTGAGCAGACGGCGGTCGGGGTTACACTGCGCAGCACTGCACGCGTTCTCGGGATGCGCCTCATTAAGTTGAAACTGGCGCAGGTGATTCCCCTGGCCGCAGTGGTTGCCGGAGGTGGATTCAATGCGTACTACACCGCACGCGTGTGCGAGACGGCCAGATATCTGTATCAGGAACGCCGTTTGCAAGACAAGTACTCAACTGATATACTGAACTCTCTACTGGAGGAATGAGACTCCTTGGTGCATTAATCTGGCTGCTGATCTTTGCCGGCTGTCGGGTGACAGAACCGGCGAATTTTGTATTTATTCTGGCGGACGACTTAGGATATATGGACGTCGGTGCCTACAACCCGAACACGTTTTATGAGACTCCGAATATTGATCGCTTAGCCGAGGAAGGAGTTCGATTTACACAGGGGTACGCTGCGGCACCCGTATGCAGTCCTACCCGCGCAAGTCTGATGACGGGGCTGTATCCCGCACGAATGGCGACCACGGATTATTTTGGTGCTCCGCAACCGGATCATGTGTCCACACACTGGACACGTAATAAGCCGCTGCTGCCTGCCAGATATGAGCCGCAGCTGCCGCATAATGAGGTGACACTTGCCGAAGCCTTCTCGGCGGCGGGGTATCGGACCTTCTGGGCAGGGAAGTGGCATCTGGGCGGGGAAGGATCCTATCCTGAAGATCATGGATTTGAGGTAAATCGGGGTGGCTGGGAGGCGGGCGGACCCTATGGGCGGGGGAATTATTTTGTCCCCTATGATAATCCGCGGCTAGAGGATGGCCCGGACGGAGAGCATCTGCCGGCAAGGCTGGCTGCCGAGACGGTCCGGTTTATCGGAGAAAATCAGGAACAGCCGTTTGTGGCATTTCTGTCGTTCTATTCGGTTCATACGCCGCTCATGGCGCGGACAGACCTGCAGGCCAAGTACGAGGCGAAGCCTGCATCACCGGAGGAGTGGGGGGCCGAAGGAGAGCGTCAGGTGCGGCTGACACAGAACCATGCGGTTTATGCCGCCATGATCGAGGCGATGGATCAGGCGGTGGGCACGGTCCTTGCTGCATTGGATGAATTGGATCTTGTACGCAATACCGTGGTTGTTTTTACGTCAGATAACGGAGGCCTCTCCACCTCGGAAGGACATCCAACCAGTAACCTGCCACTCAGGGCCGGCAAAGGGTGGATGTATGAAGGGGGGATCCGGGAGCCGCTGCTGATACGCTGGCCTGCACTGTTAAGCGGAGGACGGGTGGAGGATACGCCGGTTACCAGCCCCGATATTATGCCGACCCTGCTGCACATGGCAAGACTGCCGGAACCGGATTTTACCGACGGAGTCAGCCTGCTGCCACTTCTGATTGAACGACGCGCACCCGATCGGGATATCTACTGGCATTATCCGCACTACGGTAATCAGGGAGGCAGCCCCTCCAGTGCAGTGCGGCGTGGAGACTGGAAACTCCTTCGATTCTATGAAGATGACCGGGAAGAATTATATAATCTGGCTGTAGATGTATCTGAATCGGAAGATCAAGCGTCTAATCAACGGGAGATTCGTGATGAACTCTCAAGATCCCTGGATGTATGGCTGGATCAGGTGAATGCACGCCTGCCAACCCCGAATCCTGATCACATAGATCAATTACCCCATGAGTAAAAAAAGAGATAACGAGCGACTCACCTGCTCATTTTGTCACCGTACAACCGATGAGGTGGACTCCCTTGTCGCAGGGCAGAATGCGTTTATTTGCGATCAGTGTATTGCAGATGCTTATATCATGCTGAATGATTCAGAAAAGGTGAGTTCAAGATCAAAGCGTCGTGCCCCGCGCAAGAAAAAAAATCGCCGCCGGCCACTGCTTCCCAAAAAGATCAAGGCAGAACTGGATAAGTATGTAATTGGACAGGAGTATGCCAAAAAATCTTTGGCGGTGGCCGTGTATAATCACTACAAACGGGTTGACGCTGAACAGTTTGTAACTGATTACAAGGATGTTGAAATCGAAAAATCGAATATCCTGCTTTTAGGATCAAGCGGTACGGGCAAGACCCTGCTTGCACGTACTCTTGCCCGGATTCTGGATGTGCCATTTTCCATCAGTGATGCGACAAGCCTGACGGAAGCCGGCTACGTCGGTGAAGATGTGGAAACAATTTTGTCGAACCTGCTGTCTGCGGCGGAATTTGAGGTCGGGGATGCAGAGCGTGGAATTATATTTATTGATGAGATTGATAAAATTTCGCGCAAAAGTCATAATGCCTCCATTACACGGGATGTGTCCGGGGAAGGAGTGCAGCAGGCATTGCTGAAAGTCATGGAGGGAACCGTCGCCGGCGTACCTCCCAAAGGCGGACGCAAACATCCCGAACAAAGCCTGATAAATATTGATACGAGCGGGATCCTCTTTATTTGCGGAGGTGCATTTGAAGGACTCTCTGAAATCATCGCCCGCCGGCTCAACGTAAACCAGATCGGGTTTGCATCTACCCCCGAGCGGCGCTATGATGAATCGGATACGTCCATATTGCAGTTCGTGGAGCCGGAAGATTTGGTGCAGTATGGGCTGATCCCTGAACTTATTGGACGGTTACCGCTTGCGGCGGCCCTGGAACCGCTTTCGGATGAAGAGATGATGCGAATCCTCACCGAGCCAAAAAATGCCGTAATCCGGCAGTATCAGAAGATGTTTGCAATGGATGGGGTGGATCTGATATTTGATGAACCGGCACTGCGCAGTATTGTGAAGCGTGCACGCAAACTGGGCACCGGTGCACGCGGACTCCGCAGCGTACTGGAGCAGGCCATGCTGGATATCATGTTTGAGATTCACAGCGTGAAGGATGTAGGCCTCTGCCTGATTACCGAGGAGACTATCACACTGGGAAAACCGCCGGTTTACGAAAAGCGCAAGGCTTCCGCCTGAATTGCATGAGGGGCCTGCTAGGAATTGCCCTGTTCGGACTCGCACCCGTGTCAGTAACCCTGGCGCAGCCAGATCTCTTGAATGTGAATGAGAATACATCGGTACGGCGCATAGAGTTTCGCTATATGGATGCAGAGCGCTACCCGCCGAGGTTCAGCGTCTCAGAACTTCGTCAATTGACTGCACTGCGTGCGGTTCCCCGCCGATACCGGCTTATCAGATTCCTGCAGCGCACGGTACGGGATGATTATATCCTGAACCCGATTGAATTGCAACGGGATGTGGTCCGGCTTCGTCAGGCTTTTCAGGAAGCCGGTTACCTGCATACTCATGTGGACTATTCCGCTTCCACACTGAATCAGGTATCCAACACGGTGACCATCCGGTTTCAGATTGCCCAGGGACCTCCGGTGATTATTCAGGATGTCGGGTTTTATGCAGAATCGGGGTATCTGGCGGCGAGCCTGGATACAGAATTGCGTGAAGCATGGATTGACTTTCGGGACCGGACTGGTTTTGAGGTGGGGGATGTGTTCACGCATTTTGAACTGGTACAGATTGAGGATGAGGTGTTGAGCTGGTTTAAGGATGAAGGATATGCGTTTGCCGAATTGGTCACATCCTTCAATGTTGATTCGGTCTACAATGCCGCAGACATCGGTTTTCAGGTGCATACGGGGCCGCGCGGTTCGGTTCATCAAATTGAGATTCAGGGAGCACCTGCCGTGAACCGGCGGGTTATTTTGCGAGCCCTGCCTTTCAGGAAAGGGGATCTGTTTTCGCAGCGGGATCTGATAGACGGACAGCGGGCACTGTTTGCTTTGGGGCTGTTCAGTGTCGTTCAGGTGCAGACCCCTCCGCAGGCACGGGACAGCACGGTCAATGTGCGGATTAATCTGGAGCGTGCACGGCCCCGTCATGTATCCGCCGAAACCGGGTATCACCAGCGTGAGGGAATCACGGGGGAGGGGCGCTGGACGCACCGCAATTTTCTGGATGGGGCACGGACGTTAACCCTGACCGCCCAAATTCAGACCGGCTTATTAGCGACGGCCGGGATTGGCGCAGTAACAGGGCGGTCTGCACGCGGCGCCGTTGCGCTGACGCAGCCCTACCTTGGGATCAGCCAGTTGCGGGCAATTCTGGAACCGTTCATTCAGTACGAGCGGGATCCTCTTGCCGGAGCATCCTCGAAGATCTTCGACTTTAACCGGCGTGAGGTTGGCGTATCCACGACGTTTATTTATGGCTTACAGCAGACGCGGGTCACGAGTCTGCGCTACAGTTTCAGTCGCACAAAAAATTTTACGGCGATTACATCGGGAGATGCCTATGATAAGAGCATTTTGATTCTTGGCGGAACACTGGGGTGGACGGATAACCTGTTGCGCCCGACCTACGGGGTAATTCTGCAGCCACTGATTGAGCAGGGGGGGCGGATTGAATCCTGGCTTGGCGCCCGCCCGTTCGGGGTCAATTACCTGAAGATGCAACTGCAGGTGGCGGGATACTGGCCTCTATCCAGAAATGTCAATTTTAGCGGACGATTCAAGGCAGGACGGATTTGGCCGGGAGGAACCCGGCACAGGACACTTTACAGTTCTGAAGGAGCTGAGACCGTGGACACACAGTTTTTGCAGCCTACCGAGGACCGGTTTGATCCATTGAGGTTTTATATTGGCGGAGCAGATGATGTGCGGGGCTGGAGTACAGGGCTGGCAGGCCCCAAGGCAATCCGCACCCCGTCACGCACATCCGGTGAGGGGGGCGCTTCGAAGGACGGTGTATATGAACCGATTGGAGGGCTGGCTCGTTTAGCAGCCAGCGTAGAACTCCGGTTTCGTCTGCGTGGGCCGTGGTACGGGGCGGCGTTTGCAGATGCGGGAGCGGTCTCCTCCCTGCGTGCAGAAAATTGTGCGGAGACTTTTTTTGAGGATCCAGATCGGACCATTCGCATTCCAGTTCAGTGCGGATTCAGAGATACCGGGCGGGTTACCCTGCGCCAGTTCAAGGTTGGGGCTGGATTGGGACTGCGCTATGATACCCCGATTGGATTTATTCGCCTTGATGTGGCGGCGAAACTAAATCCCGATCCCCTGGATTTGCAGTCCTCTGGAGATGCACTGGCAGCCGCCGGATCCCAGAAAGACAGCAGGAATACATGGTACCGTTTTAATGTCCATTTCAGTATTGGGCAGGCATTTTAAGAACCGCTGGCTGGTGATCACTGGAGTCGTACTGGTGCTCGGGTTTGCACAGACTCCATGGTGCCTGGGTTGGCTGGCACGCCGGGCATTGGATGCCGGTGAGACAGAATTCACCTTTGATTCCCTGCATGGATTCTGGATGCACGCACTGGAAGTGCGGGGATTGGAGGGGAGGGTTGGCGATCACCGGATTCAAGTGGATACCGCAGAGGTCCGTCTTTCTCCTGCACACCTGTTAGCCGGTCGTCTCCAGATACGTCATGCAGTGCTTAAGCAGCCGGCATTTCATTTCCATCACTCCCCGTCTGAAAAAACTGAAGACATGGACGAAAGGGGAGCGGGTTCCGGGTCTCTTGGTTTTCTTCGGGTTGAATCCATGCATCTGGAGGGGGGCAGTTTTTATCTGGAGGAGCAGGAACTAGAAATTTCCCGGATTGGGATGCAGGGCCGGATTACTTCGTCTGCACTGCAGGTGGATACGCTGTACGGTGACCTTGCCTGGCAGCAGGCGGATTTACAAGTCTCTGCAGAGTTCCGCATGGAGCTGGATCAGGGGCTGCTCAACGTAGATACGCTCTCGCTGAAGGGGGCGGCGACTGCAATTGGCGCCCGCGGGGTTCTGGGACCGCAAACGAATCTGGATATTGCTGCGAAACCGCTATCGAGAGAGGTATTGCAAGTGTTTTTGCCGAACATGGAGGAAGAGCTGGTTGTGGAGATGGCGATCCGGGGAGAGAGGGATTCACTGCATTTGGCACTCGATGGAAAATCCCGGCATGGAGCGGTGCTGAAATTGCGTGGAAACACGCAGATGGGGCCGCCCTCCGTACAGCTGGACACGTTGGAGTTTTTGAATTTTAATTTGGGGCATGTGTCTTCAGATCTGGCCGGCAATCTGACGGGATCCATATACGGTTATGTGGATGGGATGTCCTGGGATTCGCTCAATGGGAGGGTTGATATCAATCTGGGAGCGGGCACTCTTGCAGATATTCCCCTTGAACGGGTAAGCATACATGGGGACATGCGAGGGGGGGACCTGCAGGTTCACGCTGACTCCAGACTTGCGATGGGTTCGCTGGAACTGGATGGAACGGCTCGCCTTTCGCCTCCACGAGGGCAGTTTACCGGTCAATTCCGAGATCTTAACACCCAGGTGCTTGTCGCGCAGCATGAAAGTGCCATCAGTGGTGATTTTCGCGTTGCATGGGGGGATTCCCTGGAGGGAGTTGTGGAATTATTGCCGGGAAAGTTGGGAAAATTGGATATCACCGGCGGGGAATTGCGCCTATACTCCAGAGAGGATATCCTCCGGTTTGCAGGTATTTTGCGGGGGGATTCTACACGAATTGCTCTGGAAGCGGGCCGCCATGCGTCTGGACTCACGGCAAGGCTTGAGGTAGATGCACTGGACGTAGATGCACTGATGAACCAGCAAAATATGCGCAGCCAGGTGAGTCTGACGGCTGTGTCAACGACCAACTGGCCTCCAGACAGTATCATGACACGGATTCATGTGCAGCCGTCTTTCTGGAATGAGATTCCCGTTGTCCAGGGGGATATAACATTGTTACTGCGGGGGCTGGATCTTGATGTGGACGGAGGGATAGCGTTTCCATCGGGAAGCGTTGAACTGGAGGGCGGGGTACACTTTGGCAGTGCTTCTCCTGAATGGAACATAGATCACGGGCAGATCAGCGGCTTGAACCTGCAGGATCTGGGGATTAATATAGAGACCGTGCTGAATGCACAGGCGCAATTTTCCGGGAGGGGGCTGCAAAACGCGAACGGGGCGTTCACTGTCGCATCTTCAACGATCAATCGTGAGACGGTTACCGGAGGTATAATTGCGCTGGAGATGTCACAGGGAGAGGTCGTCATCGACAGTCGGCTGCGGGTTGGATCCGGAGAGTTGGAGATGCAGGCGTATACGATTCCATTTGATGCTCCGCTGACCGTCAATCTTTCAGGAGGTGCATTTTCGGATATGGATGTGGGTGCACTTGTGGGGCTGGATTCATTCTCAACCCTGCTTACCGGACAGATTGACAGTTTGCAGTGGGGTGCCAGAAGATATGCCACCTTGTCCCTAGACTCTTCAACGGTAAATGAATTGGTGATTACTGCCGCACAGATGCACATAGAATCGGCGGGAGATTCGGTATCCGCCTCTGGACTGATTGAACTAGAGGGCGGATATGTAGATGTTGAGCATGTGCACATCGGCGCAGAACAGGAAGTACTCGCCAAAGGATCCTTGCGCAATCTATCCATGAATGATCTGGGCTTGGCAGACATGCAACTCAGCGGCTCTCTCGATATAGATATGAAGGGGATGGACCCGCGAACCATGATCGTCCGTCATGTACAGATTGAAGCCGACAGCACGAAGATTGGTGATGTGGAATTGGACCGCTTCAGGTTTACAGGGACGCTGGATAGCGGAATTGTCCGGCTTGGTGCATTTGATCTGTCGGGTAATGCCGGTTGGCTGAGTGCACAGGGAGGGGCTGCGATCTTTGGCGGATCATCGGATTCGGTACAATTTCGTGGAGCAATCACAAATCCAGGAGTACTTGCAGAATGGACGGGAGGTGTTCCGGTTGCCGGCGGCGCAACAGACACTCTGTGGGGACAGTTGACCTATCATGACGATTCACTGCGATGGGCCGCGGGAATCACGACGCGGCCATTAACCTGGCGCACCATGCGTGCGTTTCGGGTTTCCGGGTATGCAGAGGGGACACTGGAGGATTTGAGGCCCCGTCTCGGCAGCGCCGAAGTGGTTCTTGAGCGGCTATCGGTTCCAACGCTGGCGACCCGGCGCACCTGGCTCAAACTTGAAGGGCAGCAGGAGAGAATCCACTATGAGGCGCGGCTCGGTGTAGATGACCGCCGCTCCCTCTACATGGACGGGGAGGCCGATCTGACGGCACGTCGGGGAAGGTTACGCAATTTGGACCTCTATCTGGATGATGCCGAGTGGCATCTAGGGGTGCCGGCTGAAATTCTGGTCGATGACGGGATCCGGGTTCGCTATTTTGTTCTGGAGAGTGAAGATCAGGAAATCACCCTGGACGGGGTCGTGAACCCGGACGGGGAGCAGCGGCTGGGGCTTAATCTCTACAATGTCCAACTTGCTCCCTTTACCGATATTCTGGGGATACCAAGTCTTGGAGGGATTGCCAATGCCGATCTGTTCTTTCATGGACCGGCAACCGCACCGCAGTTGACGGGCTCGGTGAATCTGATGGTGAATTCAGACAATGAGCGGGTTGGGAGCGTCGATGCCCGGATGGATTATAAGGAGAATGGTCTGGATATGGAAGCGGAGTTTGTCCATGTAGACGGGAGCACCCTCACCATGGTTGGTCTTTTGCCCCTGGATCTGCGATTAAAAAAGGATCAGGAGGCGTTCTTCCCGGATGCATCCCTGTCAATGCAGGCAGATGCATTCAATATCTCATGGGTCAGCCCTTTTCTGGCCCAGGATGAAATCAGCAGCCTCAGGGGGAAACTGACTGCAGATATTGGAATGACAGGATCTCTGACTGCTCCCAGGCTGAGCGGAGAACTCTCTCTCTCTGAGGGATACGCCCGGCTGCCGCAGCTCAGAATTCGGCCGGCAGAGGTACAACTCAATGCGGTGATGCGTCAGGATACGGTTTATGTTCAAAATCTGTATGCCGAAAGTGGTCAGGGTGCCGTCAGCGGGACAGGACATATGACCCTGGGCGAACCGGATCGGGGAGGAATTGATCTGGCGATGAATCTGCGGGATTTCCGGGTGGCGAATACGGTCCCCTATGTTGCGGATGTCAGCGGATCGGCGGCACTGGGGGGGACGGTGCGGAGCCCGGAACTGAAGGGGCATATTGAGATGACCAGTGCGGTGATTCGGCCGCAGGATGTACCGGTGACGCTGGCAGACGGCACCATTAATTTTACGGAAACGGATCTGCAGATGCTGGAGCAGTATTTTAATATCCGGGCAAGTGTATGGGACACCACCACCTATTCACTTGTAGACGCGCTTTCGATGGATTTATCGGTGGGGCTTCCGGGAACGGTGCGGCTGCACAGTCTGCAGAACCCCGAGATGACCGTATTACTGAGTGGTTCGGTTTCCTTGAACAAGGAGCCGTACGCGGATCAGGAGCTTCATGGAACCGTAAGTATTGTGCAGGAACTCAGTTATTTGCGGCAATTTGGGCGGCGCTTTGACATCCGGCGCGGGAGAGTGACCTTTGCGGGTGCGGCGACCAACCCGTTCTTTGACCTGCAGGCCGCGCTGGATATTCCGAACCAGAGCGGGCAGGAAACGCCCGTGACCATTCTGATGGATGCATCCGGGCGCTTGCAGGATCCGGAATCACTGACACTGGAATTGCGGAGTGAGCCCGTACAACTTGACCGGGCAGATATGATCTCGTATATGGCGACCGGGCGGCCTGCGGCGGATGCATTTCAGCTGGCTGGAGGGGGCGCACTCCAGAGCGGCAGTGATCTGGCACTTCAGCAGCTGTCCAGTCTGGTGGCAGGGGCAGCGGGGGCGGGGCTGGGACTGGATGTGGTGCAGATCAATCCGGAAACCGGACGCGGTGTGACGCTCACTGCCGGAAAGTATGTTTCCCGCAAGCTGTTTGCTTCGGTTAAATGGCCGATCAGCGAAGCATCAACGACATCCAGCCGTTCGGTGGAAACGAATCGGGAATTGGTGATAGAATATGCCCTGTATCCATGGCTGATCGCCCGTATGCGCGGAGAGACCGGTGCGTTAGGACTGAGCATATTATCCCAGTATACCTGGTAATGGATCCGTAATGCGTGTATGGACAAAAATACTTGATGAAGTGGGCGCAACTGCAGCGTTCTCGGGCATGTTCTTTCAGCAGTTGTTTCAGCGTCCGTTTGAGGGGCGGGAACTGATCCGCCAGATGGATGAGACGGGATCCAAAAGCCTCCTCCTTGTTCTGGTGACCGGCTGTTCCATCGGGATTGTGCTGTCTATGCAGAGCCGGGGTACTCTTGCGCGGTTCGGGGCCGAGGCCGTTCTGCCGAGTATGCTGGCATTGTCGGTGGTCAAGGAGATTGGGCCGGTCATTACCTCGCTGGTACTTGCGGGTCGTCTGGGAGCGGGTATTGCGGCAGAGCTGGGATCCATGCGGGTCACGGAACAGATTGATGCATTGGAGGTCTCTGCCTTACAGCCCTTCAAGTATCTTATCGTGACACGCGTTCTGGCCTGTGTGGTGATGTTTCCGCTTCTGACGATTGCCTGTGATATGGTTGCGCTATTCGGAGGTTATGCAGAGTCGCTCCTGTCCAGTCATCTGGATTATCGCCTGTTTATTGATCAGGCGTTTTCGAGTCTCCGTCTGTCCGATGTACTTTTCTCCACCGGAAAAACCGGTGTATTTGGATTTCTGGTCGCAATTGTTGGCTGCTACTCAGGATATCATGTTCGGGGTGGCACCCGCGAAGTGGGGCAGGCGGCCATGCGTGCAGTGGTGATCGGGTCATTACTGGTACTTTTGGCGGATGTTATGATGGTTCGTCTGTCTCTGATTCTTTTTGGAAGTTGAAATGACCGAAATACAGCCGGAGATTGAGATCAGGAATCTCCACAAGGCATTTGGGGAGCGCAAAATTCTGCAAGGTGTATCGGTTTGTGTTTCACGGGGCAGTACACTTGCGGTTATGGGAGGGTCCGGCACCGGGAAGAGTGTTCTGTTAAAGCATATGGTGGGTCTGATGGCACCTGATTCGGGAGAGGTGTGGGTTCAGGGAAAGCGGGTGGATCAGTTGGACCGGTCCAGCCTCAATGCATTGCGTCTTCGGATCGGATATTTATTTCAGGGAGGTGCACTGTTTGATTCAATGACGGTGGAAGAGAATCTGGATTTTGTTTTGCGCCGGCACAGTACACGATCTCGTTCGGAGCGCACGGAGCAGATCCAGGAGGCGATTGCATGGGTCAATCTCCCACATGCAGCTGCGCAGTATCCGGCCGAACTGTCTGGAGGTCAGAAGAAGCGGATTGCACTTGCACGTGCGATCATCTTGCGCCCGGACATTCTGCTCTGTGACGAACCTACGACGGGTCTGGATCCTGTGAGTGTCCGGACCGTATCCAATCTGATCATGCGGCTCAAAGCCGAACGCAGCATTACGACCGTTGCCGTCACCCATGATCTTTTGTGTGCGGAAATCATTGCGGATCAGGCAACGTTTCTGTACCGTGGACAGGCACTGGCCGAGGGTACGCTGGATGAACTGCGCACAAGCCCGCACCCGCAACTGCGTGAATTTTTCAGATAATGAGCATGGGGTTTCGGGATTTTTGCAGCGATGGTCGTGTGCGGCACTGCATGCTTACGGGAGCGATTGATGCACTTCGGTGCAACATTGCAGAGCGATTTGCTTTTCATGGCCGATCAGGTCTATCTGTTAAATGATGTCCACCCGGGTCCGTGTTGGTCTTGTTGTCATGATTTGTTTAGGGCTTCTGACGGCCGTCCTGTTCGTTGTCGGCAGCCAGACCTTACTCTTCAGTGACCGGTTTCTGGTCCGGTCACAGTTCAATTCGGTCGCCGGCCTGAGGCCTGGTGCGGATGTGCAGTTTCAGGGGGTGAGTATTGGTGCGGTTCAGAGTGTTGCGCTCCCCAGTGAGCCGGGGGGGATGATTGAAGTCACGATGGGGATCCGGACCAGAGCCCGGTCCATTCTGCATCAGGGCACTCAGGCAGAGATCAAGACCGAGGGACTTCTGGGCAGCATGATTGTCGTACTGGTGAACCCCCTGATGGCGGGCGGGGAACCCGCCCCGCTGGAGAATCTTGATCTCATTACAGGAGTCGATCCCTTTGATCTCTTCGAAATCACCGACAAGGCCCTTGCATCGGTGCAGCGGTTTGAGCAGTCCGCGACATCATTTGAGGGGATCGTTGATGATATCCGGGCGGGCGAAGGCACCTTGGGCAAACTCATTTACGATCCTGAATTATACAACAGTATGGTGGCTACCGCACAGGAAACCGAACGCCTGATGGCCAATCTTGGGGACGATGCAGAGGCGCTGGTCATGCTTGCCACTCAGGCTACAGAGGGAGTGGAATCTATCCTTGGAAAGTTGGATGCGGGGAGTGGGACGTTTGCCCAGCTCCTCAATGATTCGGGATTGTACGAGTCGGTGCAGGCCAGTGCGGATACGCTTCAGCAGATCATTGTCGGGGTCGGGATTTTGACGCGGCGTGTGGAGGCGATGGCAGAATGGGCATCTCTGGGGGCATTCCGGTTTGCAGAACTCATGGAGGCCGGGAAACATAACTGGCTCTTCAAGCGATACTTTGAGGAGCGGGGATTCATGGAGCAGGCACCGTTTGAGGTGCGGGAACAGGCGATTGCAGAAAGTTTTGAGGCGCTTGAGGCAAAGACGCAGCAGCTTCTGGCACTGGAGGCGCGTCTGGAGGCGAGGGCGGCGATGCTTGACTCATTACAGCGGCAACTGGGCCAGTAGACGTGGATTCTCCGCTTGTTTATTCCAGCCGGGCACGGTGGTGCGCAAGCCGTTCGCTTTTAGGGCATCTCTTTCAGCGCAGCATGAAGGATGCAAGACAGGCGGAAGCATGGTATCTGATCGCCATATCGAGTGTCGTCGCTGCGGCGATTATACTGCAGTTTATGATCTGGAGCCTCTGGCATGAAGAGATTACGAATCATTCTCAGACTGCCACCTGGTACTGGTGGGTTCAACTGGGAACTGCAGTTCTGATTGTGGCGGGAGGCTTCATCGGTTATTGTCCAGGGGTTCGGGTGGTTTTCACGGGATCATCAATCCGTGTCTCGCAGGGGAGAAGAAGTGTAGAGTTGGACATGGATTCGGTGATTGATTATAGCGTTATCTCTGCACTGCGGTATTACCGAAAATGGAATGGTCGTGTAGAGAGCTATATGACGCACATCCCGGAAGATGTGCTTCTTGTTCACGGGGAGCAGGAAGCGATTGCGATTGGAGTTGACTCGCATGCTCATGCGCTGCTGGTTGCGACACTGAACCGGTTTAAGGGTACGGAAGTCACTGAGTCCAATGCAGTTTGAGGTGTCTCATACATCCGAGGGGGCGCGTGCGGGTGTCCTCACGACCGGGCGCGGCAGGATCCGTACGCCGGTATTCATGCCTGTGGGGACACTGGGAACCGTCAAAGGACTTTCTCCACGGGAATTGAAAGGGGATTTGAACACACAAATCATCCTCGGAAACACCTACCACCTTTATTTGCGCCCGGGATCACAGCGGATCACAGAAGCCGGTGGGTTGCATAAATTCATGGCATGGGAAGGGCCGATTCTTACGGATTCGGGCGGGTTCCAGGTATACTCACTGGCGAGTCGCTGCAAGATTACTGATGAGGGGGCAGTATTTCAGAGTCACATTGATGGATCCCGCCATCTCTTTACGCCGGAGAATGTGGTGGATTTTCAGCGGACACTGGGATCCGATATTATGATGGTGCTGGATGAGTGTCCTCCGGCAGGGGTCAGTCGCTACTATGCGCAGCAGGCAAATCGACGAACGGCTGCATGGGCAAAGCGGAGCAAGGCGCAGTTTGCAGATTCGGGTTCCCGGTATGGGGTTCCGCAATATCTTTTCGCAATTGTACAGGGGAGCACGTTTGCGGATTTGCGCCGTGAATCTGCACAGGAACTGATGGACATGGATTTTTCCGGCTATGCAATCGGCGGATTATCGGTGGGGGAAGAAGCGGAGGCTCTCTATGCAATGGTGCATGTCTGCTGTGAAATGCTTCCTCCCGGCAAACCCCGTTATCTGATGGGAGTCGGCACGCCTGCCAATCTACTTGAGGCCATTGGACGGGGGGTGGACATGTTTGACTGTGTGATGCCGACACGCAACGGGCGCAACGGCATGCTCTTCACCACGCGGGGAGTTGTCAATATTCGAAACCGTAAATGGGCCGGTGATTCCAGTCCGCTGGACAGCGGGCTGAACACGTACGTCAGCCAGACCTTTACCAAGGCATACGTCCGGCATTTATTTCAGTGTAATGAAATCCTGGGGTTGCAGATTTCCGCGATGCAGAATCTGGGTTTGTATGCATGGTTGATGCGAGGTGCCCGGCAGGCGATCAAGGAAAACCGTTACGCCGATTTCAGCAGGGAGATGAGTGCACAACTCAGCCGGCGGCTGTAGTTGAATTCTGGAGGCAGGCTTTCCCGAACAGGTGTCTCTCTAAGCCCAAAGGATTCTCATTGCAGACAACTTCCAGTGTCTCTCCGAATTTTTCACGTTACAGCCGATCAGAAATTGAGAAGGGTTTGGGGGAACCGGTATTTGGACATTTAAGTTTAGACCGTCAGATATCGCCTACTCTGTTGTTTGTCTCAGGTTTCTTGCGTCTCCTCAAAGGCCGCTGGCAGCCTGTGTATGAGATCCAGAAAAATCTGAGCAACGCTTTTCGGGCTGGTTTTTGTGGATTAGACCGATCAAAATAGCCATAGAAGAGAGGTCTTTCGTCCTTTAGAGTCTCAAAAGGGCCAAAAATAGATGGTTTGGCGATTTACGACACGCAGTTATGCTGTCTAACTCTGTGATCATACTTTATCCACGGGATGCCAGTCCAGTGTGTTCCAGTAATTTATCCCGCAGTTCAATTGCGAGGACGCGGCGAATTTCTTCTGCCATGATCCCCCGTTGATAGGCAACTTTGTGGATAATTCTCCGCTCTTGGTCACTATACTGGTCGGTATTTTCCACATAGTCAAAACAGAAGGATTGAATCTCATAAGCATCTTTGCCTGCAACGTTCACTTTCAGCTGATCGGCAATTCTTTCAACCCATGCTTCTGCATCAATTTCTTCCGACAGGGTTTTCCCGAGTTCCGAAAGTCGGAGGGGACTCTCAGAAGTTACCGAAGGAATGTTAAAACGGGTAAACACGATTTGACGGAGTTGATTAATTGCAGTACTATTGGTTTCGATCTTTCTCTCCACGCAATCCAGCCTTCCTTCTACTTTATCCAATCCTCCTTCCACGCGATCCAGTCTCCCATCCAGTCCATTCAGTCTCCCATCCAATCCATTCAGTCTTTCACCCAGTCCATTCAGTCTTTTATCCAGTCCATTCAGTCTCAGGCGCACTTCCTTTAATTCGTCCATGATTCGTTCCAAGACAGTATCAATCCGTCCCTTCCATTCTGCCTGTTCTTCATTACGGGTACGATTAGTGCTGCGCCACATAAGATAGGTGACAATGGCAGCAAGTCCGGCAAAGAGCGCCGATAGCCATGCAAGAGCAATTTCCATGATATCTCAGTTTCTGTTGGAATTAGAAATACTAGTTAACCGTGTTGTTGATGGGAGGGTTCTGCATGTATCGTCTAAGGTACGTTGATTCGGAACATATAGAGCCATATTCTCACATTGAGAGACAAGAAAACCGTTCAACAACGGCGAGTCCGTATGAGTAACCCAACCCTGATCGATAAGTTCCGCTACCATAACAAAACTGGTCTGCGTAGCTATTATTGTCTGAACAATCATTTCTTCGAGATCGTTTTCTCAGTTAGGGCTATCCTCTGCCGATGAGGGGGAAACCCCTTCCAGATGCTGAATTCTGATTGTGTTCGGGGTGTCCCCGGATGTCGGTTCTACATAAGGGGCGAGTAAGTGCCTCCCATATTCTATCTGGAATGAGGTTCTTGCAAAACTAATCATTCAGGCAAAAAAGCAATCCTGGGTGCACTCAAGTGAACAAAAACTTTCAAGATCGGGAGTTTTGCAAGATGCTCGAATGTGATAGAACATTCGAAATGAAGCGCGGTTTACTGTAAAGTCTGATTCTATCGTACAGGACGGGAGTTTTCCCCTGAATACTTCCAAAAACAGGCTGTTCGCTGAAAAACATGAAAATCCCCAGGTTCAATTATGCCACGAAACTTTGATATTCCCCAGTTTTATCGAAGTCCGATCATTTCGGTGATCAAGACGGCACGGATGGCCGCAGATCCGCGAAAGAAGGACCTGGTCCCGTCACTTCTGGACTTTGGGCCGGTTAAAGTGTGGATTGCACGGAACTTCGGATTCTGCTTTGGGGTGGAAAATGCTGTAGAAATTGCCTATCGCGCCATCTCTGAGCATCCCGACCGGCGGCTGTTTATGCTGTCGGAAATGATCCACAACCCACAGGTCAATAATGATCTTCGTCGGCGGGGAATGCAGTTTCTGCGCTCAAGTACGGGGGATCAACTGATCAGTTTTGACACGCTGACCCCGGAGGATATTGTGGTCATCCCCGCCTTTGGGACAACACTGGAAATCAAAGAAGATCTCAAAGACCGTGGGGTGGATGTTCGCACCTATGATACCACCTGCCCGTTTGTAAAAAAGGTGTGGCGTCGGAGCGAGCAGATCGGAGATAACAACTATACCGTAATTATTCACGGGAAGCGGTTGCATGAGGAGTCAAGGGCATCCTTTTCGCATGCCAGCAAGCATGCGCCGGTGATTGTAATCCGGGATATCAATGATGCAGAGGATCTTGGAAAGGTGATTCGGGGAGAGAAAGATCGCACATATTTCTATGAACGATTTGCAGAATGTTACAGTGATGGGTTTGATCCGGACCGGGATTTGGAGCGTATCGGTGTTGTAAATCAGACCACGATGCTGGTCACCGAGACCTTGGCCGTGACGGATATCTTGCGGAACGCCGTTCAGGAACGTTATCAGGAAGATGGACATTTTGTAGACACCAGTGATACGCTCTGTTATGCAACGCATGAAAATCAGGAGGCTGCGCGTGTAATGCTGGAGCAGCCGCTTGATCTGGCGCTGGTTGTCGGGGGATACAATTCCTCCAATACCAGTCAGATTGTGTCACTCTGCGGTACGGTTGTCCCTACCTATTTTATACGGGGGGCAGATGAAATCGGGTTAAACCGGATCCATCATTACGATTATCCGGTCATGGAGGTGCGTACGGCCGTTAATTGGATTCCCACACATCGGCCGGTATCTATTGCAATCACATCGGGGGCATCCTGTCCAGACATGATCGTAGATGATGTAATCCGTAAAGTGGTGGCATTTTTTGAAGATACCGCCTCTTTTGCGGATGCACTGGCCCCTTATGAAGCGGCTTCTGTGCCAGTTGGATAAAAAAATGAGGCACAGCATATGGATAGGGCTGGTGTTTCTGGCCTCCTGTGATGTGTTTGGTACTCGTATACCGGAGCCGCCCGTAGGCGAGGCAGGTACATGGCTGCAACCCGTTGCCCCTGATCTTGTCGTTGACAACTTACGCGCTGCTGTGACGGAGTTGAATGCCGCCAATTATCGCCGCTCACTGGATCAGGAGTTTATGTTCACGCCCACAGCGGCAGCGCATGCGCGTGATCCAGACCAGTGGACGAACTGGGATCACGCGCAGGAGAACGGGTATTTTATCACGGTTGCAGAGGCCGCCAAGGGGAGTTCGGGGAATCTTCTGCGTTTGGAAGATGCCAAAACGGAGCTCAGTGAAACCGAATACATTCTGGATGCCCATTATCTGCTGCTGATCCAACACGGGAGCCAGCAGATTGCGGATACCCTTCAGGGGAGGCTGGTCTGGGTGATCACCAAGAAAGTGGATGGCCTGTGGGTGCTCAAAAGGTGGAGTGATCAGAGTATTGGCACCGAGGATTCCTGGAGCGATCTAAAGGCAGAGTTCGCCAGTTAATCAGATTGTGTCGGATCAATCGTATATATCGCCCCTAGCGGTCATCGTTTTCTCGTTTTTGTGCGGTGGATGTAATCCGTTTGCCCCGGCAATCGGCGATGGGGATCCGTTTGAAGATCTTTTTGGAGATCCAAAAACAATTGAAGGGTATTTTACAAATTTCCGTCATGCGTATGAACTGCGGGACCTGTCGCTCTATGAACCCCTGATTGACTCCTCGTTCGTATTCATTTATACGGATTTTGATACGGGCATTGAGCGTGAATGGGGGTTTGGCCAGGAGTTGGAGTCAACTCGCCGTTTATTTGAGAGTACAGTGGATGTACAACTGCAGTGGAAGCAGATTATCACCAGACAGGAGTATAATGAAGGGAGGCGGGCGGTTGCAGTGCGAAGTTTTAATTTAGCGGTTGCCCTGAATACCGGGGATGTCTTCCGGGGGGATGGGAATGTGAATTTTCTGCTCGCACGTGCAGACACGACCCGGGCATGGCGACTGCTTCGCTGGCGAGATGAGAGTGAATTATAGGTTTCAATTATAATAAATGAACATGAGTGCAATTTCTCAGGCGCTGGCGTACTCACAGGCCAACCAAAACCGTTTTACAGCGGAGTTGATAGATCTGCTTCGTATCCCTTCGATCAGTACGGACCCTGCCTATTCGGATCAGGTTGTACAGACCGCAGACTGGCTGGCGGGGCATCTCCAAGGTCTAGGTGTACAGGATGCCGAGGCGGTCCAGACCGAGGGGCATCCAATTGTAGTTGGGGGGATCACGGTTGATCCGGCATGGCCGACCGTTCTGGTTTATGGTCATTACGATGTGCAGCCAGCGGATCCACTGGATCTCTGGACATCCCCCCCTTTTGAACCGGTCATTCGGGAAGGCGTGCTCTATGCACGCGGTGCCTGTGACGATAAGGGACAGATGTTTATGCATCTCAAGGCTCTGGAATGCTGGATGCAAACGACAGGGGCACCTCCGGTGAACCTCAAGTTTATTCTTGAAGGGGAAGAAGAATCTGGATCTGCGAGTCTTCCAGGGTTCATTCGCACACACAAAGAGGAGTTATCGGCGGATGTCGTGGTGATTTCGGATTCAAGTCTGTTTGCCCCGGGGATCCCTTCTGTCACCTGTGGGCTTCGGGGGATGACGTATGTGGAGATTACGTTGACCGGTCCGGACCGTGATCTGCATTCGGGCACATATGGAGGGGCAATTCACAATCCCATTCACGCATTGTCTGCGTTAATCACAGAGATGCATGATGCAGATCACCGGATTACGATTGACGGATTTTATGATCGTGTTCGCCCTCTTTCGGAAGAGGAGCGCAGTGCTATGTCGGGTTTGCCCTTTGATGCAGCGGCCTGGGCACAGGAGGTTGGTGTTCACACTCCACGCACCGAGTCGGGGTATTCCGTTATGGAAGCATCTACCTCACGCCCGACCCTTGACTGCAATGGAATCTGGGGAGGGTATACCGGAGACGGTGCCAAGACGGTTCTTCCTTCAACGGCTAGTGCAAAGATTTCCATGCGGTTGGTACCGGATCAGGACCCCGACGAGATTGCTGAGTTGATGGAGGCATGGTTACATGCGCGGGTTCCTGCCTCCATGCGGTTGGCGTTCAATGTGGTTCATGGTGCTCAACCTGTACTGATTGACCGGGAAAGTGACGCGATGTCTGCGGCATCACATGCACTGGAGGATGTCTATGGCCGTCCGCCTTATTTTACACGTATTGGAGGCAGTATCCCGGTGGTGGCGGATTTTAAGCATCTATTGGGACTAGACAGTGTATTGATGGGATTTGGACTGGATTCAGATGCAATTCATTCCCCGAACGAGCATTTTGGACTGGACCGGTTTGCGGAGGGGATTGATGCGATTTTACGATTTCATGCTCATTACGCTGCGGGATAGGATCCGTGCAGGCCGGGAGCAGTAGAAGTGCTGATGATAGCCCGGGTGGCGGAATTGGTAGACGCGACGGACTCAAAATCCGTTGGCCATTGCGGCTGTGTGGGTTCGAGTCCCACCCCGGGTACATTCATTCCCGCCTCTGTGCAGAATCCTGAATAATGTGAGGTTCCTGCAAAACGAATAATCCAGGCTAAAAAGCGCTTCTGGGTGCTCTCGGATGAACAAAAATCTTTAAGACTGGGAATTTTACAAGATGCTCATATGCAATGGGAAAATTCAAGGGTTGCAGGTTCGATCAGGGACATGATGAGTCCCGGTTCTTCCGAAAATATCTGACATTTAGAGGTTCGTGAGCCATAAACATCTGGCAATAGATGGATTTATTCTATTCAACCCGGAATGTATGACGTTGGACATATTCTTCACAAAACCACAGCAGGCGGTTGTGGCAGGGGATGAGTCGGGGTGCATTCATGTGCAGGTGCACACATCAGTACAATCCCGAATCAGGGAGTGAAAGGGAGATATTTTGGCATCCGCCACCGCCTGAAGATTTTTTTTTGCGCTGAAACTCGTTTAATCCGATATTATTTGGTATATTAAGAGTTCCGGTTGAAGGTCAGCCGGTTTAACCATAAACTAATTAGATAAAAAAATGGCTACAGTTGAGCAACGTTTCAAATCTCTTTTGGAGAAACATCTTGGCATAACCGATTCAGATGCGATGAACTCCACTCTTCCGGATCTCGGGGTGAACTCCGTAGATGCCGTCAACTTTCTGAAAGCGGTGTGCGAGGAGTTCGGGGTTGATTTTAAGCCTGAAGATGCGGCGAAATTTAAGAATCTGCAGGAAGCGGTCAATCAAATAGAATCCGCCGGCTAGCAGCCTGTGGATAAAGTCCAGAAAAATCTGAGGAACGCTTTTCGGGTTGGTCTTTGGAGATTAGACTGCTCAAAATAGCCATAGAAGAGAGATTTTTCGCCCCTTGGAGTCTCAAAAAGAACGAAAAATAGATGTTTTGGCCACCTATGACACGCAGTTGTACAGTCTAATTCTGTG
>JAJEFL010000210.1:0-16347 GCA_022820435.1 Rhodothermales bacterium
GGCGAAGCCGGGAAGGCTACCGGGAACAGGCCGCAGAACTCTGGCGGGATGGCGCGTCCAGATTACATTTTAATCGTGATTTTGGGCTTGCATCACAGGCACTGGCCGCGTGCCTGACCGAAAAACCGTGTATTGGCGGAACAGCCTGGCCAAGTTTGATCACCAGAGAGCAATGGGAGATCCCACTAGTTCTCTGGGCCAACACAACCATTGGGCTGATCTCTTTCTGGTGGGCAGGAACACGTCAGCAACTTGGACGCTCCCGATTAACGATCTCCCGACTTCCTGAACTCCTCTCTCTGGATGTCAGGCAGCTTACCAATGAACAACTTGATCAGTGCAGGAAAATGTTTGACGACTTTCGAGGCAGAAATTTCCTGCCCGCCAATGAAACCTATCGGGATGAGGTGCGCATGGCACTGGATCGGGCGCTATTAGTTGATCTTCTGAGGTTTAAGGGGCAGGTGCTGGATCATCTCACAATCCTGCGCGAACAGTGGTGCAATGAGCCCAGTGTACATGGGGGAAAAACATCGAAGCCCGAAAGTTGACCGTTAAACTCGTAATCTGTACAAGGTAAAACCATCTCTCAATTCTCGGACAAATACGATAAGATCAACCCGGCTTATTCAGGATAAGGTTGTCTGGCGGGACTTGGGATGTTGGACAGCGCCACTCGTCGACTCCGCTCTGTTCCGCCAAACATCAGACCTATGTATGCACCATAGTCAGATCCCCCCTTGATCGCGTGCTCGTTTCTTCAACAACCTGTATGTGGAAAGCCAGACTAAACCCATCCGAACATTTCCGGATCGAAAAAGCGTATACATCTTAACGGTGAATAAACCATCCTATACGGTCCAATATGATTCGAACTCGAATTAAATTCAGTCTAGTGATGATTCTTGCATTCACGGCGTTGCTACCGGTTCCTGGATTTTCGCAGACACTGAATCTGGATCAGGCCGTTGAACCCGGGGTGATTCTGGTTCAATATGAATCCGGTATCTATCCAGACAAGGCAGCCTATCCATCTGCACTGGACGTTCAATCCGTGGAAACGGCATTTCCATTTCTGGAAAATTTAACAGGAAAACGGGCACAACTGGCCAGCGTACAGGCACTAAAACATGTCTATCGTGTGAGATATGAAGCGGATCTCTCTCCATTTGATGCTGCCATGATGGTGGAAAACAGCCATGGTGTCAACTATGCCGAACCTCAATACCGGTATTTTACGGATCCGATCCCACTTCAAATGAATCAGGCTCCAGGGGCATCCGGAAAGCAGACCTCGCTCATCCCGAATGATCCACAATTCACCAATGACGGGTATATGAAAATGATGGAAATCACAAAGGCATGGGACGTTGTAAAGGCAGAGGATGCAGAGGTGGTGATTGCGTTCGTGGATAGCGGTGTAGACTGGGAGCATCCCGATCTGATGGCGAATCTTTGGACGAATCCGGACGAAACTGAAAATAATGGCATGGACGATGACGGGAACGGCTTTATCGACGATGTACACGGCTGGAATTTTAATAACAATTCCAATGATGCCAAACCGCTGAACGACCGGAGTACCCACGGCACCGCCGTTGCCGGAACTGCGGTCGCCGTTGCCGACAACGGTGTAGGAATGGCCGGAACCAGTTGGAACGCAAAATTCATGCCCGTCAATTCGTCATGCGGTTTCCTCATGAACGCAATCTGCCATGCGGATGACGGGGTACTCTACGCCGCAGTAACCGGGGCTCATATCATCAATGCCAGTTATGGATCACTCGCCCAGAGCCTTACCACAGCCGGGGTTTATCAGACCGCTCAGGATCTTGGGAGCCTCGTCGTTACCGCGGCGGGAAATTATATCATTGAGTTAGGACGAAGCACCTGGATTACACCTGGATCCTACCTGTCCACACTCAATGTTTGTGGAACCGCTCACAATTCGTACCGCAATGTCTACACTTACGGATACACCGTGGATGTATGTACGGTCGGAGAAAAAATTTTGACAACCACCTTAAATAACCGGTATGGACGGCATGACGGCACCTCCCTTTCCGCACCTTTGACTGCCGGAATTGCTGCACTGGTAAAAGCACGATTCCCGGAGTTCACTCCACAGCAGATACGCGAACAGATTCGGGCAACTGCAGACGATCAGATTTATGATGAGAATCCACCCCGATTTTCGGGGCGCCTCGGACGCGGATATGTGAATGCCTATCGGGCGGTCACCGAAACCGACAATATCGCGGTCCGCATGGTGGACTCGGAAGTCGCAGATCAAAATAATGATGGCCGCTTTGATCTGTCCGAACGAATTGATCTCAGCGCAACATTTGAATCCTTTTTGGCGGACGGGGAAAATCTTACAATTCAAATGACGGCAGATCCCGGCCATACAACCTTCCTGAATGGTGACCACATCCGCTTAGATCGACTGGAAGGCGGGGAACAGATCACACTAGATTTTCCGCTGAAACTTCTTCCGAGTGCACCCTACCGGTCATTTCTGTTTCTTGTACCCCATATCAGAACAGAAGACGGGAAACTTGTGAGTGGATCGGAAGCGATCCGGCTGCACATACATGAGGCGCAGTTAGCACTGCACGAAACCGATACGTTTAAATATACGATGACCTCGGAGGGGAATATTGGGTTTGTCGATTTCAGTACGCAGATCTACTATACTGATAGCCGGGTCGCTGGGCAGATGACGGTGATGGGACAAAAATTTACCGCCTTTGCAGGTCTAATTATCGGAACCGGGCCATCCAGAATTGCAGGATCAGTTTTTATTGGCCCCAGTCCGGCAGGGTCACCCCCTCTGCAGAATATGGATTTTGTCCCGGCAGATCAAATCATGCTTTTTGAGGGGAAACACGACGAACAAATCAGCCGGGTGACATTGAGGGAGCGATCGGGAAAACTCCCCGCCGGTTTAGATATTGTTCAGGAGTCCCTTACGGATTCGCAAAGTCAATTCGAGGATATTGCCCTTTTCCGATACAGATTGCGGAACCCGACCGGTTCCGCCATGAAAGGGTTGCGGATCGGCTTATATTTCTCTGTTTCTGCAAGTAACGAGGTGGATATGTCCACCTATCTGGACGGAAACGTAGAAGAGATGCTCCCGTATATGAAACTGAACGTCGCCAAAAAGGGGTATCTGGGATTTGCAGTGTTATCTCATCAGGCCCGAAAACACTATAGAACCTACGCGGACGGAGGTGCCAAAGACTTTTCACAGACGTTGAGAGACAAGTGGGGCGGATTTACGGGAGGAATTGTTCCCGGTGGAAAAAGCGGGAAGGATAATGATGGGCAGCTCTTCGCCTCCGGGCCGTACACCGTGGACGCATTCTCGGATGTCGTTGTGGATTTTGCAATGATCTATGGAACCGATCTGGATGATCTTAAAGAAAATGCACGCCGTATGCATCTATTGCAGGATCGCTGGATCCATCCGGCATCGATCTCGGCTCCCACCTCCATAGACATCCTGGAAGGAGAAACGGGATCGCTAAAGATTGCACTCCGGGCACCTCCATCTGGAGATGTGCATATAGTGTTTTCTGGCCATGAAGAGACAGATTTGAGCATTGATCCAGATTTTTTGACCTTCCGCAGCGACAACTGGTCAACGACACAGACAGTGTCTCTGCATACCATCGAAGACAACGACAATACGGATGATACGATCACACTGACCCTGACTGCACGCGGGGGCGGATACGAGACCATGCACAACATCACGGTGACCATCACCGACCATATGATCCTGGATATTTCTGAACCAGAGATTCCGCAGCAAGTGACGCTTTGGGGAAACTACCCCAATCCCCTCTCAGATGCAACAAACATTGAATTTGATCTACCGGATCCGGCACTCGTCTCGGTCATCATGGTGGATCTACTGGGCCGAACGGTCAAGAACCTGCCCTACGGATGGTTTGCAGCCGGAAGATCACATAAAATAGAGGTGAATACATCTGACTTAACCTCGGGAGTATATTACTACCTCCTCAGGATTGACTCGGAACAGACCCCGGTTATGCAATCCGGATCCATGACCATTGTGCGATAACGTTTATCCAGGATAGGCCAGCTATAAAGAATCCTGCCTGTGCAGGCGGATCGGGAACGAGGAAATCGCCGGCGGCGATTTCAAGCCGGCCCCCTGCCCCTGATAATCCGATCTGAGGATCGAACAGGAACATTTGGTTACGATTCCTGTTTCGGTACGTGCACAACCCCTTATAAACAACCGACCTCATGACACGCGCCATTTTTCTTTTGATTTTTTGTTTTTTCGGTGCGATCCCAGTTTCCAGCCTGTCTGCACAGCCATGGGAGTTGATCTGGAGTGACGAATTTGACTATACTGGACTGCCCAATCCTGAACGTTGGGGCTACGATGTTGGTGGACATGGATGGGGCAATGCAGAGATGCAATTCTATACCGAAAAGCGTCAGGAAAATGCCCGGGCTGATGGCGACCATCTTGTGATTGAAGCCAGAAAGGAGTCGTGGAGCGGTCGTGACTACACCTCTGCGAGACTGGTCTCTAAAGGAAAGGGAGACTGGACCTATGGGCGCTTTGAAATACGCGCACAGCTCCCTTCTGGAAGAGGTACCTGGCCGGCAATCTGGATGCTGCCCACAAACAGCTCCTACGGCACTGCTTACTGGCCCGACAACGGGGAGATTGATATCATGGAGCATGTAGGACACAGCCCTGGCACAATTCACGCGACGATCCATACGGATGCGTACAATCATTTACGCGGAACCCAACGCGGCGGCTCAAAATCCGTCCCTGATGCATCAGAGGCTTTTCACGTATATGCTGTCGAATGGACTCCAAACCGAATCGTGTTTTCCATTGATGAGGAAACGTTCTGGATCTACTCCAAGGGGCTGAGTAACTGGCAGGGCTGGCCATTTGACAAAGATTTTCATTTAATCCTGAATATTGCAATCGGCGGCAGCTGGGGAGGCCAACAGGGAATTGACGACAGTATCTTCCCACAGCAGATGCTGATTGACTATGTGCGGGCTTACCGCTACACGGCTGCACCAGAATTGACGTTTGATGCTCCTGCAAACCTTGAAACAGGAGACACGGCGACATTCACGGGGACTGCAGCCGTGCAGAATCCTGACCATCGGATACTGAGAGTGGAACTCTACCAGGGTGATGGCCTCATGGAAACAATCAGAGGTGGCGGGCAATGGAGTGCATCCATTGAAAATGTACACAAAGGGTGCTATACCATGCGTGCCCGGACAGTTGACAGTGGAGGATGGGATACGTTCTCCGACTCGAAAATGCTGAATGTAGGAAATGCATCCTGCACGGAAAATGCCCCGTACCTGATGCACCCACACCTGATCGAAGAAAAAATAGAGGCCGAATATTTTGACCTGGGTGGTCCTGGAGTCGCCTATCGAGACCGTTCAGATACAAATGACGGGAAAGGAATACGACTGAATGAGGGAGTAGATGTCTATCCCACCACCGATGGTACCGGCTACCATGTCGCAAATATTTCTCGGGGAGAATGGCTTACTTATACTGTACAGGTAGATCAGTCCGGGGTCTACGATCTGCAAATGAGGCTGGAAAGCCAGGCCGCACAAATCTCGTTTTCACTTGAATTGGACGGTCAGGATAAAACTGGAGTCATTGAACATACCAACACGAAAAACATCTTCCAGACGATCCGTGTAATTACCGAAGACGGAATTGAACTGAATGCAGGAACACAGGTGATGAAAGTCCATTTTCGCGGTGGAGCCCCAAAACTCAACTGGATGCAGTTCAAATTAAGATCTCCGACCAATCGTGAAGAACTCCCTGAACATGGTGAGACCGGGCTCATCGGAAATTATCCCAACCCGTTCACCACCTATACAACCATACAGTACAGAGTGGGGCAGCCCGGCCGCGTCGTGATGGAACTGTTCAATCTCCTGGGCCAGCGTGTTCGCACACTGGCAGATCATCATCACCAGACAGGCGAGTACTCCACTGTAGTATACGCGGAGGGGCTTAGCACTGGAATCTATTTCTATACCCTCACTGGAGATATCACAGCGCAACGTTCACTTCAGTACCTTGGACACTGAATATACTGTCCGGCCCGAATAGCTGGATACGATGCCGGAGTAACTTTGATACAGCGTTTGGCCATGAGGGGAAGATGTCCATGAACATGGCATCGCCATCTGCTCCCTCCTGTATACGACAGAAACACTGCTGAGCACACCGGCATGCCGTACCTCCTTGAAAATGGAGATTTCAAGTCTATTCAGGACTCATGTCATCAAACAATCAAAGGGCACTCCACTCCATCAACAGATTGATGGAGCGCCCCTGTGCTTGCTGCGGGCGAAGGCAGGTTGACATGAGGGAAGATCACAGTCCCTGACCGGAAATTTCAAAGCGTGGAGAAACCAGTTCACTGTCATCCAAAAACGTTGTTATCTGAATAATCCCTGCAAGCTCCTTGCCACACACCGTGACCGTCTTCGCGACAGGGCGTTCTTGATCACTCATAACGGGCGGATGATCTACAATGCATATACTATCCGCATTCACTGCCGGCAAAAATTCTGCATTACGCAGTTTCCCGTGGGATGCGGAACTGGATAATATGACCTGACCACCCGTGGTGGAAATCGTGATTTCTGCTATTGATGTGCTCTTCACAATTCGGCGCAGATGTCGATTTGTCCTTGCATCAGACCATCCGGCCACCTCCGTGATACCCCAAAATATATCCATGAGCACCGCCTGCGCTGCCATCTGCCTTGAAAGTACTGCATCAAGGATGGACTGAACTTCGCCGAGATGTAACGTATCCGAAGATGAGCATGCCTCGGTTCTTTCATAAATAACCTTCGAGGCATGGCGCTCGTTCAGCAGCCCCTGCTCTCCAAATGCCACCGCATGCCCAACCTGAACAATGCGGGGGTGATCAATTCCACTCACCCCAACGTACTTGACCACATTCCAGTCAATCTCACGCTTCTGGGCAACTTGAGTGACACATGCATCACCGTCCGTACTGGCCGAGAGCAATGGATAGAAGGCCGATGCCTGCGGTTGAGTATCGGCATCACCCGAAAACGTGAATTCAATCGGATTTCCATCATCATCACTGGCCGCCGTCAGGTAAACGGCTCCATCCGAATCCGTCACCCACAGCTCATCCAGTGCAGTTTTTTCTACGATCTTCCTGAAGATCAGGACGATCTCAGACGGTGGAAGCCCATGTTCCTCGGCAGCAGCGACCAGATGCGCAAGAATGCGGGCCTGCCCCGTCATCTGCGCATCTAAAAGCACATCAAGCGCCTGTGCAACATCACTCGGAGACAGTAAGCCCATAAAACAAAAATTCTGCATGACTGGACCAGAATCGCCCTCACCAACAATGATGTGACCGATCAGTCCAAATATACGACATACCGAAGCGCAATACCACGTATTCTCCAGAATAAGATCCGAGACACATCAAAAAAAATAGCCCCTATGCCTAGATACGCTAATCTCCGCAATACTGGAGAGAATCCTGTACTGCACCTGCCTTTTCTCTAATATGACCACTGTTATTGGCATTCACAATCCACACGACAGTCATCGGCCAATTATTGAGTAATTTAGGGATTTTAGGCAAATATTGGGATTTTCTGAAGGAAAAATCGCCTTTTTTGTTAATATTTTGTGAATTCTACCGAATTACCTGAACCTTTCCCTTTTTATTCCGTACATTTGGGCATTCCAGATTCGCTGAACTGGAATCTATAACCAACACACAAATTAAACCTTATGAGCATCCGACTTCACAACCTTACCGCCGCAACCAAGTACCGCGCAAACCACATTGAAAAGATCACCCCGCCTGATCTGGAAGAGAATTTTGCAGAGAATACGTTCAGCATTGACGAAATGCGCAAGCGTCTGCCAAAAGAAGTCTTCCAGGGAATGGTGAACTGCATTACGAAAGGCTCTCCGATTGCCACGCACCATGCAGAAATCGTGGCCCTTACCATGAAAGAATGGGCCCTGGAGCGCGGCGCGACTCACTTCGTCCACTGGTTTCAGCCCCTCACAGGCGGGACCGCAGGGAAGCATGACAGTTTCATCAATCCCACTATCGTCGGCCGGGCCATCACCGCACTGCGGGGGAAAGACCTGATTCAGGGCGAACCTGATGCATCCAGTTTCCCGAACGGTGGACTGCGGGCCACCCACGAAGCACGGGGATATACCGTATGGGATCCCTCTTCGCCTGCATTTCTGGTCGAAAATGACAACGGCAGTTATCTGGCCGTTCCGACCTGCTTCGTATCCTGGACCGGAGAGGCACTGGATCATAAAACGCCGCTGCTGCGATCTATTGACGCACTGGACCGGCAGGCACGCCGCGTCCTTCGGATGCTGAACAAAGATGCCGAACGCGTACAGACCACTGTCGGGGCAGAGCAGGAATACTTCCTGATTGATGAGGAGTATTTCTATCGCCGCACGGATCTGATCAACACCGGACGCACCCTCCTTGGTGCTGCCCCTCCCAAAGGACAGCAGTTGGATGATCATTACTTCGGAGAGATCCCAGGCAGACAACTTTCCTGTATGCTGGATGCCGAGAAAGAACTCTACCGTCTCGGCATCCCTGTTAAAACCAGACATAACGAGGTCGCACCCAGTCAGTATGAACTGGCACCTGTCTTTGAAACCAGCGGGATCGCTGCAGACCATCAGCATCTCATCATGATTACGCTCAAACGGATTGCGCGGAAACATGGAATGGTGGCACTCCTGCACGAGAAACCATTTGCCGACCTGAACGGCTCCGGGAAGCATATCAACTGGTCCATCTCCACCGATGAAGGAGAAAACCTGCTTGATCCCGGGATTACCCCTCATGAAAATCTCACCTTCCTGATCTTCTGCACCGCGGTAATCCGCGCCGTCCACCGGCATCAGGATCTACTTCGGATTTCGGTAAGTTCAGCAAGCAATGATCATCGTCTAGGGGCAAACGAAGCACCTCCGGCAATCCTGAGTGTTTTCCTTGGTACACAGCTCTATGATCTGTACCAGAAATTGATCAATGGTGATGAACTGACCACCGCCAAAGATACCGACCTGTTTCTGGGAGTCAGTATGCTTCCACTGGTTCCCAAACATGCAGGGGATCGTAACCGGACTTCACCATTTGCCTTCACAGGAAATAAATTTGAATTCCGCGCTGCCGGATCCAACCAGTCATTGGCCTTCCCGAATGTGGTACTGAATGCAGCCGTTGCCGAATCTCTGCGAGACTTTGCAAACAGCCTCCGTGATGCCCTCCGCGGAAAAGATAAGGGAGATCCTGATGTCTTCAAAAAGACGGTAATTGACATCCTGAGCAAAATTGCAATGGAATCTCAAGCCATCCTGTTTGAAGGAGATAACTACTCAGAAGACTGGCATAAGGAAGCCGAAGAGCGTGGGCTGCTGAATCTGCGTACAACTGTGGATGCACTCCGGCATTTTGATGATGAAAAAAATATCGCACTGTTCTCCTCATTTGGTGTCCTGAGTGCCGCCGAACTGAAAGCCCGCAAAGAAATTGCCCTTGAACAGTATGAGATGGCCATTGATATTGAAGGTCGAACGCTGGAAAATCTGGTGCGGACACAGATCATACCCGCAGGCTTTGAGTATCTTAACGAACTCGTGCAGATCTCGCTTCATTCCTCAAAAGCCGGACTGAAATCAAAAGTGGTCTCTCCCGCTGCACACACTGCGGAGTCTGTCAATCAGTATCTGTCCGAACTAGTCAGTGCAACGGATGAGTTGACCGAGCAATTAAATGTGCATATTGACGATCTGCAGGATAATGCACAGCACAAAAAGGACGGTGTCATACCGGCTATGTTGAAGGTTCGTGAAGCAGCCGATGCTCTGGAAGGCATCGTTCCGCACGACAAATGGCCGCTGCCGAACTACAGCGAGATACTTTTTGTACACTGATCACCGTTCCCTTGCGGATGCGGGATCCCTGCTCGTGGGGCGGGGATCCCGCAATCTCTGCTCTGCCTCATCCCCCCTCCTTCCAGGTCACCAGTTGTTCCTGATTTTTTCGTGTTAAATCCGGTACTGTTGCCCCCTCCGCAGGGTATCCTACAGGAAAAAGGATATAGGCCCTTTCATGTTTGGGCCGCCCCAGGATCTCGCCCAAAAACCGCATTGGGCTCGGTGTATGAGTCAGTGTAACCAGACCCAGGTTGTGGATTGCAGCAATCAGCAGCCCGCAGGCAATTCCACAGCTCTCCTGAACATAATAATTTTTCTTCCCGTCATCCCCGATATTCTTGGCAAAACAGATCACCAGCCAGGGTGCCGTTTCAAGGAACGGCTTGTGCCAGTCGGTGCCTAGCGGATGAAGTGCTTCCAGCCATTCCTCCGACATCCGCCGCTCGTAGCTTTCACGCTCTTCCTTTTCAGCGGCCCTGCGAATCTCCGACTGGATCGCAGGATCGCTTACCGCAACAAAATGCCATGGTTGGCGATGCGCTCCGCTTGGAGCTGTGCCTGCAGTCAGGATCGCTTCTTCAATCAATTCACGCGGAACGGGAGAACTGCTGAACATCCGAACCGAACGCCTCCGTTGCATCAGAGTACGGAATTGCAGGGCCCTTGCAGACATTTCTTCCAGCGGGCGCGTTGGAAACTGTAACAGCTTCTGCGGATAATGCTCCATCCTTACGGTGCCAGTCGTCCAAGCGTCCGGGGAAACGGGATCGTTTCCCGGATATGTTCCAGCCCGCAAACCCATGCAACCGTCCGCTCAAGGCCCAAGCCAAAACCACTATGCGGTACCGTACCGTATCGGCGAAGATCAAAATACCATTCAAATGCCTCCTGAGGGAGATCATGCCGTCTCACCTGCTCTTCCAAAAAAGTTAGATCATCTGCACGCTGCCCACCGCCAATGATCTCACCAAAGCCCTCCGGTGCCAATACATCCATCCCAAGCGCCAGACGGTCATCTTCGGGGTCCCGCTTCATGTAGAACGCCTTAACGGCTTCCGGATAACGATGCACAATGATCGGGCGATCAAAATGCCAGGTTAACAATGTCTCATCACTGCCGCCAAAATCTTTTCCCCACTCAAAGTTCACCGCAGATTCCCACCACTTCGGCAGATTCCGCAATTCTTCTTCAATCTGATCCAGATGTGTATTGATCTCAATCTCCCGCGCATCAATACGACGCTTCTTCCACTCTTTTGAACGCGCATATACATCCCGGTTCTGGATGCGCTCTTTTTCGAGCCCGGACTGCTGGCGCTGCAATGCATCCTGTCGTTCCTGAACCAGAACCCGGGTTTTTTCACTTTGAAGAAGTTCGACTGCCTCGCTGTAGGTCATACGCGGGAACGGTGCCTGAATACGCCGCAATGCCTCCAGATCCCGCTCCAGGATCTCCAGTTCCTCTTCACAGTCAGACACTGCATCGGAAGCAATCCGAATCAGGAAGTCCTCGGCCAGCGTCATGTTCATCTCAAGGTCATAGAAAGCCATCTCGGGCTCAATCATCCAGAACTCGGTCAAATGCCTGCGCGTCTTTGATTTTTCTGCTCGAAAAACAGGACCGAACGTATAGATCTTGTTGAACGCCATCGCCATCACTTCTCCATGTAACTGGCCACTCTGTGTCAGATATGCAGAACTCCCAAAATAATCAATCTCAAAGAGCGTACTGGTTCCCTCCACCGCATTTTTTGTAAGAAGCGGGGCATCCATCTGAAGAAAACCACGCTCCTGAAAGAAGTTATGGATACTCATAATGACGCGGTTACGGACGCGCATCACGGCCCAGGGACGTCGACTGCGGAGCCATAGATGGCGCCGGTCCATCAAAAACTCTACTCCGTGTGCCTTCGGCGTAATCGGGTAATCATCTACGATCTGAATGACCTCAATACTCGAAACCTGAATTTCCACACCCCCGATCTGACGCTCATCAGCGTGGACCTTTCCCGTGATCGCCAGTGATGTTTCCTGCGTTGCAGCGGATGCATTCTGCCACGAATTTACCTCCACATTCTGCTGATTCACCACGCACTGCACCAGACCTGTTCCATCACGGATGACCAGAAAAAATAATCCCTTGGACCCGCGTTTCTGCTGTAACCAGCCCCGTAACGCAGCGACCTTCCCAATCTGCCCTGCAAGTGATTCAATTGTTGTTGTTTCCATGTCAGTAGCTTTCAGAGATTCTTTCAGTCCAGTCAAAAAGTTTCCGCTCCCCTGCAACCGTCGAGTGAATCAGTTCAAATTCCCCAAACCCATCTAAATCTGCAAATATGAATTCCGCCTGCCCCTCACCGGGGAGATGATCATATGTCCATACCTCGTAGGGCTTTCGCCCTCGCTCATATAGATTCGCTTCAATACTTACCGGCCTGCCATACCTGAGAAGAACATTCCCCCGATCCGTCTCCCATCCTTCGACCCGCTGCATTGAATAGCGTTCATTCGCATACCTCACCAGCCGGTAGAACTCATCTCTGAATTCATTCTGGCCTGTTCCGGGCGTTGGATCACGCACCTTCCAGAACTCCACCAACAGTCTTCTTCGCGCATCCAGGCCTTCAAGACGCTTCATCCGCCTGGACTCCTGATTGTTCAAGATCACCGCAATATACCTCCATTCCCTTTCTAGTTCTTCCTCTGACATCATGAAGGCATCAATGTTCTTATCCAACGCCTCCACACTCGCCGTTCCATTGATCCTGGAGCGGTTTACGGATGGGTTGAAGACAAAAAATTTTCGCTTCTGTTCCACGACAACCTCATCGTACCTGTCCAGAATTGCCATGCGTAGAAAATAGGTTCCTGATCCAAGATTTGACAGGTCAAATGCGCCATGGAGAATGTCCGTCTGGCGCACATCCCGTTTCCATTGTTTCCGATAATCCGGAACCGGGGTCGCCCTGCCTGCTTCGGTCACGTACGTGAGCAGGGTATACATACCTGAATCGGATGCCGCGCAACCGGGATTGTAGGCCTCGGCATAATAGAATAATTCTGCAGAATCCGCACCGTACAATTGTCTCATATTCGGGAGAATTACGAAACCATTCTTATAGTGAGGGGCCTCTTTGTCCCCCGAATCTACGATGCTGGATGCCAGAATGATGTCTGAAAGTAAGCAGCGTTCCGGTTGATGATAATCAGAAATGGTGACTTCCCGGCTTACCTGAACTGCATCCTGCCCAGGAACCGGCAGATCTATTTGCAATTCATATTCACCGGGAGTCGCCATAAACCGAGTCTGGCGCAAGAACATCTGCCCATCAATGATTGAAGACGTATCGGGCTCCGAGAAGTCTAACTCCCCTGCCCAAACCGGGCGATCTTCCGTAGAATCCATATTTGTCTCTGAAGAATTCACCCGGCGCAGATACAATCCAATCACTGCATGATGCTCTGCATCCATTAGGGAACGCGTGTCTACTGCCAGATAAAACTCTATCAGGGACTCCTGCGCATCATAGGCAAATGAAGCATAATCCGTCTCAATCCGGGGCAGCCGCTGGCCCGCCACGCTGCAAACCGCAAAGAGCAGTCCACCGATTATGTTTAGTCTGCGTATGCTTCGCTTCATGGCCTTGGGGTTAACGGACGAACGGGCACAGTGGATTTCATATGGACATCAACCTGACGTGATCCGGAGATGCTCACAGATCGGCAAATGAACACAGTTTACGGCCGTTTGGAGACTTCACTGGATAAATCTATGCCCTCGCCTATTGATCCTTCAACACCCCTGCGATGTCTGGAGGAGTCCAATCTGATGGTTTCATCCACTTCCCATCTTCCCGTACATAACTGCCCGGGCCGAATTTCCGCAAATTTGCCTCGTCTACCTCACGCAGGAGTTTTTCATCCTCTATCCCGAATGCAATCAAGGTGCCGATCGTTACGACCGATATATCTGCACAGCCATCCGCAACCCCTTCTAGATCCACCGGTTTGTCCGGCATAAATGTACACGAATCCATCTCCACCTCCTGCCCCTGAACCGCAACCGAAATCCCAAGGGCGTGGACGGTTTCCAGTGCCTCCTCAAGAATCAGGCGGGCGCGAAGCAGCCGCGTTCGTTCATCGGGAACAATTACTTCGGCCGGCGTGGACTGGCCAACCTTCTCCATGAAAGTTTTTACACGCTGATAGTGCTCCGTTGGCATCGTAAATTTTGAGTGTTTCTGAAAAAACAGGGACTTTTGATCAGATCAGGACATACCCGGAGCGGCCTCCTTAGGGGCCACCGCTTATTTGGGCGTGGTCTGCCGATCTGACCAACAGGCGCAGACCTATCAGGAAATTGCCTTGAATTCGTATGATCCGGTGCATTGGCGGTCATGTCTCCCGCAAACCTGAACGCGGCCCCGCCACCAGGCAAATTCGTATCCACTGCCCCCGCTCCTCTGCAATACATATCTCACTGCTGCTCATGCGAATGACTTGATCAGGGCATCGTACTGCGCCACATGAACCGACCAGTCAAGGTGCTCTACAATACCCCGAAGGGTTCTGGCCGGCAAGGGATGCTCCTCCCCCGTCAACATCGCCTTCAAAATGGTAAACAGCTCTTCCTCGGTATCATAAAGGATGGGCGCGTGCAGTAAGGGTTGATGCAGGTTCTCGGGAATCAATTCCGGGTAACTCAAGCGATTCGGCAACAGGGGATGACATCCACAATAGATGGCTTCCATCATCGCAATGCCAAAGAATTCATGAACCGCTGTGGATACCACAATATCCGCACGATGCAGCAACCGGCTGTACTCTTCAAAATCCTCTGCATATCCATAGTGGAGGATTCGCTCGGCATAACGCTCAAATGCAACATCAAATTCGGACGGCTGCTCCTCAAAACGCTTCCCGGCAAGAATGAGACGAAACCGGCAGCCCGCATCATCCAGGCGATTCATAAGCCGAAAGAATGCCTCCGGGTTCTTGTCATATTCCCAGCGCTGATTCCAGAGCACAATCGGCGGATCATCCTGCGTATCCCCCGTACTGGTATAACGCGCGTGTGCCTGGAGATCCATCCCCAGATGCATCACCCGGCTCTTTGCCCGGATTTCGGATACGGTATGCAAATGCGTATAGTCTGGAAATACCCGAAGCAAGCCTGGGAGTGCATGGATAAATTCTTTGTAGTGGAACTCCGTATTGAAGACGACCTGATCCGCAGCCAGGCACGAAAGATAGTTAATATAGGCGTACGACAAATCCCGCTTCTCCTCGGTCGGCAGCGGATACGTCAACTGGTTTTCGTGCAGATAATAAATGACTGGCACATTGCCAATATCCTTTCGGGCCAGAGCCAGGAATGCCGGCAGATTGACCATGCTGGAAGCCAGAATCACATCCGGACGAAAGCCATTCGCAATCAGTTGTCTGGATTTTCGTGCAAGCGTCTGGGCCCCGCCCTGAAGCCTCCACTTCCAAAATCTTGATGCCATGGTAACGAGTTCATATTCGTGACGGCTGTTTTGGATGAGTCCGTCTACGAAATTCCGGTGCGAACCACCATACCACGGCTCAAGTGCCAGTACTTTCATGAACGCTTGGCTCTTTTCGGCTTCTTCTTCTGTCCAAATTTTTTCTGCATTTCCCTGTCTTCCTGGGCTGTGAGCGGGCGAACAATCGCTAATTCACGAACTTGAAGCAGATCCCGTAATGCATTATCCATGACTTCCTCGGAAGTAACGGGGACCTCCCCCCCGGCTGGAATTTCGAATTCACGACTTTCCAGTTTCACGGTGACTGCCCGCTTGTTCGTGTTTTTAACAATCATACCCTTACGGTGTCGGGGTATCATGATTTTATGAGTTTAGATTAGAGCAAGTGAGTAAGTAGTATACGACTATTTCGACGAAGACGATATAAAGCGTCTGGTGTTCGGTGCATAATCTTGGGAATTATATCTATCAGCAACAACTTACTGCATAGTCTTTTTGGTGCTTCATCACCCGTTGCCCGGTTGCAGGCTTGCGCTCCGCAAGGACAGGTCTACCATAGACTCCACAACCCGTTCGGCACAATTCGTGCCAGGATGCCATCCCCGACGCCCGGATATTTACGGACGCATTTGTGTCCGCATTCGCTTGGTACCCGCACACCAGACATAGAAACTCGGACTGCGTTTGCCGATTCTTTGCGTTCACACAGGAACACTTGCTGCATGTCTGCGATGTATAATGCGGGGGCACCTTGATCACCACGCCTCGCTCCCGCAGGAACTGCTCCAGTATCGCCCATCCTGT
>JAJEFL010000060.1:0-42611 GCA_022820435.1 Rhodothermales bacterium
GCATCTTCGTCCACGCTATTTGAAGCCGAAGCGAACGTGATCTCCGGCGCAGCAACCACCGTTCCATCATTATCGGTAATCGTCAAGGTATGGACGTTTGCACCCCCCACCGTATATCCCGTACCGCCTGTCAGGGTCAGAGTGATCGTTTCGCTCCCCTCGTCAGCATTGTCATCGATAATCACAACCGGAATATTCACCGAAGTTGCTCCCGCGGTCACCGAAACCGTCCCTGAACTGGTGTAGTCCGTATTTCTTGTTGCCGTTCCACCTAGACCGTAATTCAGGGTTAACCCTCCTGCAGGCGCAGCAGGGCTGAGATTTACCGCTACGCTGTGGGTTCCCGCATCTTCGGCTGCGCTGCTTGAAGTGGAAGCGAACACGACCTCCGGCGTAGCAACCGTTCCATCATTATCGATGATCGTGAGTGTATGTGTATTCGGAGTCCCCAGTGTGTAAAGACCACCCAAGTGGGTTTCGGGCAACAACGCTATTATGATGGTCTCATTGCCCTCGTCCAGATTGTCTGGAATGATCCTTAGTGGGATATTCAATGAAGACACGTTCGGGGGTACCGGAATGAAAGGTATATCCCGAAAATCAAGATCATACGAGTAGTCAACATTAACTGTGGCCGTTTCTCCCTCTCCCGGCACAAAATACAAATTCAAGCCACCCTCTGTTGGCGGATGATTGATATTGACCTTAACATTCACGCTAAGGACATTTTCTCTCACATTACCCGAGCCCGAATCGAAGAAAAACTCGGGGACAGGTGGATCCTCATCGTCAATTATCGTGAGTGTATATGTATTGAGAGTATTTCCCACTGTGTAACCCGTACCATTTTTCAGCGTTAATATGATCGTCTCATTTCCCTCATAGATGTCATCATCGATAGTACGTATTGTGATGTCTGCCTGAGACCTATCCTTACTAACATCCACTGTTACAACTCCAGCATTATCAATCGTATAATCTTTGCCAGACTCTGCCGTACCTCCTATCTCATAATTTACGGAGAGATCAGCAGTTACCTCTTCACTGAGAGTTATCGGAATCAGGATCAAGGACGTACCTTCGTCAAAGCCCGTGTCGAATGTGTTAAAGGTAACCTCTGGTATTACTGTACCATCCTCCGCACCGATTAAAATTGAAGGAGAATCAGTTTCTGATCTTCCAGTCACATTGTTCGGATACGCACCAAATGAATTCAAAGATTCTGTCGGGGGTGAGTTATCAACGGATCGGTATTCCTGCAAGGCTTGTTCAGAAGCGGAATACGAAGCGACTGGCAGACTTAGGGCAAACACCACAATTATAAAGGATGGCCCAAGGAATCGGGGCAGCAGGGAATTCATCTAGACTGATTTGTAATTGGCATCTTTTGCGAAAGGTTCATTGAACTGAAATAAAGTCGCATAGTTCCACCGGCTGTCAAGTGCATCAACTGTCCACCAAGTGCAGCCAGTTGTGCTGCATTGCCTTGCATGTCTGCGTAAAACGCTGCAGGCGATGGCCTCCGGTTCCATTGATAAAAGGATCTTGTCTGCTATCATCGAAATGGATCGTGACACATAAAATTTAACCGGAATATTACCGGGGCAAATAGGCCCCTGATCGCCATGATACAGACGATTTCCAGTTCCGTTCGTTTCACAGGAACAGTCGAACTTCCCGCAGACAAGTCCATTGCCCATCGGGCAGCCCTCTTTGCATCGATTGCAGATGGGGTCTCGACATTGCATCATTTCCCCGCAAGTGCGGATCCGCAGAGCACGCTTTCCTGCCTTCGGCAGTTAGGGGTCCCAATTGAGAACTCTCCCAATCATACCGTTGTCATCCAGGGGGGAGGCCGACATGGATTTTGTGCGCCCAATGCTCCACTTGACTGCGGGAACTCTGGAACAACAATGCGCCTGCTCACAGGAATGCTTGCCGGACAGCCCTTTGACAGTGAACTGACCGGCGATGCTTCGCTCAATGCCCGCCCCATGCAGCGGATCGCCGCCCCCCTGCAGGCAATGGGAGCCCATATTTCGCTCACGGATGGGCACGCCCCTATCAAAATACAGCGCTGTGAAAAATTAAAAGGGATTGATTACCGGCTTCCGGTCGCCTCTGCACAGGTGAAATCCTGTGTCCTTCTTGCTGGACTATGGGCCGACGGGAGTACAACCGTACGGGAAGCGATTCCCTCACGTGACCATACCGAACGGATGCTCCGCCTCCCAATATCCCGCTCCACACAGGAGTGCTCCATCAACTCGGATGCTTTGCACCCCATTCCCGGTGGCACTGTCATCCTGCCGGGTGATTTTTCTGCCGCTGCATTTCTGCTGGTCGCCGCATTGATTGCCGGAACCGGACCGGTTCATCTACCGAATGTTGGACTCAATCCAAGCAGAACCGGACTGCTGGCCGTGCTGAAACAAATGGGGGCAGAGATTCAGGTCACAGCGCATAACGCGTCCGGGGTGGAACCCGTCGGGAGCCTGACCGTTCAGCGGTCTCCGCTTCGGGGGGCGGTGATCCAAGGCCGCCAAATTCCGAATATCATTGACGAAATTCCGATTATCGCCGTCGCCGGAGCATTTGCAAAAGGAACAACCATCCTGCGTGATGCCGCCGAACTGCGCTACAAGGAATGTGACCGGATCCATGCAATCGTAACTAATCTGCGCAAATTAGGAGCAGAGATAGAAGAATTCAAGGACGGGTTTGCCATTACCGGGATGGTTCCCTTGAAAGGAAATACGGTTTCCAGTCATGACGATCACCGGATTGCCATGGCAATGGGGGTCGCCGGCCTCGCAGCATCCGGAACAACAACCATCCGGAATGCAGATGCGGCCTCGGTCTCTTTTCCGGAATTCTGGGATACGATCAACAGGCTGCAAACATAACAAACCCGCGCCCTGTCCCCGTGTTGCTAGACCTGCCGGCTACTGAAGGGGGGCAGATCAATGGAGTTCGCTGCCTGGAACCCATAAATGACGTGACATGATCACACAACCTTCCCTGTCAAACGTAACCCCTTCCATCCGAAGCAGTTTTTCCATTGTATCAGGCCCGCCAAAATTTTTTGCCCCCGTCAATACACCATTACGATTCACAACCCGATGACAGGGCAGATGCGATCCTTTGGCCGCTTTCAGGGCCCAGCCAACGGTGCGGGCGGCACTTCGGCTTCCCAGATATTCCGCAATATGCCCGTACGTGGTCACTTTTGATCGTGGAATCTGGGCAACGATATCCCAGACATTTTCAAAAAAATCACCCCCGATCATCGTACATGATCAATGTGAGACTTCGGACGATCTCACGCCCGGTTACCCGGTCCTGAACGCGGACGGTCACGGTAACCTCTCCCGTCCTTTCCCCCAAATCCACCATAATCTCCTCCGCTTCCATCCTGCTCTGCCCCTCAAAATCCACACTCGTCGCAGAGACGCGTCGACCTTTTGAGGACACCTGATAGGTTACCCGATAGGATGTAATGTCTTCCAGCCCGTAAGCGAGATGATAGATTTCAAACCCTAGACCAAACTGCATCTCCCTGTGAATCCAAGGATGAGGCCAGGGAGCCGGTTCACCCGCTTCTATATTGTAGACGAGAGGTTTCAGGTCGCTCATCTCCAGTGTCAACCCGCTCGCATCCAGGGCATACAGTGAATCAATGCGTCTGGAGGCGACCTGTAACCGCTCTCCCAATCCATCGGACGTAACCGCAAATTGATCCCATTGAAATGCCAGATGATAGAGGCCCGTACTTCCGTCTATCTGGATCATCTGAACTGGAATGGTTGTCGCCTCCTCCCCGGATGGCATCTGGACGCGAATGGCGTTCGTCATGGTTTGCACCGGCGTGTATGCAGCATCCTGATGCGCCGCATAGATCTGGATGAGGGACTCTTCCTGATCCGGATAACCGGGAATCGTAAAGCTGGTAGACTCTGGATGCCAGTAGATCTCCGTTGTCGTGGTTCCATCGGATTTCAGAAATCGCACATGACGCACCCCCAGTTCAAACGCTGGCAAGGCATTCAGAACCTCCGATGAACTTGAGGGGAGCAGGATCTCCCGCTGATAGGCCGCCTGCTGATCCTGCACCTGCGCATCAAGAATAATACTCTGTGCAAAAATATTCGGGGGCTGCCCTAATTCCTCTCCAAGATCCGAAGGTTCCGGTTGATCTTCCTGTAAAGATGTTGCTCCGGAAATGATTTTTGCGTTCTCAAGGGGATCCCGGTTGTGCAGCCGCCCGGTTTCTTCACGGGCAGACAGCCACATATCCACATCGTTGAATCTTGAACCGAAATGATAATGCTCCAGTGCCAGCTGCCGGTATACAGACCTCATCACTGCCAATAACATTTTTGACTTCACATGCCCACGGCCTCCATATCCTAGACCGGATCGAAGCACCGGGGGCAGCAGATCCGATGTGTCCCCAATCCGGTATACATTCCGGTCTCCAATAAACAGAAAGTATGCATCCCGGTCAAGGTTCAGGTATCGCCAGAATTCATTCTCCGGAAAATCTCCTGGACTCACGGCAATACCCGGCTGATAGATTGCATCAATGAGCAGCGGATCATCAAAACTGATCCGGGTCACCCGCTCAGGCGCCCCATAGCGGACATAGATTTCACCGCGATCATCGTATCCCTTTTCGCAGGATGAGCATCCATAGTGTTCCAGTGCGTGCTGCACCCGCCGCACATGCTCAATCATACGCTCGTTGACCTCGGAGGCGGGAAGCGGATCCTGGCTTCGCCACCAACTCAGGACGGTGCTGCGTGCATCGGGGGTCGTACTGACCGTCTCGGCCCCATAAATGGCGGGCAGGATTGATGCAGGCAGAAGTGGCCGCAGCCTCCGCAACTCAAGCTCCAGCACCGGATCACTCACTGAACCTGTATCCTCAAATAACGCCGCATACTGCGCAACCGACTGCGCAATGTCCTCTAGGTCCAGAGACTGCGCCCGACCCCGCTGCTCCGTCATGAAACAGATCACCGAAAAAATCAATATACAGGTCCTGGAAATCATGATACCGTCTCACGGGCTGGTCCCCCCTAACCGTACAGCATCTACAGATTTTACTTTGAATTCATCTTCCCCCTCACGGATTCGGATAAATTTCCTCAGGGGGACTCCCCTTAATGTATCCACACTTGCAACAGCCGGCCACCTGATCTCAATCTGATCAATCGAGATGGCTTTCCCAAGACCAACCTCTAGGCGCAAGGGGGAGGATCCAAAACTAGCCCCCGTACCGACGACCCGGTACAACGTATCTGCATCCGTTACAATCGTAATGCGTGCACCCATTGCGTCACGGTTTGATACAGTACCCTGAAGGGAGAGGATCACCCATTCATTCCCGTGCCCAGGGTTTTCATAAAGCGTGTTCCTTGCAAGATCTCCATCATACGCTCCACCCATGACCTGATACACATCTTGGTCTCCATCGTGGTCAATATCTCCAAATGCAACACCATGTCCTTTCTGTAAATGTCCAAATCCGCCTTGGGTTGTCACTTCCTCAAACCTCATCCCATCCATGTTTCGAAACATCCGGTTGGGCATGATTGCACGAAGATTCGGATCCCCGGTTCCCACATAGAAATCCAGCCAGCCGTCTCCGTCCAGGTCTCCGTAATTGCACCCCATCGTATACATGACCTTGTTCAGGCCGGCCTTTTCGGTTACATCTTCAAACGTACCATCCTGCATGTTTTGATAGAGGCGGGGTTTTTCGGCCATATCAGGAATCCCAAGATATTCGGCCGCAATATCCCCGGCAGCGGCGTGCCACCCGGAAACAAATAAATCCAGCCACCCATCCTGATTGAAATCCCAGAACCATGCCGGAAAACTCAACAAAGGCTCACGGACCCCCGCCGCATCGGTCACATCCATGAAGGCTTTTCCTTTCTGATTCTGGAAAAGAAGATTCTGTTCCCGGTATCGGCTGATAAACAGGTCCGGCCAGCCGTCATTATTGTAATCCCCCCATACCACTGACTTCACATATCCCATCTGTACAAGGCCATAATCCCGACCAGCCTCAACGAATGTTCCATCCCCCTGATTTACAAATAACTCGCTCAAATGGTGTCCCGCCTGGGGATTTGACTCATTCCCTATAAACAGATCCAGATCACCATCCCGATCAAAATCGCTCCATGCAGCGGTCTGAGTCGGATGTCGCGAATAGATCCCGGCTTCCCGGGTTACATCTTCAAACCTGCCCCGGCCTTGATTCCGCAGAAGTGAGTTTGGATGCCCTTCACTGAGCCATGCTCCGCGCAAAACCAGTACATCATGATCGCCGTCATTATCATAATCCGCGTGCACCAGATTGAGTCCCCCCGTCAAACCGGTTAAGCCCGCATCTTCGGTGCGTTCTACAAAGCCACCTTTCCCATTATTTTCAAAGTACCGGAGTGGATCTCGTAATCCCCAGGAAGAAACCATCAGATCCAGCCAGCCGTCCCCCGACAGATCTTCCAAAACCACTCCTCCCGACAGTGCCATGATATCAACCCCCAGATGGGGAGCCACATCCGTGAACCTGCGAATCGTTGTCTCTCTTTTTTGTGATTCCAGAGGGATCCGCCACTTGCGTGCAATTCCGTCCGGGTAACTTCCCAGCGTCATATGGGCAAGGTTCAGCAGCCACAGGGCATTGAGATCGGTGGAATCTTGTATCAAAATCTGTTCGTACCAGTGGATGGCCATTTGAGAACCCCGCCGACGGGAATGAACTCCTTCGGGGGAAATCGGAAACAGGCATCTGGCAGCCGTATGATTGACGAGGCAGTTCTCCTGTTCTCCGATACGGAGATAGCTCAGCGCAAGATGATCCATCGCCCCCAGCTGCCATGACGCATCCAACTCATTCGGAGAGGTCTGAACCGATTCCAGGATTCCCTCAAACACCGCCACCGCATCTTCACTGTCCCCTGCTCGAAGGAGTTCGGTCCCAAGTGTCGCCTCATACCGAAGACGATCCAGGAATTCTTCAGGAGGAGTCGTGTTTCTGAGTTCAATGATCCGTGCATGATTGGCATGTGCATTCCGATACGGATAGCGATCTGTTTCGTCCGCAATCATTGCCAATTCCGCCGCCATCTGCACGGTGCTCTCCGGAATGGGCGATGTGCAGGATGCAAGAAATAACAGGCAAAGTGATAAACCACGAATCATTTAATTATTTCCTGAACATGAGGACTTCGTCTTTTCCGTTCAAACGTACTGTGATCGGTTCCTGATTCGGCCAGGTGACTTCGACAGCCGTCGCAGAACTGTCTCGTACCCCTAAGATAGCAATTGGAGCATTTTGTGACCAGTACCCCGCTCCCGCCGTGACAATTCTGGCCGGTCCACGGCTGCCATCCGAATATACAACGCGCAGAACCGATCCAATTGCATCGGAGAATGAATCAAATTGAATCCGAACATTCTTCTCTTTGGATGTTTTCCGATAGACCCGTGTCGGCCCGTTATGCTGTGCAAATACAATCTCTTCCTGCCGGTCCCCGTCAAAATCCCCGACCGAGACCGCCCGCCCCTCCCCATAGACTGCAAATCCGGATCGCGCCGCATAGGAGAAGGTTCCATCGCCATGTCCGAGAAGAAGGAGTCCCCGCCCCGCATCCTGCCGGGGAGTGGACAAAGGATAGGCAAACCAGTTCTGGGACAGAACAATATCTTCATGGCCGTCCAGATTCGCATCCAGTACAACGGGACCGATCCCCGCACTGTACTGCGCCTCGGCAGGCAGCGGCTGAAACTCAAAATGATCACCCCGGTTGAGGAAGATGCCGGACGCATAGGTATTGGTTTCAAGAAACTGACCGCTGCTTCTTTGTGTGGGAAGGAGTTCATGCGCCGCCATTGTGCTGAACTGCCGGTGCGAGTCAATACGCAACTGTATCGGCGAGATGACGGCCATCAGATCTGAAAGCATCCGGGAGGGTCTGTAGATGTCCATTTTGGGATCAAAGAACGATTCCAGTACATTCGTCCGGCCATTGAAGTTGAAATCTCCGAAATACAGACGCACCGGTGTGCTGCGGCCATACCGGTGATTCCATCCTGCATTGGATGCAATCATATCCAATGCACCGTCCTCATCAAAGTCTCCGAGTGCCACGCCTCTCCACCATCCCTTATACGAATCGACTCCAAGGGATCCGGTATGATCCGTGAACCCATCCGGTCCCCCCTTGAAGATCCGAACCGCTCCCCACTCCGTCGCCAGTACGAGGTCACTGAACCCATCCCCGTCCAGATCTCCAAATACACTCCCGTTGACGAGTCCGAGATCTTGAAACGGCGCACTGAATTCTGTGCTAAGCCCCATTGTACCCTCCCGATTCAAATAAATCCGGCTATTTGTAGAAATTGGATAGTGACCTGGAATAAAATGTCCTCCTGCGAACAGATCAAGGTCTCCATCCTGGTCAACATCCGCCATGGACAGGGGCCCCGGCGCCACCCATCCAAACGACAGTTTTTGATATCGGATTGGTTCCGCATCTTCGTTTATATCGTAGATGTGTATCCGGGACGAATCCTGGAAATGCTCATCGTTGGACTCCCCTGCAATCAGGCGTGTGAGGCCATTGTCCATCGGGTAAGCCAGTAATCCGGCTGCATCTCCATGCAGCGAATCCAGGATGGGCCGCCCGTCAAGCCGGAGCATATGTCCACGCCCTGACCCCTGCAGTAACTCAAACCGTCCATCTCTATCAATATCCACAGCGGCGAGTGCAGGCCCCCGGCGGCTGAGGTGCCAGGGGAGCAGAGGCTGAAGGGCAAAATCATTAAACTCACGCTCCATCAGCGGGCTGAACTCCTGATAGAGTTCGTACATTGGCGTACGTATCTGGATTTCAGATGCCTCTGCGCCGCTTGATTCCTCAATGACATAGAGCCGGTTCCCCTCGTCAACCCGGATGCCGGAGCGTTGACCGAGCGGCCAGGTCACCTCAACCTGACAGGGTTGATCTTTGACTGCAAATACGGCCATATATTGGTTGGAGGAGAGATAACTCCCCCCCGCAGACACCTGCTTCGTCTGTCGGGGCAAATCCGCACACTCAACCGTGATCGCTGCTCCCACTCCCGATGTATTGGGAGGCTTTCCCTCCAGAATGACTGCCAGCCGGTCTGCTCCGCCTGTATTGCGATAGACCCCGGGGGACGCGTTGAATCGGTTCGTCACGACATCCAGATCTCCGTCTCCATCCAGATCTCCCATTGCCATTCCATGGGCAATGTCTTCCTCTTCTCCAAAGCCCCACCCGCCGGGCATATCCTCAAAGGTAAGATCTCTGCGATTACGGAACGCAACATTTTTGAGGGGAAGCGGAGGAAAGTCCAGGATCAGCCCTCTGGCTTCTTTCCATGAGGATACGGAAGACATGAGGCGCTGTTCTGTCATTTGTGCATCCAGATCCTGCACATCAAACACATGACCGGTCGTGATGAGAATATCCTCCCAGCCATCCAGATCTACATCTATAAAACTTGTGGCCCATGACCAGTCCGATGCTGCAATCTCCGCAAACCGGGCTAGTTCCGCAAATGTGGTATCCCCCCGGCCAATCATAAGCGTATTCTGCATCTCCTGCGGACGAAACGATTCATCCCCGGGCGGAGATTCAACAGGAATGCGCGTATTGCGCTGACGCAGTCGCATCGAATAATCACGGCTCAGCATATCGGTGGCAAAAAAGTCCGTGATTCCATCTTTGTTGACATCGGAAAAATCCACGGACATGGTCGCATTGCTAGTCTTGCGGAGCGCGTGGGCCGGCGCACGCCGAAATCTCCCATCCCCAAGTCCAATCCACAATTCATCGGAGCTGTCAAAATCATTGCAGACATACAGGTCCATGACATCATCCCCCGTCACATCGTAGAATTTTGCGGTGAGGGCCCAGCCTCGCGGGATAGATGTCAATGGCACCCCCTCTGTATCCAGAAAGGAGCCGCCCGTCCACGGCATCTCATAGAACTGACCGGATCCATCGTTGAGATAGAGTCCATCGGGCTCCGCAAGTTCACTGCGAATGACCCTTTCACCAATCTGGACAAACCGGTAATGATTCCGGAATTCCTCCCTTGGTTCCAGTCCATTCTCCTGGAGCACCGACTCCCATGTAATCGCATTTCGAGGAAGACTGTCCGCCAGTGCGATCCGTTTATATCTGGCAATATAGGCATCCAGGTCTCCGTCCTGATCCACATCCGCCAGAGTGGCTGTCGTACTCGCATAGGAAGAGTGCAGCCCCGCCCCGTTCGCATCACGAATAAATTTCCCTTCACCGGTATTCAGATAGACGGCACCCGGTCCGAAAAACATGGTAAGCAGAAGATCCAGATCATCATCTCCGTCTATATCAACCATCACGACCCCTGCTACAGTCTCTCCGGTTTGATCCAGTCCCGACCAGGACGAGATGTCTTCAAATTGCCAATCCCCGAGATTACGGTAGAGCACATCTGGTGCGGTCAGCCTCGCCACATACACATCGGGGAGTCCATCGCCGGTCACATCTCCAATCGCAACCCCGGAGCCATGCATCATGTGCCTGTTCCCAACAACTGCATCAAGAGAGACCTGATTCTCCGCAATCATCCCCGATTGCTGTGCAGTTACTTCGGCAAACCCTGCCCTGCGACCTTTCACATCCAGTTCTCGGTAGCGGAACCCTTCCCCCTGAACCCAGACGGATGTGGAATCTGTGCAACCCGTGATAAGAAACAGAAGAGCGGCAGCGATAAAATAAAAAGGTTTGAGATCCATTCGTTTGATCAAAATTAACACCATGGTGTGCCGTCCTCTAAAAATACACCGCGCAGCCGAAGCCGTCTATACAAATTCTGCCTGCACCTAAGATTTGAAAATGCTGACACTGTATCTGGAATGAATTCGTGGACTTATGATCGGCATTCCATCTATTGCTGTGTGATTCGAAGCATCTGTACCTCAGGCTGAACGATGACCGTAGTATCTGCCCCGCCCGGCCATGTGACACGCACTTTTTCAATCTCACTGCGTGGAGCCAGCAAGGGGGAAAGGGTATTCTGACTCCAGTACCCGCTTCCTGCAACGACCGCGATCACAGGACCGAGCGAACCATCCTGATATTCTGCCCGCACCTTGGCTCCGATGGCCATTGCATTGGCATGCCCAGACTGCAGTTCCACGCGAAGCCCCTTCCTGCTCCGCTGATTCTCAAGATGTACGACAGGCCCTGCATTCTGAGTGACCGCCAGATCCAGACGGCCGTCCAGATTAAAATCTGCCGCGACGGATGCCCGCTGAGATCCATAAATTTGAATCCCTGACTGCTGTGCAGGCTGTGGGATCAGTTCATGAGATTCATCGGCAAGCAGCAGGAGTCCGCGTCCACTATCCAGACGGGGATAGCCCGAAGCAACTGCAAAAAAGTTCTGACTCAAAAATAAATCCGTTCTCCCGTCCCCATTGAAATCTCCCGGTACCGGCGCAAAAGCAGGAGACCACTGCGCCTGCTCCGCAAGCGGGATCGCCTCATAGTGTTCCCCCCGGTTCATAAACACAGTGGTCTGCCAGTGGGTCACCTCATGCTCCGCGGCTCCTGATAATACCGGGCCAAAGATGTCTGCCGCCGGGCGTACAGAGAATTCCCTGTACGTTTGAACGCGCTGGCGTAAAGCCGGCAAGGCATGCGTAAGGGACCGAAAATCCCGCACCAGCCCGTAAGCATCCAGATCAGGACTCCACTGAACTTCAAGAAGATCCATGCTGCTGTTCTGATCCAAATCACCATAATAGACGCGAAGGGGGGTGTTTGGGTCGTAGAGAACGTTTTGCCCCCAATTGGTCACAATCAGATCCAGTCTCCCATCGCCATCAAAATCAGCGGGCGCAATCCCATTCCACCAGCCCGTAAAGTCTGCCAATCCCAGAGACCGTGTCATGCGAACCAACTCCCCCGCTCCACGATTATGAAATACCTGTACAGGCCCCCACATCGTCGCAAGTGCGAGATCCGTCATGCCATCCCCGTTCAGATCAACTGCGACCGCTCCGGAAACGAGTCCAAGATTTTCAAATGGAGCGCTGAGTGCATCATCCCGTACCAGTTCCCCATCCATGATCTGAAAAATGCTGCTGCTTGCAGGAGCCGGATACCGGCCTGGAATAAAAGATCCTCCGACAAAAAGCTCCAGAGAACCGTCTCCCGTGAAATCTCCCAGCGCAAGCGGCCCGGGGCTCTCTGCCCCAAACGTATAGGAATTCCCCTTTCCCGCTGCCGATATCCGAATGATCTGAGACGCATCTCCTGCTTCCTCCGGAGTCCGCTCATAGTTGCCCATGGCGGCCCATATGAATCCCGGTACAGCGGCCATTCCGGCGTGATCCCCGGCGGCGGGGCTGCCCAGATACTGCTTTGTTGCAAAGGTTCCGCCATCATTGACCGAAAGTTGCAGTCGCTTCCCTTTCCCCCCTCCTAAAATCAGATCCTCGTCTCCATCAGAGTCCATATCTACGGCAATGAGCGCCGGTCCTCTCTGACTGAGCCTATACGGAAGCAGCGGCTGCCGGGCAAAGTCCGTATAACTGGTCTCTTCATGTTGTAATGCCGTAATTGAGGCGCGGAACAAGGTCTCAGTTGAGGGAAGATTTGAAGGTGTTCCGGGTGCAGGAGGCGGCTGCGAAATCCAGTACTCGTGATTTGGTGCAACCTCATCAACCCTGCTCAGACCGCCGCCGGGCCAGTGCACCCCAATCACCGCATCACTTTCATAGGCAAAGGTGCGTGCAGCATCACTGGAAGAAAGATACTCCCCCCCTGCAATCACCTCCTGGCTCTGCAGCGGTAAACGGTCACTGTCCACGCGTATCACTGCGCCAACCCCTGCAGGATTGGGGGGGAGTCCCTGCAGGCGGACGAGGATCCGCTCCCCCTCTGCATCATTGCGAAATACCCCGGCCGGACCATCCAGACGATTTATGACCACATCCTGATCTCCATCTCCATCCAGATCGGCAAATGCCATACCATGGGCTGCATCCGGGTTCTCCCCCAGCCCCCAACCCGCCTCAACCCATTCAAATTGGGCATTCCCGATGTTGCGGAATGCGACATTGGGCAGATCCAGATCGGGAAAATCCAACAGGGTTTCCCGCCAGGGGCGCCAGGAGGAACGGACCGCAAGCTGCGCATCTGCATCCATCGCATCGTAGGCATGTCCGGTCGTCAGCAGTAAATCCGGCCATCCATCCAGATCCACATCCGTGAATGCACTGCTCCAGGTCCAGCCGCTGGCCGCAACGCCGCTCCAGCGGGCAATTTCGGTGTAGGTGGAATCCTGACGATTGAGCAGCAGCATATTCTGCATCTCCTGCGGACGGGCACGGATATCCCCCATCGCCAGTACTTCAGGCGGGGTCACAAAATGCTGTCGCTGCCGCTCTGTATAGCTGCGCCCCAGCATGTCCGCCAGAAAAAGATCCACATGCCCGTCTGCATTGATATCCGCCGCAGCGACCGACATCGTAGATTGGCTGGTCTTTCGCAGTGCGAGCGTGGAAGCGGCCCTGAAAACGCCATCTGCACCGCCGAACCAGAGGGCATCCGGGCTTTCAAAATCATTGCACACATAAAGGTCTGGATACCCGTCCTGATTAAAATCCTGAAATCGTACAGACAGCGTCCAGTGCTGCGGCACTTCGGTCAGCGGATCTCCATGTTCGTCCAGAAACCGTCCCTCTGTGAAGGATCCTTCTGTAAAATTCCCATTCCCATCATTAAAGAAGATCCGATCCGGCTCCGCCAGTTCAATCCGCATCCATCGGTCTTGCTGACGAATGAGTGTATAGTCCTTTGCCCAGTATTCCCGCACCGCAAACGAGTCGGCTGCAGATTCGACGGGTTCTACGACGCGTTCAAACGTGATCTCTTCCGGAGGCCAGACATCTTTAACCGTCGCTTCTTTGTAGAACCCGATATACAGGTCTAAATCCCGATCTGCATCCATATCGGCCAGTGCAACCGAGGTGGCTCCTCCAGATTGGGGAAGATTGGACCGTTCGGTTTGATCTGTAAAACTGCCCGTCCCGTCATTCACAAACAACTGCACGCCGCTTCCGAGCGAAGTAATCAGCAGATCCAGATCGCCATCTGCATCCACATCCGTGAATACTGCCCCTGTCGCCCTTGGAGAAACAAGGCCTAAGCCCGCCTGGAGTGTGACATCCTGGAATTCCCATGCCCCCAGATTGCGATGGAGTGTGCTGTGATGCTCCATTCCTGCCAGAAAAACATCCGGCAGGCTGTCCCCATCTACATCTCCAATCGCAACCCCTGATCCATTCACCACATGCCGGTTGTCAACGAGGGCGGACGCACTGATGTGATTACCGAACGCAATCGCATCGGAGATTTCTGTAAACCCGGTCCCTGTACCGACAGGCACCGGCAGCGGGCGCACCCGATACCCATCGTGTACCGTCCATAAGCGCTCTGTCTCGGAACTGCACCCCGCAAGAAGAACTAGACCAACTAGGGCCACACGCCAAGCTGTGCCTATGGAGCACCTGGACATCTAGCGCCAATCCTACATTACCCCTGCCTTGAACTCGTTTTCAAGGTAATCGGCAATCTCCCGCAGGTAGGCTTCCCGCTCAGCGGTGATGGACACCGGCATCCAGTTTCCACCCACCACGAGTCTGGCCTCATACTCCGCTTCCATACGCGCAGAGAATGTATTTGCATTCCCGCTTGCCCGATTGCGCGGACGTGCATTAATAAACAGGCGTATTCTGGCATCTATATGCCCGGCAGCCTGTTCATCGGCGAATATGGTCACATCTTTCCATGAGGTTTCCATACGTACATCCTCGGCGGTGTTCACCTCACGATTCATGCGATAGGCATATCTGGTCAGCAGCGCATCCTGAACCGTTGAGACAATATGCCACCGCGCCGACGTGCCAAGATTATAGCGGAACGTATTGTCCGAACTGCGGCCTCCGTCGGAACCTGCCCCGGAGCAGGCACTGAACATTAAAACACAACAAAAAATCCAGCAAATTGACGATTTCATCAGGTTTTTAATTTGAGCGGGTTAGTATACAGAAGTGAAGGGGGATAACTCCCTGCATGGTTGCTATCCCCCTTCCGTTCATTGATTAAATGTGATTAACGAGGTCGGTAATGACCCGGATTCGAGTCCCTATACGCAGTCGGCGCTGCTCCCTCGCCTCCAACACCGCCGAACGTATAATTCTGCAGACCCAGGGTTTCGAGTTCTTTACCCGGCACCGGAAAATGGAATGGTGTACCCGTAACGAGATCGCCCCATCCTCTGTCGTCGTAGTAGGCCAGCCCTGCGGCCGAATTGATCAGTTCAATCCGGCGTTCGTGCTTCAGTTTGGCCCACAGGCTTGCGGAGTCCAGATGGCTTTGATCATCAGATGAGGAACCGGGATTATCGGATCCCGTGGCGGGATTCATCATTCCACGGCCCACACGCGTCCTGTTGATCAGTTCTGCAACCTCCGCGGCATTGCCGCCGGTACGCAATAATCCTTCTGCTTTATACAGATCCATTTCCGCCAGGAGTATATACGGCATGGGCCCTGTTCTGGGATTTCCACTATCAGGATCTTCCAGATAATACCTGTACCGTTTGTGCGAGTGCGATGAGAAATGATAGGTGCCGCGGGCAATGCGGAACGGTTCAAGCCCCTTATGCCCTTCATAGGCAAAATCTGTACCGTCTACCGTTGGATCATTGGCATCACCAACAATGCGGCGGTCTGCGGTATGGATATCAAAAAATGTCCCCTTCGTTCCGCGCTCATGCACGGGGGTTGCCAACCATTTCTGATAGCCTCCCGATTCATCTGCGGGGCCGATTGTCCGATAATCAGCTCTGGACCAACTTCCTGGTTCCTGAGCATAAAATTTCATGCAATCCCAGGGAGCAGACGGATCATTCACCGGAGCAAAATCCTGGGTGATGCCTGCGTCTGCGAGTCCAATAACGGTACTCCAATCCACCGCTGCACGTTCTGCGGCGCTCCGCGCAACTAAAACGGTATAACGCGCAATAAACGAGTTGATGAGTTTCACCATATCCCCGGAACTTAAATCCAGTCCCCAAATCCATCCATTCAATGAAAATGAGTTTGACGCGGCGATATCACGTGCTGCTTCCAGCATCTGGATTGCCGCTTTGTTTACCTCCTTATACTCCTCCAGACTAAGTTCATCGGTCTCTAGATCCACGGTCTCATCAAAAATAAACCCCTGGTCAAAGTACAGAGACACCGTCCCATGCATTAATCCCTGATTCATTTTTGCAAATGCCTTCAATGCCGACGTATTATACCCCTCACGGGTGAATATGTTATTGTCTACACTTTCCTCTTCTTCTGCCCGGGCGATTGCCTGGAGTGCATCGTTTGCATTTGAAATACCTCGGTAGTTGCGGAACCAGGGGTTCTCTACTGAACCACGGTTCGCATACGTTGTAGTATTCGGCCAGGCACGCCGGGGCTCCTCGGACATATCCCGCATCCCCCAGTTTCCCCAGGAACATGACATCTCATCTGCCATAGTTGATAACAGGAATGCACCGGCACCACACGTCTGCGTCCCATTCCAGAAATTTGAGAATGTACCTCTTACCAGGTTGACGACATCTCCCGGTTGCGAAAATGCAACTGCTCTGTCTGGGTTATTGGGGTTTTCTACGGCCAGGTCCTGGCATCCGATCACGGAGATCGAAAGGATTCCGATCAGTGCGTATGATGTGAATTGTTTCATTAGATTGAGATTTTCGGTTATCATTTTCGCCCTCATCTAAAATTGGAATTCCAATTTCGCCCGAATTGTTCGGAACGGGGGATAGCTGTAATTATCAACACGATAAAGTGTCGGGTCATCGCCGTCTCCCACCTCAGGATCAAATCCGGAATAACTTGAGAAGGTCAGTAAATTGCGCCCGATAATGCTTGCCGACAGGGAGTGCAATACATTACCGAAGACACGGGAAAGCTGCTGGCGGTTGAGTGTGTATCCCAGAGAGAGTTCACGCAGCTTCAGATAGGATCCATCCTCTACGAAATGATTGACCAGTGAATTCGTATTGTAGAGCGCTGCGTAGTACACCGTGGATTTCTTCATGCTCTCCTCTTTCCCTCTCTGGTCCTGATCTGAATTACGACCATCACGATACCCCCACTGCTTCGTGGCATTGTAGACATCTCCGCCGATCTGGGCTCCCCACAACATATACAGGTGAACCCCTTTGTAGCGGAATGTGGTGTTGAATCCAACATTAAAACTTGGCAGTGTATTTCCGATCTGAACCTGATCGGTCTCATTCTCTTCGTCGTAATACTTGATCGGCAGCCCCCAGCCGTAACTGGCATCTCCAACCTCAACCGTGGTTCCCCAGAGATCATCTTCCCCTCCAAGGGTGCCGTCGGGGCCTGCACCGCTGGAATAGGTGTTCCCCTGACCAACGGCAACTACATACCCATCATCGTTGACATCAAAGAAACTTGCATCAACATCAGACGGAAGATCAGCAAGATCTCTGATCAGTTTTGCCCCGTACATAGCCCCCAGAGTCTCCCCGTTTCTGAAATAAAACAGTCCTCGAGGCCCTCCCAGATAAGGATTGGATTCAAATTCGGTGATTTCCTGACGAGTCCGATCAAAAATGACCCCCATCTCCAGAGACATATCCCGGGAACTGTATACACTCGCATTGACACTCGCCTCAAAGGTATTCGAAGACAGGTTACCTGCATTACGCCACTGGCTTCCAAACCCTGTGTATCCGGGAAGTGGTGTGGCGATAAGCAGATCTTCCACCGTGGTATTCGCATACACTAACTCAACGAAGATCCGATCAAGGACCCCCATATCAAGTCCAAATTCCATTTCCGTCTGCAATTCCGGCTTCAGAGAGACATTCCCCAATCTTGATTTGGAAAGCTGACCGTCACCGAGAGACAGGACCTCATACTGCGCCTCAAACCTGGGACGGCCTCCAGCCGTCCCGATTGAGGCACGCAGCTTCAGTTCGGAGATCGGATTGTCCGCGGGCCAGAATGTCTCCTCAGAGACCCGCCAGGCACCGCTGGCACGAAAATAAGGCTGCCACCGCTCTTCGGAACCGAAGAGCGAACTGCCGTCGTAGCGGAAGAAAATATCCGCAATGTATTTATCCTGATAATCCATTCCCGCGGTTGCATAATACCCTTCTGAACGAACGGTCCGCCTGTCACTGCCTATATACCTCTCACCACTGTCATCCTCGGCAAACCGCTTCACGTTGGAGAGATCCAGAATTCCTGCCGTCACCAGATTAAACCCGACGACATACTCATAATGATCATCAAAGTCTTCTATCTGCGCCTTCAACTGACCACGGGTTGTAAAATCCCCGAACCGCTTGCGGAAAGATGCAGTCACATCATAATTGATGGCCTCAGCAAGAACATTCACACGCTCAACCCGACCAAGGTTAATCGAGGATGTACCAATAGATTCAAAGCCGATATCGGCGAATTCTATCTCATCTCTATCTGATCGATCATAACTGAAATTGCCCTCAAGATCCACCCACTCAAAGGGGCTCCAGCGGGCGCGGAAATTGCCCAGAAGCCTTGACCGGTCATTTTTGATGTCCGTATTTTCAATGATATAAACCGGATTCTCTTCAACCGAGAGCGGGTCCGCCTGAATCTTCAAATTGCCCTGCTCATCTCTGGCACCGAGATTTACCAGCGGACTCGTAAACATCAATCCAAAGAAAGGATTGAAGAACGAATTCGAGTTCAGGTCCGAGTTTATATTATCATTCGTGCTGTTGGAATAGAATCCAGATGTGGACAGGTTCAGATTGGGGCGAATTCGATGATCCAGATTTACACGGATACTTTTCCGCTCAAGCCCTTCAAGCCCTTTGATCGCCCCCTGCTCAACGACATTTGTGAACGAGGCCAGAAAGTTTGTCTTGGAACTGTTCTGGGTAACACCGACATAATTTGTCCAGGTGTTTCCCGGATCGAAGAATTCTTCAAATGCGTTATACAACGTCCCCTGATACGGCTTATCAAAGAAAGCAGCACCGTGAGGGTTGGTCTCCTGAGCGGCTCCCGGACCGTACCCGTTAGGAAGACAGGTCTCACAATTATTGACTTCTCCCGCAGAATTCAGGATATTCCCCGACGCATCAACCTGATAATCATGGGAAGTATTGGCCTGCAGCGTTTTCGCAACACTGCTGAATCCAAACTCGTTCCGCACGGTTACCCGTGTCTGGTTCAGGGGAGTTGATGAGCCGCGCTTGGTCGTGATATTGATTACACCATTCTGGGCTCTGGAGCCGTAGAGCGACGAAGCCGCCGCTCCCTTGACGATCTCAATATTTTCAACATCCAGGGCATCAATATCAACCTGGTTTTGTCCGAGAACAACGCCGTCGACAATGTAAAGGGGCTGGTTACTGCCGGTGATACTGGTTGTACCGCGCAGCCGCACATTCACAGCATCTCCCGGCGCACCGCTTGAAGCCTGAACGGCGACTCCGGCCACTTTCCCCTGAATAGACGCAACCGGATTGGATGCAGGTGCAAGGGTGATGTCTTCGGAATCCACCTGACTTACCGTGAACGCCAACTTTTTCTTTGGTGTTGCTTCCGCAACCCCGGTGACAACAACATCATCCAGTTGCAGGAAATCCACCTCCAGAACAAAGTCCTCGGTCATGATCCCTTCGCTGACCGTGATCGTCCGGACCTGCTCCACAAAACCGATGTAACGAGCGGTTAACTCCAGGACCTGCCCGACATTTTCGGCAGGAAGCTGAAATGAGAACTCCCCGTCAATATCCGTGGAGGCACCGATCACCAGCGACTCAACGAGCACATTCGCTCCAATGAGCGGCTCACCCGTGTCATCGGTGACTGTACCGGAAATGATGCTCTGAGCATTTGCCAATCCAGGCAGCAGCAAGATGCAGAAAGCGAGAGAAAAAAATCTTTTCGTCATGAGATCTTCAGTATTTATGAGTGGAATCTTCCACGATGAAGCCCAAAAAGGGACCATCTGGAAGGATTTAATGGCAAAGATACGAACTTCTGAACAATTATGCACAGTACATCGCACTTTGGGTTGATCTATCTGCGTTCCCTGATGTTCCATCCCCCGACAGGGACACAGCAGAAACCTGCAGGCAAACCCATCCAGAGTCCGAAAGGACTGTAACGCCGTTCGTCAAAAACCGCACAAAACGTATCTGGTTACTACTGTCCCAGGATTGCTCAGGTGCGCCTTTCATGTTACGAGACGGCGTTACAGATCCCTGCCGTTCTCTGTATCCTATCCATGCACGCAGGTTGAACAGGTGCGGAATGCAAAACGTTCCCTTCGGTTCAGGGCATGGTACCGCAAGGCGTTTGTTGCGCCATGGCCCTTCCATTGATTTTTCAGCAGATTGAGCACCGGCACAAATTCAAGGACAGTGACCAGCCCGGCAGAAGGGCACCGTCCGGCGTTGCAGGGTTTGGTTGACTGCTTGAAAATCCCCCTTCATCCCTTTGGCGAATCGTCTCAGATCTTCTCCATCGCCTTCTCGTCTTTGGCCGCTTTCTTCGGACCGCGCCGCAGAATCAGCCGACGGCCTCCAAGTTTCTGTTCCGCCACCTTCCGAGCGGTGGATTGGGTCGTCCAGAATTGTTCTTGCGTGCCTCCCCCCTGATGTACCTTTGTTCATGGACACCAGACGCGCCGCCAGACTTTGGTTAACGGGCAGGATTCCGCGCACCTGTTTTTGACTGGACAGGGACCGCCATTTTCGGCCGCAGCCACCATTCTGAAAAATTCCGCCGCTGCAGGCTCCTGTCGGCCATCTGGCCAGATTTGATCTCTGGAAATGGATATAAAGACCGCCCACGAGCAGCGAAATTTGTACGAGTCACTTCAAAATTGACACGTTATCACGGGGAATAACCCGCGGATCAGTCGTATATTGGAGTTCCTACTGAAAAGCCTGTTACTTCATGCAATGGACTGAGCGTCCCATCAAAAATTCTGCGGTTGTGCGGACCCTCGGCGAGGAGTTGAATTCGCTGCCCGAACCGCTGACGCGTTTCCTTGTCCTGCGCGGCATTGACTCACTGGATGCCGCACGGGATTACTTTCGGGCAACCAGAGAGAATCTGACAGATCCCCGCCTGCTGGCGGAGGTGGACCTGGCGGCAGAACGGATTGCCCGCGCCATCACGGAAAAGGAGAAGGTGCTGGTCTACGGCGACTTTGATGCGGATGGGGTCACCTCTACGGCGCTCCTGCTGCAATTTCTGCAATCCCACGGAGTTGCAACCGAATCCTATATTCCGCATCGGCAGGAAGAAAATCATGGGTTTCATGCAAGCGGAGCAGACTTGGCACACGCAAAGGAATGCTCCCTGATCATTGTCGCCGACTGTGGCACCAACGATGAAGAAACCGCACAGAAAGTACAGGAGGCCGGGATAGATCTCATTATCTGCGACCATCATGAAAATGAGGGCAAATCCCCCGTCTGCCGCGCACATGTAAACCCCAACCGGAAAGAGTGCACCTACCCGCTAAAAGATATTTCTGCCTGTGCGCTGGCCTACAAGATGATCCAGGTCACCCTTGAGGTGCTCGGCAGGCCCGCCCATCCTGGAGATGACTACCTTGGACTGGTTGCCATCTCCACGGTGTGTGATGTCATGCCACTGATCGGAGAAAACCGCATCCTGGTACGGGAGGGATTAAGCCTGCTTCGCACATCAAAGCACCCCGGGCTTACCTCTCTGATGTCTGTTTCAAGACGCAATCAGGAGTATCTGACCTCTTCCGACATCGGAATGCAGCTGGGCCCCCGGCTCAATGCGGCCGGGCGGCTGGCCCATGCAGACGAAGCGCTGGCACTGCTGATGACAGAGACGGAAGAGGAGGCAAAGGAACTCGCCAAGCGGCTTGACGAACTCAATAAGTCCAGAAAAGCGCGTGCAGCAGAACTGCGCCCGGTGGCCGGCAAACTTGCCCGAACACAATTGGCCGGAGAGCACACCGGCGCTCTGGTGCTCTACCATCCGGACTGGCATCCCGGCATCCTGGGATCCGCCGCATCCCAAATGGTCCAGGAGTTCACCCGCCCCGCGGTGATGCTGACCGATGTCCCCAATTCGGACGGGGAAGATGTGTTCGGAAGTGTACGCACCTGGGGCGATATACATATCCTGAAAGCCCTGACCGGCTGTCAGGATCTGCTGACCCATTTTGGAGGCCATGCAAAAGCGGCAGGTCTCACGCTCAAAAAAGAAAACATCCCCCTCCTGAAGGCACGGCTCAACACCGAAGTGCTCACTCAGATGGGCGATCAGCAGTTCGAGGCCTCTCTTGAATATGATGCCAAATTACTCATGGAGACGATCCCGGGGAAATTTGAACGTGTCCTTAAGATGTGTCAGCCCTTTGGCAAAGGGAATGAGGCCCCCCTCTTTCTTATGGAAGACCTGCGCCCGCTGTCAGTCCGCCTGCTAAGTGGCGGGCATCACCTGAAAATGAACCTGCGGGACCCGAATTCGTCCACAACCATGGATGCCATCGGCTTCCGGCAGGGGCAGCACTACACCACCGCAGAGGAAGCCCGCGTACAAAAGACGGGCATTGACATCCTCTGCTATGTAGAAGAGAACCGATGGAACGGACGGGTTACCACTCAACTCCGCATTGAAGCACTCCGTGCACATCCCCAGTCATCATGAGAATTCCTGTCTATTTTCTGCTGACGGCTTCTTTTGCCTGCTCTGCCGAAGCGCAGCTCCCCGGCCCGGCTGAGTTTCTGGGCTATACATCTGGAGCGGACTTTACACCCCATCACCGGGTCACGGATTATGTCCGCCATATCGCAGACAATTCAGAAAATGTAATCCATGTTGAATATGGTCACACGTACGAAGGCCGCCTGCTGCAATACGTGATCATCTCTTCTGCGAACAATCTTGCAAATCTTGAAGAAATTCGTACAGCAAACCTCCAGCACACCGGAATCCTGGAAGGAACCCCGGATCGGAAGATCCCCGTACTGGTCTGGCTCAGTTATAACGTTCACGGGAATGAATCCGTGGGCACCGAAGCTGCTCTGGAAGTCATTCATACACTGGCCAGCAGCACAGACAGTACGATCTCTGCATGGCTCGAAAACACCATCGTTATTATTGATCCATGCCTCAACCCGGATGGGCGGGACCGCTATGTTCATTTTTACCGGCAGACACGGGGGCAAACGCCAAATGTTCATGAAGAAGCCCGTGAACACGCAGAGCCATGGCCCGGTGGGCGAACCAACCACTACTACTTTGACCTGAACCGGGACTGGGTCTGGGGGACTCAGTCTGAAACACGTCAGCGATTGCCACACTACAATCGCTGGATGCCCCATGTCCATGTGGACTTCCATGAACAGGGGGTAAACAGCCCCTACTATTTCGCTCCCGCTGCTATCCCGTACCACAGGTATATCACACCATGGCAGCGTGAACTTCAGGACATGATGGGTGCCAATCATGCCCGATACTTTGATGAACAGGGGTGGCTGTTCTTTACCAGACAGGTGTTTGACCTGTTCTATCCCGGCTATGGGGACACATGGCCCATCTTCAACGGCGCAATCGGAATGACGTACGAACAGGCGGGATCCGGACGCGCCGGACTGGGGATCCTTACCGCAGAGGGAGATACCCTGACGCTCACGGACCGGATTGCACACCACTATGCCACAAGCCTCTCTACCATTGAGGTGGCTGCAAATGAGCGGGAGCGGATTGTAGATGAGTTTGCCCGGTATTTTAGCCCTGCAACGGTTCATCCTCCCGGAACCCCCGCCGCGTACCTGATCCGCCATGCAGATCAGGAAGATCAAGTCCGCACTATCTCAAGCCATCTGGACCTGCTCGGGATCACCTACGGCTTTGCCGCCGCCACCGGCAGACGAGACGCGTTTGCCTATTCCACAGGACTCCAGGAAGAACTGCAAATTGAACCTGGAGATCTTGTCGTTCCGGTTGCGCAGGCGAAAGGGGTGCTGACCCGCGTCCTGTTTGAGCCGGAGCCGGAACTGGAAGACTCCCTCACGTACGACATTACAGCCTGGGCCCTGCCGTATATCTATGGTGTGGAAGCCTATGCACTCAATCACGAAGTCGCCTGGGATACCACTGTACCCGCACCACCACGCCCTGTACCCCCGTCTGCCCCCGCTGCTTATCTCGCAGAATGGAAGAGTTTTGAGGATGCGCGGCTGCTTGCAGATCTGCTGCAGAGAGGTGTGAACGTGCGCTACACCGAAATCCCGTTCACCATTCATGACCAATCCTATGACGCAGGAACCCTGATCATGACACGCGGAGGTGCCGGGGCAGCCTTTGATTCTCTCGTCATTCAGAGTGCACGCCGCACCAGACAGCCGGTGGATGCCGTCACGACAACCCGCGTCACCGAAGGGGGTGACTTTGGTTCCGGGGATGTCGTTTTCATCCATGCTCCGCGCGTTGCCATCGTTGCAGGTGCACCGATCAGCCCCTACAGTCTTGGACCATTGTGGCATTTCTTTGATGAACAGCTGGAATACCCGGTCACCCTGATTGATCACGATGATTTCGCCCGCCTTCCGCTCACCGGATACGATGTGATCATCCTGCCCTCCGGCAGCTATGGTGACGTATTGGACGAGTCCCGGCTGGAAGAGGTTCATGACTGGATCCGGGATGGCGGGCGGCTGATCGCCATGGAAAGGGCGGCGGCGTTCCTTGCGGGCAAGGACGGGTTCGGTTTACAGCGTAAGTCAGACGGGGACGAGGACACCGATTCCCTGAACACCCAGCGCCGACCCTATGCCGAGCGTGACCGCCACGAGATCACACAGGACATCCCGGGGGCCATCTTCCGTACAGAACTGGACACGACCCATCCGCTGGCGTTTGGGTATCCGCGGGATTATTTCACCTTGAAGGTCAGCCCGCGTGCATTTTCGTGGCTGGAAGACGGATGGAATGTCGGAGTCCTCAGGGAAAACAGCCTTGTGGCAGGCTTTGCAGGTGCACAGGCACTTGGACCTCTGGAGGAATCCCTGATCCTGGGAATGGAATCCATCGGGAGGGGCGAGGTGATTTATTTTATTGACAACCCCATTTTTCGCGGCTTCCACTACCACGGAAGGCTCTTGCTGGCAAACGCCGTTTTTCTGGCAGGACAGCGCAGCGCAGCGGCATTCTAAAGAAAGATGACACGCGGGTGCATTGTTCTGTGCTTGCTTCTGAGTTGTATGTGCACTGATCGTGCATACGGCCAGACTCCTCCACTCAAAGGAGTGGTCTGGGATGCACCTGCGCCTCCGACGGTTCAGGACCTTCTGGAAATCCGCGCGGCCGGCGTAGAAGCCGTCCGCCTGCCCCTCATTACAGAAACCAACCTGCTCCGTGTGGCGGATACTCTCGGACTGCAGTTGTTCCAGGATCTACCTGTCCATTTCCTGCCTGCACCTGCCCTTCTTGACACGCTTGCGTATGCGAAAAGCCAGTTAAACCTTGCCCGCCAGAACTATCACCTGTACCCGTCCGCCCATCATTATGGAGTCTCAACCAAAAGCGATACCAGCGATCCGCAGGCCTGCGAGTATTTTCGCGAACTCGCTGCACTAGCACCGGAACTTACACTCTACTACACATCCGCGTTCATCGTCAATGACCGATGTTCTTCTTTGGTTGATCTGGTTCTGCTGGACCTGCGCAAAGAATCTGACCCTGCAGCCGCGCTAGAGGATTGGAGTCACCCCGCGCCGGTTGGTATTGCGAGCGTTGGACAGAAGGTTGATCCCGCCGAATTTGGTCTGTACCGGCCCCACTCGCCAGAATCACAGGCCCGCTTTCTGGAAAATCATCTGCCGCGACTGCTTGAAAGTCGTGTACGCGTTATTTTCGTTTACCGGTGGCAGGATAGCGGCACTGCCTCGCCCCAATGGGGGCTGACGGATGCATCAGGCCGGGCACGGCCCGCGCTCAATGTACTGCGGGGGATCTATAAGGATACGCAGCAGATGTTTGCATTTAACTTTGGAGACCGGCCTCGCCGGGGCACTCCCTGGCCACTGATCCTAAGCTGGATCACCTGCCTGCTCATCGCCCTCTTGAGCCTGTGGTATAACCGGTTTTCTGACCTGATGTGGAAGTATATCGTGAATCCATACATCAACATGGACACACTTTACCGCAAAAGTGTGCTTCCACCGGATGTCTCACTGCTTTATGTTATTGCGCAGGGGATTCTGCTCTCTGCCGTGGTCGTGGTTTTAGTTGAGGCCTTTCATGACCTCCGTCTGACTGAGGCAATTGCTGCACGAATGAGTCCTTATCTCCTTGAACAGATTTCAAATCTGACCGCCAACTACTACCTCCTGATTCTCGTTGTGGTTGCGGTCTATCTGATCATTAACCTGATTTCCTACTCAATCGCTGCATTAATTGCACAGCATCTGCAGGGAATCCCGGCGGAGCATTTTTTCACCATCAACGCCATGAACCATACCCCGCTGGGGGCAATGCTGCCGCTGACCATGATTGCCCCGGGACTCAATCACGGACAATCTGAGATACTGGCTCCACTTCTTGCCTGCAGTTGGGTTTTCCTGAGTGCCTACTGTATCATTCGCGGTGTGCGAAGTTTTACGACCCTGACCCGCGGCGGACTGTTCAACAGCGGAACCTTCGGTCTGGTCTCTGTCCCCTTGCTGCTTCTTGCAGGCTTCACGCTGGCACTCTTCCTCCCATACACCCGGGAGTACATCATCTTCTGGTGGAACCTGATCTTCAGGGCGTAGCCGAGCCCGTCAATTCCGCCCACACGCAATCTGCAAAATCATAGAACGGCTGCTTTGCGTGAAACCAGCCAAAATGCAGAACAAACGGGGTCACCTTCAGCCGGTCACGTTTTCGGAGTACCGTCGTGGCCAGCCGCATACAGAATGTTCGAATCCGGGGATTCTTGATCCCCCGGATTTCATAAATAAAGCGATCCGTATAATAATCACACAGGATCCGTTCAAATGTATCTGTGTGCTCGGTCATGCCCCGAATATAATCCAGTTGAGGACTGTTTGCCCCCTGATACCAATGATAGACGGGGAGTCCCATACGACTCATCGCCATCGCCAGACTCCATTCGCAGGACTCTTCCGTACGTCCTTCCAGGAGCCTTGTACGGAAATGCGTTTCCGAGGCACGCGTATGAAACTCCGCTGCCAATGCACATACGGACTGCGTGACTTTTGTGTCTGCCGCATACATCATGCCCGCCTGTACACGAGGCAGATGCGTCAATCCGAAACGCTTCAGTGTGCGCCGGCGGCGATTGAGAAAAAACTCTAGAATGACACCGGCATTCTTTGGACCGCCAAAATAAAAATCGGCCCGCTCAAGTCCAGTTGCAGTAAAGGGATAGACCGAGAGCTGGGTCCAGAGGGAGTCAGGATTCCGGCACCAGATCATGTCACTGTCCACATAGAGACTACGCTCCCACGGCTTGAATTCGTGGAGGTGATGTTTAAATCCGTTGATGGAGCAATTTCTGTCCGGCAGTTTCTTCACAAGCGTGAAGATGTCCATCAGACCATTACGCCGAAGAAGTTCAGTATGTGCGTCTGTGCAATAGAGCGCTACGGGGCGCACATTGTCATAGCGGCGGAGGGTCGTAACCGAAGCAATTGCATGCCGCAAATACGCCTCCTTCCCGTAGGTATGCAGAACGTATCCTTCTGTTGTCACAAAGAAATAGGCTTAAATCTGCCCTAAGATACGCCTGCCTGCGCTATTGGTCAGTTTTTGGGTTGAATTGTTATTCCACTGAATGAGGTTGCCCAATAAACAAGGCATCCAGCAAATGGAGAATGACCATTTTCGGATCCAGGAAAACCGGTAGCGAAGCATACTGCCCAGAAATCAACCGCTTAAAATGACACAAACCCAGTCACGCACAATGAGCAATCAGGGATCTCTCAGATATTTGGAATACCTCTGCACCGGACAGGCCGCCTCCAGGATGGACACGGGAGGACTTTTCGGACGAAAAGGCAATGACTTTTTTCTCTACACTAAAACGCTCACCAGAGCACTGATCCCGGCGACCAAAATGCCCCCGAGTGCAATCCCCACTCCAATGATCCAGCGTATAATCCGGGTTTCGTTAGCATTCATCTCACCGCGCAAGTCACTTAATTCAACGCGGACAGATTCTATCTCAACGCGGACAGATTCTATCTCAACGCGGACAGATTCTATCTCACCGCGGACAGACTCTATCTCGACACGTAAAGCACCTGTTTCGGTGTTCACATCGGCTCTCAGATCTTTTATTTCACCGCGTACAATGTTGATCTGATTATACACAAAATCCTTGGTTGCAATATCCTTACCCTGTTTCGAAAACGCATCGGCAACGGCATCCACAATGGCTTCGGCATATACCTCGGCCTGTTTCCTGTCGATCCCTGATTCGGAGAGCCTGCGGGCAATAGAGAGCGTATTGATCATATGATCTGAAAGCATGTGAATGTATGTATATGTGCTTTTATAATTTTGGTTCCAGATCTGCTGCAGATACCTCTCCACTCTCCATTTCCACTACCCTTGATAACGACATGGCAACACCGTTTTGCCTGCGGTTGATCTTCCCCTCCACCCACACTCCTTTTTACGGCACTCTGCGACACTGTGCGATTCTGCCGCTGCAAGTTTTTTGCACAGACCTAAAGATAAGCATCACCCTGCAAAATCCCACTATCACACATAATGCTTGCTTCTCTCTACACTAAAATGCTCACCAGAGCACTGATCCCGGCGACCAAAATGCCCCCGAGTGCAATCCCTACTCCAATGATCCAGCGTATAATCCGGGTTTCGGTAGCATTCATCTCACCGCGTAAGTCACTTAATTCAACGCGGACAGATTCTATCTCAACGCGGACAGATTCTATCTCACCGCGGACAGACTCTATCTCGACACGTAAAGCACCTGTTTCGGTGTTCACATCGGCTCTCAGATCTTTTATCTCACCACGTACAATGTTGATCTGATTATACACAAAATCCTTAGTTGCGATGTCCTTGCCCTGTTGCGCAAACGCATCGGCAACGGCATCTACGATGGCTTCGGCATATACCTCGGCCTGTTTCCTGTCAATCCCCGATTCGGAGAGCCTGCGGGCAATCGAGAGCGTATTGATCATATGACCTGAAAGCATGTGGACGTACGTATATGTGCTTTTATAATTTTGGTTCCAGATCTGCTGCAGATCCCCTTACCATTCTCCGTCTCCACTGTATCTGTATCATGACATGGCAAGTCCGGTTGCTGCGGTCGATCTTCCCCTCTACACACCCCTTTTCACAGTGCTCCGCGACACTGTGGCTATCCTGCCGCTGCAAGTTTTTTGCGCAGACTTTTCATGAACGCATCAAAGCCGCGCTTACGCACATACGTCTGAAACGAAATGGAATAGCCCTCTACGGTCCCGACATCGTCAATGATGATGTCATACAGCCACCACGTATCATCCTTTCGGTGCAGCCGGTACAGCACATCCACATCGACCTCCCGTATCTCCGCAATGGTGCTCACAGATGCCTTATCATCACGAACATCCACAGACCTGATGGTGACCGGGGCCTCATAAACAGACAGGTCACCCAATGACTGCGAACGCACAATTTCGCCAAAAACCGTAATAAAATCCTGACGCTGCTCCGATGAGAGATCCTCGTAGTAGCGACCAAGCGAACGTCTCCCCATCTCTTCAAAGTCAATCTGATCATTGATCAGCGAGCGTGCAATCTCCCGCATGGCCGGATCCTCCTTCATCCCGCGAATTGCGGCCTTGATCTCCTTGTCACGCTGCGTAACGAATGCACGGACATCTGACTCTGCATCCTGTGCCACAACCAGAGGTGCCCAAAGTATCAGGGCAACCAATATCAATAGAAAATTTGATTTCATTGTACTGTTATTCAAAAAATGAATCCATTTCACGCGTAAGTAGACCGGCATCTGCCAGAAGTTTCAGGATAGCCATATTGTAGCGGCTGACGGCTTCATAGTACTCGGCTTCCAGTGTTAGGTTGGCCTGTACCGCTTTCACCAGATTTTCGGTATCTCCCAGATCCAGATCAAAATTGATCTGCTCGACGCGAAGCCATTCCTTACTGACTGCCAGGGAGCTGTCCATGGCCGCTAGTGCCGCCTCCTCAATGATCACTTTTCGCCATGACTGTTCCAGTTCGGCAAGAATTCCCTGTTCCGCTGCAATGGACAGATGCCGCACGGCATTGTGCTGGGCCTCCGCCTCAGCAACCCGTGCCCGGGTCTGTTTGAAATTCAATTTCTGGAGCAAACCAAACCCTGTTCGGGCACTTGTGCGCCGAAATCCATCACTGATATATGGATTGGGTTGTCGAAACCGGTTGGATGCACCACTGACACTCAGTGTTAATCCAAATGCAGTTTGCGGATAATAGTCTGCTTTCGCAACACGAATGAGTGCATCGGTGGCAGCCAGTCCCGCCGCTGCCTGAAGGATTTCCGGGCGATGTCTGAGCGCCTTCTGCTGATAAAACGCCAGACTCTCCAGAACGAAGGTCAGGGGTTCAAGGGCATCCTGCACCGGAACTATACGGATAGAATCGGCGGCCATCAACTGGCGGCGCAGTGCAGCGTGAGCACTCTGACGCTGCTGATTGACCTCCACAATGCGCCGCTGATACTCCTGCTCAGTAATGAGCACCTCATAGCGGTCCGCATCATCAACCTCCGGGTCTCCTTCCTGAAGCAGGCGGTCAATCTCATCCATGGCCATCTTAACGACATCTCCTGCCCGATCAGCGAGCCGTTGCAGTTCATTGGTAAGCAGAACATTGTAATAGAGTTCTGCCGCACGCAATGATGCACGCATGATCGTCTCCTGTGCCCGGGCATCTTCAAGAACTGCACCGGCGGAAGCGGCCTCTATCGCCCCCCCTAATGCTCCCCATGTGTAGATGGGCTGCACGAACGACACCTCTGCCTGTGCAAAGGGGCGAAGATTACTGTAGTCATTTCGAACTGCGGGATCCAGATACAACTCATCATTTGGGGTTCCATTGGGATTTTCAATTCCCGGCACGACGGCCATGGCACTGGAGGCACTGGCATCCGGAAGGACGCGGCTGCTTCGTGCCAGTGCATGGCGTGCATCGGCCCGGCGTACCTCAAACAGAGCGGCCCGGATATCCGGGCTGACCTGAGCGGTCTCTTCAAGAACGATCTTGAGGTCTACCCGCAGTGTATCCGGTGGAATCTGAGCTGCGACACCGGCCACGACCAGACCGCACACACACACCACTCCAATTTTATGGATCATTTTGAATATGAGGCCGCAACCAGCAATCTATACTATGAACGCTAACGCGTGATTTATAGCCAAAGGGAATTATATATGTAGACGCTTCTCTCAGCGAAAAGGTAGCATAAACATCTGTCAAACGCTATACTGTAAATATTGGATCATTCCAAAAAACAGGGGAATCCCCTTTTGGTGATCAGGGTTCGTACATTGCCGATCATGTCTTTTCTCATTCGACCAGAGGGAACAACATTGGTTCTTAACGGATATACGGGTGTTGAGATGGCTCTAAATGTCTATTTTGCACCAAAGACGCTTGGGCTAACCGCTTTTGTCGGTCGCAGTCATTAGAAATATCATATTGAGTATGGATAGCAGCAGGTTGCATCTCCCTGATTTATTAATCAAAAATTTTCGGGGGATCGGCCATCTTAAGATTAGAAATTTAGGGCGTGTTACCCTCATTACCGGCCTAAATGGTGTCGGTAAGACGACTATTCTGGAGGCAGTCCGTGTATTCGCATCTCGCGGGCATCATGATATGTTCCGAGAGTTACTTCACTCTAGAGAAGAGTGTATGGAAGCTCTCGATGAAGATCAAGACCGTCTTCTATTTCCAGATTACGGAACTCTGTTCTTCGGCAGAAATGCTACGCCTCATAAAAAAGCCTCTGTCGGCCCGGCTTCCAGCCAAGATTGTCTCAGTATTGAGACGGTTGGCATAAATGATTTACCCGAGCCGCAGCAGGAACTGTTCTCCAAATTTCATCTCAAGGCTAGCCAAGCCCTGAGAGTTGGATATCGTAACGCAGCATTTGTACTTCCGTGGCTCACCCAAATACCCGACCTGAGAGGGACCGATCTACTTACTTCCATACCCCGGGCTTTACGAAGAACAAGGCTTAGTGCAAAGGATATGCCTAGTCCTATAAACTGCGAATCACTGGGCCCTGGCCTTCTAGATAATCCTACTTTAGCAAGTTACTGGGATAAGATTGCACTCACTCCACAAGAAGACCTTGTATTAAGAACTATAAATCTAACCGGGCAGAAGATAGATCGTGTCGCAGTGATCGGAGATAGCACCCAATTTCGCAGATTTGATCGTCGGATTACCGTCAAACTGCGTGACCATGCGCAACCTGTTCCGCTAAAAAGCCTTGGCGATGGTATTCGTCGCCTATTCGCAACCAGCCTTGCATTGGCGGTTAGCCATGATGGTTTTCTGGTCATTGACGAAGTGGAAAATGGAATTCATTATTCCGTTCAGCAGAATTTCTGGAGCATGATATTGAATGCTGCAAAGGAGTATAACGTTCAGGTGCTGGCTACAACTCACAGCTTTGATTGCATTAGAGCATTTGCAGGTGCTGCCAACGAAATTGAAGGACCGAATTGCGCCCTAATACGTCTGGAGGGGGAGAATGGCGATCTTCGGGCCATTAAGTATACAGAGGAAGAGTTAGATGTTGCAAGTGAGCAGAATATTGAGGTCAGATAGACAAATTGATTAAACCAAAACTTCCCTCTGGTGGACGAAATCCCTTTTTAGTTGTCATCATCCGCCTTCTCAGTTGACGCTAGACAAGATCCACCGGACATGTCTAGTGACAATATTTTGCGCTCAAATGGGCCCAAAAGAAGATCGCCCGGAAAATCGCGGTTCCGTCATCAAGATTTCCCAAAAAGGGCTTTCTCCACAGGCTGCTAACGTTTCATTGAAGCACTTCTGCCAAATTTCCCGGCAGCACAAAGGATGGAACTCCCCTCATGCGGCCCCAATCAAAATACTTCACCAGTTCTACGGGAGTCAGCGGACGCACATCGGGCAGCAGCCCAAGCGCCCATGCGAGATATCCTACCAGATGTCGGCTGGCTACACCGGCTTCCCGGAGTGCCGCCAGCGAAAGCGGTGCATCTCGTTTCGAGAGCTTCTCTCCTTTTGCATTCAGAACTAGCTGGCTGTGCGCATAGGATGGGCGCGTTCCACCAAGTAAATCAATTAACAGCAATTGTCGTGCCGTTGAGCTGAGCAAATCCTGCCCCCGGACCACCTCCGTAATCTCCATGTGCAGATCATCCACGACAACCGCCAGTTGATACGAAAAGACACCATCCCTGCGCCGCAGAACATAGTCTCCTGCCGTGGCCGCCACGACTTCTTGCTGCAACCCACATATCTGATCGGAAAACTGGATGCGATGACTAGGCACTTTTAGCCGAATGGAGGCATCTATCCTGGCTTTTTCGTACCAGCCGGGTTCTAAACCGGACGGACGGAGACTACGCGGATACACCGCTGTATCTCCGTGTGGTGCAGATGCCAGAGTCCGAAGATCTCTCCGAGATAATTTGCAGGGGAACAGCATCTTCTGATGATATAACTTGTCCAGTGCAGACTGATAACCTTTCTGGCGCAGCGACTGCAGGTAGGGTTCATGCCTCCCCCCAATATCCGGGCCTGCATCCCAGTCAAGCCCCAGCCATCTTAGGTCATCCATCTGAGACTCCTTCATGCCCGGCATCGTTCGCGGCGTATCCAGATCTTCAATCCGCAGTGTAAACAGACCATCTGCCCGTCTGGCTGCGCACCATGCAACCAGCGCCGTACAAGCACTGCCTACATGCAGATGCCCTGTCGGAGACGGGGCAAATCGTCCGTGATATCTATTAGATTGAGGCATTCCCTTTATAAACTGTGTCTGCAAGGTGGAACCTGCCGAAACAATTCCAGAGTTCTCTGATGTCATCCATGTGCGTACTCCTTGCCGCTCAAGTGCCCAACCCGGAACACTGATGGAGAACACATCCCTGCAATCTACCATCTCCTGCATAACCACTAAAACATTGTTCCCGAACCGTTGTTTTATGAATTACAGTTTCCATGGGAATTACCCTGCCTGCATCCTATGCTGCATAACGGGGTTAGACATGCTTTGATGCCCTAGACTTCATGCAGTCAAAAAAACCCCCGACGACGTTCGCGCTTTCTGATCTCGTTGATACTGCCATTGACGATCTTGGCATGCGGGAGGGTATCGACGAAGCGAAAGCCGTCGAGGTCTGGCATGAACTTGCAGGACCGATCATTGCGAAGGTCACCGAACGGGTCTGGACGCGTCGGGGAAAAATGTATGTTCAATTAAACTCAGGCACATGGCGGCAGGAACTACATATGCATCGGATTCAGTGGAGGGATCGCCTGAATGAGACACTGGGGAAGCGTATCATCCATGAAATTATTTTTCAATAGGTTATTACAGAATCTCCCATTGGCACGCCCCCTGCGTGATTTTGTGATTTTCTGGCGAGAAGTCTTCTGGAGAGCCGGCCCGGGGTCCCGCATCATTGTCTGGAAAAATCGTAAGTCCAGGTCCTATCGCGAATTCTATCCCAGACGATTCCATCTTCGTTCCACCTCCCTCGCTGCACTGCTGCTCTACACCTTCGCCGTTATGGGACTTGCACTCTTTTTGCTTTCGCGTGGGCTGATCCCCAACTACAATCTCCAGGAACTTCATCAGCGCTCTGTACTGACCTCCCTTCGATTACAGGAGATCGTAGACTCACTCAATGCACAAACCCAATACCTCTCAAATCTTCAACGCCTGTTATCCGGGGACACGGACTCTGTACTCACAGATTCTGCTCTGCAGGCCAATCAACCCGGGACCCCGCTCCTGAACACAAACGGACTGATTCCGGCTCCCGTCTCTATTCTGGCAGGAGGCGATCCGTGGCCCGCTATTCCCGTCTCCGATATTCCGGCCCAAGATTCTGCTGCAAAGGTTCCATCCGCCTCTTCAAACAATTATCTGGCAAGCCTGCAACTGCCTGTGCTGCCTCCCGTGCAGGGGCTGGTCACACGCGGCTTTGATGCCGAAGAGGGGCACTATGCAATTGACATCGCCACCAGCGAAGGATCAATTATACGCTGTATCGGAGACGGATACGTTATTTTTTCGGACTGGACCTATGAGGGCGGCTACACAATTGCAATCCAACACGCCGATGGATACATTTCTGTCTACAAGCACAACCAGCGCCTGCTAAAACAGGTCGGGGATCGGGTCCAGGTTCGAGAAAGTATCGCGATCAGCGGAGATTCAGGAGAATACACTTCAGGGCCTCACCTTCATTTTGAACTGTGGAACAACGGCCTCGCACAAAACCCTGCCAACTACCTGATCGGCTACTAAGACATTTAGGCAGGTACAGGCAAATTCTAATGGTGACCACCGGTTCACAAATCTTGTGATGCGTACCAAATCCGCCAAACGCTGGAATCTCGGACACCACCGCAAACCATCTGACGTTTTCACCGTACCATTGGAATCCTATGCGTAATTCTCTTTTTTTTCTTATACTTACCGGACATGCGTATCCCGACCGGTGATTCATGTTGCAAAGCAAAAAACAGACAAAAACTCTTCCTCATGGAATGAAAGATTCGTTAGGTACGGCGAATCTCAACATCATTTCAGGTGGAACTGACCTTAAAGGCTCTTTGACTTCTACTTCCGATACGCGGCTAGCCGGCAGTCTTGAAGGAAGTCTTCAGGTTGAGGGCACCGTAGTGATCACCGAAAACGGGGTGGTGACCGGGTCCGTTCGGGCCGAAAACATCAACATATCCGGTTCCATCGAAGGAGAGATCACGGCGACGGAGAAGGTGCTGCTGACCAGTACCGCAAGAGTAGAAGGGACCATCCATGCGGATCGGTTAGTCATTGAGGAAGGGGCCATCTTCAACGGTGAGTGTCAGACAGGACCGAAATCCGAGGCGATTGCATCCAAATTTGTGGCCACATCCAATGGAGCAGATGAGCGATTGGCAGAACAGTTTGCGTGATGCCTCGCCCTATCTCAGCCTCGGCATGCAGTTAGGCATGACCATGGTTGCATTTGCATTCGGCGGCTATCTTCTGGACCGACTGCTTGGAACCACCCCATGGCTGATCCTGACGGGTTCAATCATCGGGATGGTCTGCATATTTGTGCGATTGATCCATATCTTAAACCACCGTGCATAGGATATTGTGCGCTTCGCAAAAAAATCTCCCCCTTTTTCTGATCTTGTTCGCACCAATTTCGTATACCTTGGTTTAAGATAGATGAGTTCGGTATGGAGCATGGGACTTGGGGCACTTCTGGGATTGTGTTATACGTTCGCAAATGTGCTGGTGGTGCGGATTGCCCGGAACACATCGAAGTTTGTGCCCATAGTACTTGGCGGAATGGTGTTGCGTATGTTTGCAGCCCTGACCGCTTTAATGATCATCATTCAATTATTTCCTGTTATACTCCCCGTCTTTACGGGAACGTTTTTGTTCATCGTTTTGATCGGGATTTTCGCTGAGATTGCCTGGTTGATCCGTCAAGAAAACTGATGCGTCCAGTACGCCGTTTTACTTACTTATTGTGCCTGACCGTATTTTGGCCATCCATGAGCGTTCTGGCTGCCGAGGACGGAGAGTTTGACGCAGTCCACCATACTGCCGATGCTTATTATCTGGACTTTCTGCCCATCGGGAAGGTGGAGTTGCCCCGGATTTTCATCCTTCGCAGTGAATCGGACGGCTACGGCCTGCGCGTATTCCGATCCACAAAAAATGCGCTTCAATCCGGCGAACTTGCCGCCGAATTTGTAATTAACAAGGACACCACGATCTACGCTCCCGGAGACAGTCTCCAGACACTGATCGACAAAGGAAAGCATCTGGATGCAAAATTGATCCCCGCCAATGATCAATCGGCAATCATTCTGGATTTATCCATGACCAAGCATCTGGTATTCGCTCTGCTCGCATCCGGGATTTTGCTGGCCATCTTTGTGCAGTTGGCCAACCGGTACAAACGCGGGATTGGGCGTACCAGTGCTCCCCGGGGACTCGTCCAGAATCTGTTTGAAACGCTGGTCATTTTTGTTCGGGATGACATCGCAGTCCCCAACTTGGGCAAGCAGCATTACCAGCGCTTTCTGCCCTACCTGTTAACGGCATTTTTCTTTATTCTGACCTGCAATCTGCTGGGACTTGTCCCCTTTGGTGCAACCGCAACATCTAACCTGAACATTACGGCAGTTCTGGCAGCATTCACCTTTGTATTGACGCAGACCAATGGATCCAGAGATCACTGGCGGCATGTATTCTGGCCTCCTGGAATGCCAGTCCTAGTCAAAATTCTCTTGATTCCAACCGAGATTATGGGGCTCTTCACCAAACCGATTGCGCTTGCGATTCGGCTTTTTGCCAATCTCACTGCCGGGCACCTGGTGATTCTTAGTCTTATCGGAATGATTTTCACATTTACCAATCTGTTTGGTGAAGCGGTAGGCTACGGTGTTGTGCCGATCAGCCTCGGCTTTACCTTATTCGTGATGTGTCTTGAAGTGCTCATTGCATTCATTCAAGCCTACATCTTCACTATTCTGTCCGCACTGTTCATTGGGATGGCCATTGCCGAACATTCGCACAGTGAGGCACATTAAGCATATAAACTAAACCCTTAACTATTTTTTACACATGGACGCACTAGCTCTCGCATACCTCGGAGCCGGCCTCGGAGCCGGCCTCGTCGCCATCGGAACCGGACTCGGCATTGGCCGACTAGCCGGCCCTGCTATGGAGGGAACCGCCCGCCAGCCCGAGGCAACCAATGATATTCGGACCACAATGATTATTGCGGCCGCCCTGATTGAAGGGGTGGCACTGTTCGGATTGGTTATCTCCTTTATCCTTGCCTTTAAATCCTAGACCATCATCATGGTGCTTGCCGCAAACCTACTGAGTGCCAATGTTGGTCTGGTCATCTGGCTGACGGTGGTCTTTCTGGCCCTCCTGCTCCTGCTTCGGCGATATGCATGGGGGCCGATCACGACTGCTTTATCTGAACGGGAGAAAACTATTGCGGCCTCTATGAACCGGGCCGAGGAAGCTCTCGCAGAAAGCAGGCGCATACAGGAAAGTAATCAGCAGGCGCGACGTGAAGCCGAGCAGGATGCACAGCGGCTGCTTCGTGAAGCCCACGAAGAGGCACAGCGAATCCGTGACCGGGAGACGCAGCGCACACAGGAAGAGATCACCGCAATGCGTGAACAGGCGCGGGAGGAGATTGAGCGTGATAAGGAACGTGCATTGCAGGCGCTTCGGAGTGAAGTTTCGGATCTGGCGATCCTTGCCGCCGAGAAAGTACTCCAGGAAAATCTGGATACCTCACGCCAGCGCGCACTTGTTAACCGTTTTATTGACGGACTGACATCACGCGGCGGAAGTAACCAGCCTCCCTATCAGGCATGATCTCCTCTGCGGTAGCACAGCGCTATGCACAGGCGCTCTACACCGAGACAACAACCATTGCCTCGGTCACCGGTGATGTAAACCTGCTCATCGAAACGCTGGATAATTCTCCAGAGTTGGAGCAGTGCATAAAAAGCCCTGTTGTGCCCCGGCATAAGAAGTCTGCCGTTCTGCAAACTCTGTTTGCAGAACATCTCCATGCGGTGACCTTGCGGTTTCTGCAGATGCTGGTGCAACGGGGTAGAGAATCACTGCTGCGTATGATTCTGGATCAGTTTCTAACCCTGGCCGACGAGTCGCAGGGAATCATTCCTGTGCATACCCGTGTGTACTCGGAGTTATCCCCGGATGAGCAGGCCCGTCTGCAAAACGTGCTAAGCACACATCTGAACCGTACCGTGCGCCTTCATGTAACCAAAGATCCGGCCCTGATCGGGGGCATCGTGCTGAAAATTGGAGATACGGTCTATGACGGCAGTGTACAGCATCAGCTCGCGCTACTGCAGGCCCGCCTGCATGTGCAAGCCTAATTAAGTAATTACGAAATGACAACGGCTATACGACCCGATGAAGTCACCGCACTCCTCAAACAGGAACTCGGCGGTTTCGAATCCACGACAGATGTATATGAAGTGGGAACCGTTCTACAGGTAGGGGACGGCATCGCCCGACTCTACGGTCTGTCAAAGGTGCAGTCTGGAGAATTGATCGTGTTCCCGGAACGCGATGCAACCGGCATGGTTCTGAATCTGGAGGAAGACAATGTAGGGGTAGTTCTCTTTGGAGAGGTGCAGGATGTGAAAGAAGGCGATCAGGCGCGTCGAACCCGCCGGATCGCCTCCATCCAGGTGACCGAGAGCATGTTGGGGCGGGTGATTGACCCACTAGGCAATGTGCTCGACGGTAAGGGAGCCCTTACCGGCGAAACCTGCGAAATGCCTCTGGAACGCAAAGCACCCGGCGTTATTTATCGCCAGCCCGTATCGGAACCCATCGTAACCGGTATCAAGGCGATTGACTCCATGATCCCGATTGGCCGCGGACAGCGGGAACTGGTGATTGGTGACCGGCAAACCGGTAAGACTGCGGTACTGATTGATACGATCATCAGTCAGCGTTCCACCCACGAGACCGATGCACCGGTCTACTGTATCTATGTTGCGATTGGGCAGAAAGCCTCCACAGTTGCACAGGTTGCCCGTGCACTGGAGGAGCATGGGGCCATGGATTACACCGTGATCGTGAACGCACCGGCTTCGGTTGCCGCCCCCCTCCAGTTTATTGCGCCTTTCGCCGGTGCCTGTATCGGGGAATACTTTCGGGACACGGGCCGCCATGCGTTAGTGATTTATGACGACTTATCCAAGCAGGCCGTGGCCTACCGGCAGGTTTCGCTTCTGCTTCGGCGGCCGCCGGGGCGTGAGGCCTACCCGGGAGATGTTTTTTATCTCCACAGCCGCCTGTTAGAGCGTGCCGCCAAGATCACCGCAAGTCAGGAGATTGCCTCCAAAATGAACGACTTGCCGGACTCTTTGAGGGACAAGGTGAAAGGAGGCGGGTCCTTAACGGCGCTGCCGGTCATCGAGACCCAGGCTGGAGCCGTGGATGCCTATATCCCGACCAATGTAATTTCTATTACAGACGGACAGATTTATCTGGAACCCGACCTGTTTAATGCGGGCATACGCCCGGCAATCAATGTGGGAATTTCCGTGAGCCGTGTCGGCGGCAGTGCGCAGATCAAGGCGATGAAGTCTGCTGCGGGGATGTTGCGGCTGGATCTGGCCCAGTACCGGGAACTGGAGGCCTTCTCCAAGTTCGGATCCGATCTTGATCCTGCGACGCAGCGGCAATTGCGGCGTGGGGAGTGCCTTGTTGAACTGCTCAAACAGGGGCAGTTTGCACCCGTACCGGTGGAGGAGCAGGTGGCCATCATCTTTATCGGCAGCGAAGGCCTTCTGGATACGGTTGCTGTATCCGATATTGACCGCTTCGAAACAGAATTGCTTGAAAACCTTCGGGTTCGTGCCTCAGATGCCCTTGCCAGCATTCGGGATACCGGCATGTTGACCGATGAAGCCAAGGAGGCTTTCCGTCAGGAGGCAGCGAGACTTGTTAATCTTTATGCTGCAAAAGCCTGATGGCAACTCTACGTGACATCCGTACGCGTATCGGCTCGGTCCAGAATACGCAGCAGGTCACCCGGGCCATGAAGATGGTGGCGGCGGCAAAACTGCGCCGTGCACAGGAAAATATCTTCAAGACCCGGCCGTACGCGTACAAGATTGGGGAAATCATTGAGCACCTCAAATGCCAGGGCGAGGTAGAGTCACACCCCCTGCTTCGTCCACATGAAGAGGTGAACGGGGCGCTCATCATTGTCATTACAGGGGATCGAGGATTGGCGGGGGCCTTCAACAGCAATGTGATCAAGACAGCAGAGTCCCTGATTCACTCACACTACACCGAACTCCACGCAAAGGGGACCCTGCAGATTGTCGGGGCCGGCCGCAAGGGGGCCGAGTACTTCCGTAAGCGCGGGTACAAGATGGCAGCAGATCTCAGCGATGTTTTCCGGGACTTAACCTTTGATACCGCTCTCAGCATCGGAAACTTAGCCATGGAGGGCTATACAGAGGGAAAATGGGATGAGGTGAAACTCGTCTACAATGAATTCAAGAATACCATTGCGCAGAACCGGATTGCTGCTCCGCTGATTCCAATCCCGCCGGAACAGTTTAAAACTCCGGTAATGCGACAGGAGAACGTTGCGGCCCCTGATATACAGGACCGTTACCGTGCGGATTACATCTTTGATCCGAATTCCGCAGATATCCTGAATACCCTCATCCCGAAATTCGTCAACTTCGAGATCTGGCATGCCTTACTGGAATCTGCTGCGGCAGAGCATGGCGCACGCATGGTGGCGATGGATAATGCCACCGCAAACGCCACGGAGCTCCTGCGTGCATTACGCCTGCAGTATAATCGTGCCCGCCAAAGTGCAATCACCACCGAGATCCTGGAAATCATCAGTGGCGCAAACGCACTGGAGGACGTGTGACTGTATCCGTGACACTTCCTATCGAGTTTCTATAGCCCGTTGCGCCACTTGATTCTTTGAGGAGTCACGTCAGACCCGATCTGCCAAACAGGCAAATCTGACTTGGTTGATTGCTACATCCCCAACCCAAAGCACCCCGGCATCTTTCGATACCGGGGTGCTCTGTTTCTTTTAACCAAGTCGTGAGGCGACTCAGTACAGGTTATTTCACCAGCGTCATGCGACCGGTCTTCACATACCGACTCTCTGCTCCGGTTGCAATCATCCGGTACAGATAGGTGCCGGAGGCAAGGTTCACTGCATTGATCTCCATGTTCCGGTTCGCGCCCGCTTCAAACTCCTTCGCCGGCAGGGTCATCACTTCCCGGCCCAGCATGTCGACCACCTGCAATGTGACCTGTGCAGGCTCCGGAAGATCAAACTGGATCCGTGTAGACGGATTGAACGGGTTCGGATAGTTGCCATGAAGCGCAAACTCTGTTGGAAGTTCGTCAATCTCATCCACAACACTGGTCACCGTCTGCGTGGAGATTCTATCTCCACGGATATCTACGCCGAAGATCTCAAAGCCGATGGCCATCACATTCTTCGTTCCCGACAGGTTCAGGATCACCGTCTCCCCTTCATACCCGTTCAGCGATACTTCAAACACATCAATCTCCTCCTCCCCCTGTGCCGCTTTCACCTGAATATTATGCAATCCAGGCTCAAGAGCCAGATAATTCGTGGCATTGCCAAACTTGATATTGTTT
>JAJEFL010000119.1:0-5270 GCA_022820435.1 Rhodothermales bacterium
CTGCAGTCCCATCAAACCATACCCCAATGGAACTACTCCATCAAACCGCAAACAAATCGCATAATTCTGGTGTCGTAATGGAAAATTTAGAGGATAAGTTGTTTTTTCGCCAGCCCTTAGGGGGAGAACTCCATCCAAAATGGTCCGGCGATGGCCGTTTTAGACAGAAAAAGGGAGATTTGGCAAATTTGTGTGAAGATTCTGTGAATTCGAGCCGGAATTGGAATAATCTTGCAAAACTTTGCTTGACAGGGTGTACTTTGGGCGGTGTGCATTAACCGGGCAGGTAATCCAATGTAGTAGGCGAAAACACGAAGTTTCCCCATTTCCTAAACGATTGGCACATTTCTTGCGATTCGTCTTTATCTAATGCGCAAACGGGAAAGTAAGTTTTTCCCGTCGGCCCGAAAACGACGAGGTAAGAGATGTCAGTAGCAAATGAAGTACGATTAACCAAATCGCTTGATCAGGTGGGCAAATTCAATCTGAATCTACAATCAGGGGTAATCCATACCAAAACTATTTCCTAATGCGTTATCTATCAAATCTAGAGTTTTTAGTTCTTTCGAGCATCCGCGTCATGAGCACTGTTTACATTCTTGGATTGCCTGCATTCATGGCCGGATGCAATTCTAACATCGGTAAGTTAATTCAGTATGTTTCCTGTTCAATGATTACTTTCATACACACCATATCCCTATTGTGTAGGAGTTGCAAATTCTGTGCGATTTCATTCGTCACTTTTTTTCTAGTGACTCCCTTTGTCGTACAACCCCTGCATGCTCAGTCTGGAGTTGGTATAGGGATAGTCTCCACGATAATCTTTGATGGTGGTGGAGGAGTCAGCATCCGGTACAAGCCCGTCCAAGTTTTTATGGCTGGAGTGGGTAATGCTGGCGATGGATTTTATATTCACCTGGGTGCTCGCTATAATCATCCCTTAAAGGACTGGAAGAGGATAAAGTTAAATGCTTTTGGGCATGTTACCAGAATGGATAGAGAGATGGAATCTTCCTCAATATGGTATCAGTTCAGTGGAGGTGTCAGTGCAGATTTTCGGATCGGTAGAAAGTCTAAGGGTAAGGGCTGGGTTTTATCTGCTGATACGGGAGTAGTGGTGAACAATTCGGATGGTATTGAGCCATCCCCGTCACCTGCCCTTGCACTCGGAATCCACTACTTCTTCTGGTAACGAGTTTTGAAGTGGCCGTACCTAAGCTCTCATCTGCCTCCTGCTAACATGTCCAAATTTGGGAACTTCCTTTGGATGAGGTTGAGCTGGTTGGGCGGTTGCGTCTTTTTCCTCTTCAGTGCCCAGGCAGAAGTGGCGATTGCACAGTCCGTTACGATCAGTGGTTATGTTGAAGATTCAACGAGTTTAGAACGAATTCCAGGGGCAAGTGTATCCATTCCGGTATTGGAGATCGGCGGTACGACCAATCAGTATGGGTTCTACAGCATCACGACGGAGCCAGGATCCATTCAGTTTTTGGTTTCACATGTCGGATATGAGCCAGTTTTAAGTCGTCTTGAACTTACGAAGGATACGACGCTGATCGTACGGCTGGAGCCTAGAATTGTCCGCATGGATGATCTTGAAGTCGTTGCGGACAGAGAATCAGGGTTCAATGAAGTGCAGATGAGCCGCCACGAAATCCCGATAGAGGAGATTGAGACGCTGCCGGTGATCTTTGGAGAAATTGACATCCAGAAGGCGCTTCAGCTTCTGCCGAGCGTGCAATCGGGGATAGAGGGGACTAGCGGACTCTATGTGCGAGGTGGGCGTGCAGATCAGAATCTTATTTTACTGGACGGAATTACACTCTACAATCCCAATCACCTATTTGGCCTGTTCAGTGTTTTTCACTCGGCTGCGATGAAGCGGGTAGAGTTTATCAAAGGAGGGTTTCCAGCAAGGTATGGAGGTCGTCTTTCCTCGGTCGTGAATTACACCATGAAAGAGGGGAATCTGAAAAAGTTTGAAGGCGAAGGGGGAATTGGGCTGTTTTCCTCTCGGGCAATGCTTGAGGGCCCCATCGTGAAAGATCGTGCATCGTTTTTGATTTCCGGTCGGCGGACCTACATTGATCAATTGCTGCGTCCCTTTCAGTTGTTTGCAAGAAACCAATATAAATTTGCTTTTTACGATTTGAATGCGAAAGTCAATTACATTGTATCGTCCAGAGATCGGATCTATCTGAGTGGTTATGCAGGACAGGATCGGTTCGCCTATAAGAGAAAACCAATTCCTGTGCCAGGTGCGGATGACCACTTTACATACAACTTGGGGTGGCATAACCGTCTGGGATCTCTCCGATGGAATCGACTCATTGGAGACCGTCTGTTCTCGAACACTCTCGTAGGTGTGACCCAATATCGCTTTTATTCAGGCACGGATTCCTTCGAGGGAACAGATCGTGAAACCATTCAATATGATCAGACATGGCATTCAGAAATTACTGACTGGACTGCGAAGATAGATTTTGAATTTATTCCGAACTCAAGACATTATGCACGTTTCGGTTTCGAGGCAGTTCTTCATAACTTTACACCTGGAAGTACACAGACCAGGCTGGACGAGTCGGGGAGGCCTCCGCTAAATCTACTTCAGACTCCGACAGGAACGCTTAGATCAAGAGAGATTGCTCTATATGCAGAGGATGAGATACAATTATATCGTGCTCTACGCGTCTCAACGGGGATTCGGATTTCGGGGTACGATGCGGGCGACAAGAGATATGGTTCTATTGAGCCGCGGTTGGGAGTTCGTGTGCGTATAAATGACCGGACAGCCGTGAAGGTATCTTATGCGAGGTCAAAGCAGTATGTACACCTGCTGACAGGTAGCGGTGCCGCGTTTCCTACAGATCTTTGGATTCCCAGTATGGATCTGATTACTCCTCAGAGGGGCTATCAGTTGGCTTTGGGGATTCATCAGAGTTACCGAAATGGTGGTTATGATGTCTCACTGGAGAGCTATTTTAAACGGATGGAGGGGCATCTTGAATATAAGATGGGGGCGGACAGGCTTCGGTCGGCTTTCCTGAATTGGCCGGATATTGTAGAGATCGGGAAAGGTTCTTCTTTCGGAGCCGAGTTCTTTGTGAATAAGAAACAAGGTCGCCTGACGGGATGGATAAGTTATACCTGGGCACGGACTACGAGGCAGTTTGAATCTTTGAACAACGGACTATCCTTTCCAGATGGCTTTGATCGTCGCCACGATATTTCGGTGGTTCTGCAATACAAACTCCCAGGCAATAAGCATCTGTCCGCAGTCTGGGCCTATGGGAGTGGTTACCCGGTCTGGGTGGCCTCTGGTCGCTATATTTCCTCGGGAGAATTTCCGTCACTGGAGTATTATTTCCTGCCGGATCTGTTAGATTTTGGCCCAGTCAATTCAGCGCGGGCACCATCGTCTCACCGTCTTGATATCGGTATGCATTTCCGTAAGGAAAAATCGTGGGGAGAGCGCACAATCTCGGTAGGACTGTACAATGCCTACAACAACAAGAATCCGATGTTTGTGTACCCGAAAAGTGACTCGGTTACACGGTCGCCACTTTCGTATCGGCAAATAAGTTTGTTACAGTTGCTGCCGTCTGTTTCCTGGGAATGGAAGTTTGAATGATGCGTGAGTGGAAGGTAATCGTACTCATTGGCGTACTTTGTGGATGCGAGTCAGTTGTTGATCTGGACCTCCCCGATAGTTACCAGTCCAAGTTGGTCGTGGAAGCGCTATTTTCTCCCGACAGTTTGTGGAAGTTCCATGTGGGTAAGAGCGTTCCAGTTGAGTCGAACCTGTCTGATAGTGAACTTATCGTGCCGAATGCAGAAATTGTAATCTTCGGTGAGAACCAGTTTCGTGATACACTGAAATATGTCAATGATGGAGTCTACCGAAGTATGCATGAGCACCGTCCCGCCACTGGGGCAAGATATAGCGTGCAAGTGAACGCTCCTGGATTCACTCAGGCAGAAGCGTCATCCTGGGCGCCGCCCGTACAAAGTGAACTGCTGGATATAAAAAGAACATCAAATGAGGGCTCCTCGGAGGAAGACCTCTATACAGTACGTCTCCGACTTTCAGACATGCCAGGCAAGAATTATTACTCTGTAAATCTTGATCAGGTGCGGCCGTCCTGTCGGGTCACAGGGGGAGGGCTTAACCTCAGAGATAGTACGGATTCCGGGAAAGGGTATGATTTCCTGTTATTTCAGAGTACCTGGCCATCACTTTATGCTTACCCAGAGGCGGTTGATGATCCACTGTATCCTGATTTTGATAATGTGTTCATTGGAGGTGCGTATTTCTCGGATCGATTATTTGAGGCGACAACGGTGGAATTTGAAATTACATTCGAGCCGTATATTTTCGAGTCCGTAGGGAGATACTTCAGGGTTACGGTTACGGCACTCAGTGAGGATTTATTTGCCTACGAGCGCTCAATAGGACATTATGACTTATACATAAACGAGCCTAATCTCACCCGAAACACCCCCGTTACGGTGTACACCAATTTTCGCAACGGGCTTGGGCTTTTTGCTGGCTACACAAAAGAAAGCCATCGGTTTGATGAAAATGGAAATGAGTGGGAAGAGGAGGCCCTCGGTATAGGCGAAATAGCCCCCTGCGAGTATTAACTGAATGTCACGGCGAAATTCACTGTCGAGTCTTTGATGATGTTAGGGGCATGGCGAAAGTAGATGTCTGCGCAGGCCTAGATCATTTCTTGGTCATTCATTGTCGGAAGATTCAGGTTCGTGTGCATTCAGATGAATTGGTCCGAGTAACCGAGAAAACCTATGTTGGCCCTCATTGGCTAAATCTCTATCCATTCAACTCCGTCTAATGAAACTACGATTCGTGAGGGGAAGGTTTTGCCCGGATGGTCAGCAACAACTCTTCTCCGTACAAATTATAGACAGGACGCATTCCAGAGTGGGCCTCGCTGCGATCAAGGATTGTTCCTACGCCCTCGCCTCTCGACTCAAGAAACCCGTTCCCTGTTCTGGAGGATTTCATTTTCGACAGAAAGTTGGCCAATAATTGATTCCGTGTAAACACACGGTATTCCATTTCCTCAATCGTGAGTGCGTTTGGCAGTCCTCCAAGGCTGGAAATTTCCATGCGATCCGAGTAAAGAAACATTCGGATTTTTGATCCTATGATGGAGTAGTCTCTGTGAGCGACTGCATTAACGATAGCCTCATGAACGGCCGGCAGGTCGTATTGTGGATAGTCTATACGTCCAATACGCTTAGTGGCC
>JAJEFL010000074.1:0-48543 GCA_022820435.1 Rhodothermales bacterium
TACCACTGAACGGATCCCGTCTCCAGACACGAACATCGTTAGTCTGAACATCTTGCAAAACTCTGAATCTTGAAGATTTTTGTTCACCTGAGGGCACCCAGAAGCGCTTTTTGCCTGGATTATTCGTTTTGCAAGAACCTCGTCTATATGGATTTTCGGACGGATCTAGAGTAAGAACCTCAAGGGTTCGTCACTTTGTTTCAGATGCAAGTAAATAAATGACGGCCATTCGTACCGCAACCCCATTCGTGACCTGATCCAGAATCACCGCCCGTTCATGCTCCATAACTTCATCATCCAATTCAACCCCCCGGTTTACCGGGCCCGGATGAAGTACAATCATATTCGGGCTTTGGGCCATATGCTCCGCCCTCAGTCCATAAAGGGCATGGTATTCACGCAGGGATGGTACCAGACTTGCACCAAATCTTTCACGCTGCATGCGTAAAGTGATCGCTACATCACAATCACGGAGCGCATCTATAAGGTGATCTGCGACCCTGACTCCCAATTTTTCTATGTGAACCGGCATGAGTGTCTGAGGTCCACATACCGTGACATGAGCACCCAATGTTGTGAGTGCAAAAATATTGGACCGTGCGACACGGCTATGGGCAATATCCCCGATAATAGATACCTGCAGATCCTTGAACGACTCATAGTGCTCAGAAATCGTCAACAGGTCAAGCAGCGCCTGCGTTGGATGCTCATGGGAACCATCCCCGGCATTGATCACACACCCATCAATACAACGCGTGAGAAAATGAGCTGCACCCGGCGAACTATGACGAATCACCGCCATGTCTACCTTCATTGCCTCAATATTTTGGGCGGTATCCCGCAGAGTCTCGCCCTTGGACAAACTAGACCCTGACCCGCCAAAATTGACCAGATCTGCGGATAGCCGCTTCGCAGCAAGTTCAAAAGAAATCCGGGTTCGGGTGGATGGCTCAAAAAATAGATTCGCAATGGTAAATCCACGCAACGTGGGAACCCGCTTGATCGGACGCTCCAGAACCTGACGAAACTCACGCGCAGTATCAAGAATCAGGTAAATTTCATCGGCACTGTACGTGGATAGGCCGAGCAGATGCCTGTGCTGAAGAAGCTTTGTATCCGTTTGTGAGCCTGCACCTCCCATCAATCCTTCCCCCGATCAACTAACCAAACCCCGTCACGATCATCAACCTCACGAAATTGCACACGCACCTCTTCTCTGGAAACCGTGGGAACAACACGCCCAACCATATCCGCACGAATAGGTAACTCATAATGTTCCCGATCAATCAGCGTGAGAAATTGTATCCTTGACGGCCTCCCTAAATCTGTAACTGCATCCATCGCTGCACGCGCAGTGCGTCCAGTGTACAACACATCATCCACCAGCACCAGATGCTGATTCCCCACATCAAACGGAATGTCGGTGGTTCGTATTCGTGCAGTACGGGGACGCTTACGGAAGTCGTCACGATACATCGTTACATCCAGCGTTCCGGTTGGAACTTCCACCCCCTCCAGTTCGTGTATGATTGCCTGTATCCTTGACGCAAGGTAAACCCCGCGCCGATGCAGACCGACAATCGCAATCCCGCCATCAGGCCCCCACGCCTCAATGACTTCCCGGGCCAGCCGAGTGATCGTGCGCTGTACATCCTGCGCATTCATTAAACGCGCTTTAATGATATCTGAAGACTTCATGCGTATAATATAAGGCTTAGGCTAAGTACTGAAACACATTGTTCATCTCATACCCCATGGAAAACACAAATTCAGCAAGTTCTCTCAGGTATCTGGATCCTGCCACAGTATCCCGGCTAAAGAATATGGAAATGCGAGCCCGCCTAGTCGTTGAGGGGTTTATTACCGGCCTGCATAAGAGCCCTTACCATGGATTCTCGGTTGAATTCGCAGAGCATCGCCTCTATAACCCAGGAGATGAACTAAGACATGTGGACTGGAAGGTCTATGCAAAAACGGATCGGCATTATGTAAAGCAGTACGAAGAGGAAACCAATCTGCATCACTATGTCGTTCTGGATACATCAGCGTCCATGCAATATCGTTACGCAGGCAACCTGTCCAAGCTCGAATATGGTGCATTTCTGGCGGCAGCACTGCATTTCCTGATGATCCTGCAGCGGGATGCCACAGGACTTTTATCCTTTGATTCTGAAATTCAGACATTTCTGCGCCCAAGAAGTACGATGCGCTATTTACGGGAAATCCTGTTACATCTGGAACGTCTGGTAAAAACCAGAAGCACCAAGACCCATACCGGAACCGCACATGCACTTCATCAGGTTGCAGAAAGGGTCCAGCGTCGGTCCCTGATTGTTGTGATTTCGGATCTGATTGAGGAATCGGACTCCCAGGAAAATATCGTTCGTGCACTGAGGCACCTGCGCCATCGGGGACATGAGGTGCTCATCTTTCGCATCCTTGAGAAAGAGACCGAAAGATGGCTCCACCTTCCGGATCAACCCGTGATTCTGCAAGACATGGAATCTGGAACCGAACTCTCTCTTCATCCTGGACAACTACGAGAGGCCTACACGGAACGTATGAATGCACTTACCGGGATGCTCAAACGTCAGTGCCTGAAGCACAGTATTGATTATCTTGAACTTGATACCGGCGTGGCCTACGACACAGCACTTGTGGCGTATTTGAATAAGCGTAAGACCCTACATTAAGTGGAACAGGCAGAGTACTGCCCAAATCAAAAATACAAACTTTCTCCGCAGGATCCCCCCGCTCTTCAGCGATCCCTCAAAGAGCGGGATCTAAAAAGACAGATACCGTCTCATGTCAAACATCTGCCGCGCCACGGAATAAATGCTGCGAACATCATGAGTACATCGTAGAATTGTTCTCCCTGCAATGCTTGCATTCTCAATAAAAAGGCCTATATTCACACCTTCCGTAAGTTTCGTGGATTTTCCGGTTCCGCTGGACTTGCAAAGGGGCAGTTCGTGTTTGTATCTCAAAAAACCTGGGGCTAGAAAGCACCCCCGGTCAATGGTAAGTAAGAATAGTGCGGTTCTTCCTGAAAATTTTCCAGATGCGATGCTCCCTGGAAGAAGCAGCCATCACTCGGCTTGTATACTTTCGTGGGCGAGGCTGTACTGACAAAGTTGAACCTGAATTGCCACCACTTTGGCCTTCAGGAATGGAATCAGACAGGATCGGACGGAAATCTTAAACGAATTAAATCGGTCTTTTTTTGAAATCCCTTAATTATATTCAACAAAATGTGTATTTACCTTTATAAGTACGGACTTCAGCAATAACTTGAATCACCCATGGGGCTAATTCCAGATACAAATAAATTCTCCTTTATTGGGCAGTCGCTTCGACGATTCACCCCAAAAGCGAAACGCTTGGCCACGGTAATCTTCCTCGCCAATGTGGGATTGATCGTCATCAGTGTTTTGGCGGTATCGGTGACGCAGATCACCAACTGGATGAGTGGGGCCCGTGAAGAAACCCGGACTACTGCCGAAAAGACTGCAACACAAATTTCTGACATTTTTGCAGATATTGGGGAGATTTCTATCGCAAGCGTCGCACGAACGGCCGACGCATCCCTGAATGCACCAATGACTGCACAGGCATTCACCGCTGCTTTTTTGGTCAGTGCGGCAGCAGAAGCCAGTTATGATACCTCCTATGTGATTCAAATTTTGACATCCATTGCAGAGGAAACGGTACTGGATGAGTTCTGGATTACCGACCGGGAGGCCCTGTCCTACCTTACCAACGTTCGAGGCCCGGACGGTGCACTGATTCCTTTCCGATTCGCAGCAAGTCCGATTGAGCAACCGCAGGCCTACAAATTTTATTCGCTTCTGCAGATCCCCCCTGATTCATTTGCCGTCGTAACCCAACCCGCCCAGGTGCGTGAAGTGGATCGGGCCGTATACAAATATGTCGGCACCAATGGTATCGACCATGAACGAATCGTACAGGTCGGGAATCTATTGGATTTTGGCAACAGTGAATTGCTCAGCCAAACACATGCCGATGAAACCGCTGATGTATCTGCAGTCATTGAAGGCAATTTATCTGCCAATATGCGGGTGATCGGGGTCATCCTCGATCATTTTATTACCGCTTCTATTGCGGCAGGTCGCAATGCTGAAGATATCGGGAACGATTTGCGCAGAATTATGCAGCATACGGCGGTCGGAGAAATTACGGTTGCCGACCGTCAGAGCCAGGTTCTATTCACCGAGAACATCTCCGGTGGAGCACAAATCACGTCTCTTGAGTATCTGGATGAACTAGACGACTTACTGACAAATCAATGGGTGGATCACAGTGGTGCAAAGATTCATCGCGGTGACTCCTCCCAGTACAAATATGTTACCGTTGCACGTCCTGACAGCCCCTACATCGTTCAAGTTGGCCTCCCGCTTGTTCGGGGAAACAATGCGAGTATCCTGAATACAGTATATCAGGAGCAAGCAGAGGTACTGGTCAGCGAAGGCTATCCCGAAGCGCTCTGGTTTATTGACGCAAACGGGAATATCGCCGCAGCAGCCGAATATTCCGCCACCAATGATATCACCGAAATGGAGGGGGCCTGGCGTAATTCCTATGAACTGCGATCCCATAATGCGAACGAGGCCATTGAGGCCGCGACCGAAAATGACCGCCCCAGCGGTATTGCAGAACTTGGACTCATTAATCGTAACGAACGGGGGATCTGGGTTGCCGCACCCGTTGCTATCGAAGAAAACCGGATCGGCACTATTCTGGCATTCATTAACCTAGACGATACCGCGGCGGGAATCTGGAACGGGATTCGGCAGGTATTACTGGTCTCTCTTTTACTTCTGGTGTTTACCGCAATTGCGAGCTTTGTCGGAGCACGCCTGCTTACGCGCCCCATTGAAAAAATTGCAGAATCTGCGCGTTTTGTGGAGAGCGGCGAACAACCCGATGAAGGGCTGCTTGGAGACATTCTAAACCGCGCAGATGAAATTGGAGCGCTGGCGCGAGTCTTCCAGGATATGACGATTCAAGTCTTCAGTCGCGAAGAAGTTCTGGAGACTCTTGTGTCTGAGCGTACGTCAGAACTTATCTCCGCAAATAATGAACTCCGACTTGCCCAGGAAGCCATTAACCAAGATCTGGAAATGGCGATGGCCGTGCAGGCCGCACTGGTAAGGGACGGGACCGTAGATCTTCATAACTTCCAGGCTTCCGCACGAATGGAACCGGCGCTGCAGGTCGGCGGTGACTTTGTTGACTTCTTTGAAGATGGTAACTCACTCATCTGCGTAGTCGGAGATGTATCCGGCAAAGGAGTCGCCGCTGCGCTCTTTATGGCCGCTTCACAGGCAGCAATTCGGTTTGCAACCAGCGAAAGCAAGGATATAGCAGAGATCTGCCAGCATGCAAATAATCGGATCTGTCAGCAAAACCCAATGGGACTCTTCGTCACCGTGCTTGTGGCAAAGGTAAATCTGGATACTGGAGAGGTAACGTATGTCTCCGCAGGTCACGAACCTCCCTACCTCCTGAACAAATCACAGCGTTCAACCGTATCCGGTACCGGAGGTATAGCGATGGGCGTATTGGATGGAATTGATTATACTTCCAATGTGATACGAATGCAACCTGGAGAAATTTTATTCTGCTACACAGACGGCCTGACAGACATGGTAAACCTTGGTGGAGAGATTTACGGAAAAAATCGGCTGGAGCACTCTTTGGACAGTGCTCCAGATTCCAGTCCCACCGCCGTCATGAACCATGTGTGGGACGATATCAGTCAATTTTCTCACGGGGCTGCTGCCGCCGATGATCGCACTTGCTTAGTACTTTACAGAAAAGATTCTTCCCTACAAACAGAGACAACATGATTACCAGTGATTTTCACGTTCAAGTTGCTGCGCGCGTATCGGAGCTGCGCGACCTCGCCGCAATGGTTGAAACCTTCGGTGAGACCCATAATCTCCCGCACAGAACCATTTTCATTATCAATCTTGCCTTGGACGAACTCGTTACGAATACACTCGTGCACGGCTCGTTCGAGGAGGGGATTGAGCCGAAAATTGTCATTGACCTCAGCATTCGAGAAAATCGTGTGCGGGTAGTGGTCGAATCCAATGGCGGAAAGTTTGACCCGACAGAAGACACCGAGCCGGATCTAACGAGTGAACTGGAAACCCGTGCAATTGGCGGCCTTGGCATACATCTTGTAAAAACTCAGGCGGATAAATTCTCCTACGAGTTTGATAATGGTATCAACCGGCTGACTTTGGAGTATAACCTGACTTAATTCCTCGGAAATACTTAAATTTCCGAAACATTGTAACGCTGACTAACCAAAAACTTAGGAGGGACTAACCGTGGCTAACAATATTGAAGTGCTTGAAGAGCACGAAGGAGATGTACTTGTACTCACTCCAGTGGGACGTGTGGACAGTTCTAACGCTCCGCTATTTGAGCGTATGATCAAGGATCGGATTGACGACGGCGAGACACACATCGTTGTTGACTTTACCAAGCTGTCTTTTATCAGCAGTTCCGGCATGCGCGTACTATTGATTGGAGCAAAAAGTATTCGTTCAAATCAGGGAAAACTCATCCTTTGCAGTATGCGTGACAGCATCCGGGAAATCTTCAGTATCAGCGGATTTGACACGATCATTCCTGTCGTAAAGGATCGCGTTGCAGCAGTTGATGCATAGACCCGACTGCGCCTTTTGTGCTTGAACATCGGCAAACACAAGGCCTGCTGTACTCATTTTGATGAGGGATTTTCCTCCCTCATCACATTCTTGGTGGACTGCCCCCACCTGCTTTGTACTTATCACGAAGTCCAGAAGGCCTTTGAAGTTTGGGGAATTGCATGATCATCTCCATATGTGTTGCGGGGCTCCGTCCGGTGTGCCCGACCAACCCGCCAACCAGTGCTGTGATCCGCTACGGAGTTACCAAGTCTCTTTATCTTAAAAATAAACCCAGGTCCTCCGTATCTCCGGTGATATTCAGAACTGCCTCATTCACCGCACCGGCTTCAATCATGTCCGCCGGCCCCTTCATATGAGCCGGCAGCGATGCGAATATACTGAGGACTAGCGGATCTGGGCTGATCTCTACAGGGATCCCTCAAATAAATGGCGGTACCGTGAGGTCGAATTCACGATACCGCCAAAATAAACGGTAACCCTACAGCCGCCGGCCTGAGTCTCAAATACTCAAAAACAACCGGCGCAGCTAGATCTGTTTCTTCATCTACTCATCCTCCTCATCATAGTCTTCCGGCATCAGCACAAATTCGGGATACGCATCCACGCCTAACTCAGCAGTGTCCTGTCCGAGACGCTCTACTGACTTTGCCACACGGGCCCCAATCAGAATATCAATCAGTTTCCAGACCGCGAAGGATGTCGCAAATACAAACGCTCCGATAACTACAATCCCCAAAAGTTGAACACCAAAACTAGTACCATCTACCGTAAATGCAACCGCAATCGTTCCCCAGATCCCTGCAAAAAGATGAACAGGGACCGCACCGACGACATCATCAATCTTAAGCACATCCAATAATTTTATGGACAGAACACAGACTACCCCGCCGACAAAGCCAATCAGAATTGCAATTCCATGATGATGCATCGTGGGAGCGGCGGTAATGGATACCAGTCCGGCAAGCGCACCATTAAGGATCGCAAACATATCAAACCGTCCCAATATGGTGCGCGAAACAACGATTGCGGCAAAGGCGCCTGCAGCACCGGCAAGGTTTGTGTTGACAAGAATTCCCGCAATGGAAATTGCATCCACCGCACCCGCTAAAGCCAGTTGGGACCCGCCGTTAAACCCAAACCATCCAAACCACAGGATAAATACGCCCAGTGTGACGATGGGTACACTAGAGGGCGGCGTGGGTTGTACACTGCCATCCTTTTTGAATTTACCTAAGCGGGGACCTAATATGATTGCCCCTGCAAGAGCAGCCCATCCTCCTGTACCATGGACAATAGTTGAGCCGGCAAAATCGGAAAAGCCCAACCCGTACAGCCACCCCTCTCCCCAGGTCCACGCACCCACAATCGGATATATGATCGCTGTCAAAACAATCACGAATGTGAAGAATGCCCATAACCGAATCCGTTCTGCAAGAGCACCAGACACAATAGATGCGGCGGTCGCTACAAACACCATCTGGAAAAACCAACCCGACATTTGGGAATACCCGCTGTCAACGACCTCCTCCTGTACGCTTGCATCTCCGCCAACCAGGGCGATTTCCGCGGGGGTGGCGTTGAAAAACAACTTAAAGCTTCCTATAAAGCCAGACACATCCGTATACATGAGATTGTAGCCAATCACATAGTAGGCAAGGCCTGCAATCGCATACAGGCCCAGGTTTTTCAGGCAAATGACGGATGCATTTTTTGTGCGGACCGATCCCGACTCCAGCATCGTGAAGCCTGCGGCCATCCACATGACAAGCGCCCCCCAGATCAGGAAAGCGAATGTATTCAGAACAAACTGTGTTTCAGGTAACATTTTGAAAAAATAAAGGTGATCCTGCAAATATACAAAATAAATTGGGGATTTGGTTCCTGAAACCTGAATAATTCCATCTTGCATATGAATTAACCTGTCCTCACTCTCTGGATGGATGGCATCTGAACCCCGGTTCAACTTGATCGGACAGGGGAGCAAACGGCTGACTGATCGGCCGAACGCCGGCATGTACTGCCGCCATTCAAGGCTACAATATCCCCCGGCACTACTTGCCTGAGCGGAATTTCCAACAGGCAATTTAAAGTGACATTGTGGAGGCATTGGACACCTTTAGACAAAGTTTCCCCGTCTTTTTGTCATTGTTAAGCGTCAAATAGTAAGGACAATGGTGGCAACTAAGAAGGAATGACGAAAACGGGGTCAACGACCTTCGGGATGGTCATCAAGAAGGCGGAAATTCCGAAACTCCCCCGGCGTGTGGCAGCGCCAGGCCCAAAGTTATTCGGGAAGCCAAAGCCAATCTTTAACCGTTCCAGGCGACTTCTGATCGATGGATTATCAAGTTTGAAGGGCGCTTCCTCCTTGCTGCAGATCTGGAAAAATCCGACTCCATCGCCTCCCAAATAGTGATCTCCCGATAATATCAGTAGCCATGTTACTTTGAAACTTCCGTTACCATTAAGGCATCCGAGACGGTCACCTGCGAAATAATCCAGGCTACCCCAAATTTCTAGAAATGGGACTTAAACAAACAGCATGTCAACTTTTTCGTATAATTGTACCCAGGAGCAAGAGCAGTTGACGAAATGAGTCTAAATATCCTTACAGCTGCACACTATCTTTGCGACAAGTCTGGCTGGACATTGTCCAATTTGAAGTTACAGAAATTGTTGTACTTTGCCCAGATGGTGGCATTGGGCGAGTTTAACGGAGAGATCGTACGTGATGATTTTCAAGCATGGGCGCTTGGCCCGGTGAACGCTGATTTGTACCATGAGGTAAAAATATATGGATCTGCTCCCGTAGGATCCTTACCTACAGGAAACGATGCACCCTCAGGCATTCGCAGGCACTTACTTGACCAAACGCTGAGGTCAATGGGTGCCATGTCTGTTGGAGAACTAATACTCATTTCACATTGGACCAAAGGAGCCTGGGCCAAACATTATGTCAGTGGGAAAAAAAACAGAGTAATTCCCAAATCGGATATGGCCGAGGAGTATCGGATGCGCAGAGAACTCCTAAGCGAGCCCGAAAATGCCTGAGAATGACGGCAATATCCGTGACACGTCCGAGCTTTTTGTTGCGTTTCGGCCAAAAGAAAATGTCTCCAATACTTTGGATGGAAAAAATTGGATAGATGATGTGGCAGAAGAAAATCAGGGCTTCGTAGGGGAATTAGTCCGAAAGGAAAAACAGAAAAACGAAGAGAGATTTAAGTATGCCGAAGTATTTCTACGGCGTTCTACTGCCTGGCTTGTATTTCTTGCATTAGTTGTGATAGCACATGGCCTTCATTTTGTCCCATTTTCTCTGAGTGATACGATTTTAGGCCCCTACTTCTTGATTGCCTGATACCTGTTCAACGGCAACGGTAAAAATGACCATGCCCCAAATTAGGCTATGTGCTTTTTATTGGCAGCAATTCACAGTGACATCGTCGGGAAAAAGTTACTGTCGCTAGACAGTCAGGTCTTCGCAAAGCATTCAGAGCACCCTATCTGACGGCGAAAGGCTAGACCCTTTTCACAAAATCTGTCAGTGCCCATGCAATGATTATCACCGGGAAAGATCAATTTATTGTACGGCTCACCCAACGTTCAAACCATGCCCGACTTTGGGCCACCTGCTATGTGGGAGACCAAGGGCCGATCTCCTGAATGCATGACCGAAATCTCATCCTTGAACACATCTGACTCCCCAACAACGCGGCTGTCCGGTTGTCCCTGAAAAAACGTGGTTAAAAATTCAGACCAGCGGATATCATGATCCCGGCAGTGCGCAATCCCCACCACAGAAAGGATCACTGCATGCGCCAGATAATCAAGAGTTCGGGCCGAAATTCATCCTGCCCCTCTACTCCTAGTTTGTTGGACCAATACTGGAGTTCAATGCCTACATGGAGCCAATCCGGGGACTTGAATGCGTTGCCAATATCCCACACCAACTGGGGCTGCGCCAAAATCCAGGCTTCATAGACTCCCCCGCCATCCTTGCGTGCTGCTTCACTGATGTACTCAGCATGACCCATAAACGAAAAGGACTGACTCCCGATCTTAAATACCCTGAGCCAACTGACATCAAACATAAATCCTGGATCGTGCTGCCCGGCATCGCTATGATCCGTGATTACGGCAAAATCCGTGTTCACGAAAATAAACCCAGGGATATTCCACGAAAGCTGAATGCCCGGCAAGATCTTGAGAACATTGGCATCCCCGTCAAAATTCAGTCCGCCAACCGCAGATATATCTGCGATGGGGCCGATTTTGATGTTCTGACCAAAGAGCTTGCTGAAACTTAATGATGGATACCACTCGCCATAAAACTCCTTATCGTTGAAGTTGGTCTCATCATTCATTGCATCATCTATAAAATCAATGAAGAAAAAACTCCTGCCAAGTTTCCAGGAACCCGCATGCTGGAAGGTAAGGATATTCGTTGGATGATGCTCGCCGTTGAATGGATTCAAAAGGCTGCCCCTCTGATATTGAAATTCCATCTGAGCATGGGCAGGCGGAGCCTGCAATCCGATAAAAACGGTCAGGACAATTATGCCCGCCAAGAGTTCTATCTGTTTCATCTGATTCAAAGTTTGAGATCTATTGCATTATTTTGTAAACGCCTTACACCGCATCCACTCGCACAATTTGTGGAACCGCATGCCGCAGGGCCTGCTCAATCCCTGCACGTAAGGTCATGGTACTCATTGGACACACCCCACAGGCACCAAGTAATTTAAGTTCTACAACCATATCATCGGTGATTCTGTGCAGACGAACCTCCCCCCCGTCAGCAATAAGATACGGACGAATGGAATCAAGGCCATCCTCTATCTTCCGGCGAAGGATCGCATCCGTATTTGGATTGTATCCCGACATCACGGCATAAATTTGCGTCTATTGATATTCAATAAGCGGAGATGCAGGAGTGGCTTCTCTCTTTGCCAGCGAAGCGACAATCCTGTCTGCAATCGACCGGAACGATTGAGCCGCCCCGCTCGAAGGCGATGATAACACAATCGGACACCCCTCATCCCCTGACACCCGCAAAGGTTCCTCCAGAGGAATCTTACCAAGCAGTGGCACACCGGTTTCGGTGGCAAGACGATCCGCCCCCCCATCGCCAAAAAGAAAATACTTGCGATCCGGCAAGTCCGGAGGCGTGAACCATGCCATATTTTCAATAATCCCTAAGACGGGCACATTCACTTTTGAAAACATAACCAGCCCCTTCCTTGCATCGGTCAGTGCGACTTTCTGCGGCGTTGAGACAATAATTGCGCCCGCCAACTTCACGGTCTGCACAATCGTAAGCTGAATATCCCCCGTGCCCGGCGGCAAATCCAGCAGTAAAAAATCAAGGTCTCCCCACTCTGCATCATTCAAAAACTGCCGCACCGCACCAGAAACCATCGGACCGCGCCATATCACGGCCTCCGAGTCATCCACCAATAATCCCATTGACAACACATGTACACCGTGTTGGATGATTGGCACAATTTTCCGTTCCTCATTGACACGCGGCTTCGTTCCCTGCAGACCAAACATCACTGGAACACTTGGACCATAGATATCCGTATCGACCAGTCCCGTCCGGTATCCCTGTGCAGCCAGGGCGACCGCAATATTTGTGGCTACGGTGCTTTTTCCCACGCCCCCTTTCCCCGAAGCAATGGCGATCATATGCCGGGCTCCAAGCTTCAACTGCTGCACACGGCCCCCGGAATAGGTCAATTCAATCTGGACCCCCACATCCTCTCCAAACGCAGACTGGATCGCCTCTTTGCATAATCCCGCAACTTCTTTAGAAAATGCAGTTCCCGGCTGGGAAACCGAAAGCTTGAACGAAATGGAGCGGCCGTCAACCACCACATCCTTGACGGAGCCAAGCCGCGTGATATCACTGCCCCGTTCCGGGTCATGGATCTTGCTCAACGTCTGATAAACCGCCTTGCGTCTGATCGCTTTTGGGCTCATCCCCATGAGAATGTCATGTTCTGATGATTGGATGGGTTCATTACACTTCGGTACACGCTCTCTTTAAAGACATAAAATCGGTCCCCGCTCAGACTAAAGATACATTCCAGATTTATTGTATTCATTTTCCTTCTACTCAGACGCTGACACAAATTGATAGGGCATCTGGTTACGGCTCCCTGACTGCGCCTGCATTGAAAATTCTCAATGCCATACCATGACACAGCCCCCAGGGACTTACCGTAATTGATTCCTGCTTCAGTGCGTTCATCACTTCCAGAAAAATCATGATCGAAGCAGGAAATACATCTGCCCTCCCCTGGAGTTTCACCGGGTTCAGGGCTAAAACATCCGGCATTGTCATACGAACCAGAAATTCCGTCCAATACTTCACTTGAACCCGCGAAAGTTCATCTGGATGCCCTCCTTTCGTCTGGAGCCGTTTCCAGCCGGAGTTTGATCGGTCAAATTTTATCGGAAGTCTTCCTGCACTCAGGTCATGCTGGAGTTCCAGTAAAAGGCGGTGTACATCTGATGCACCAACAAGGAGTGCCGCCTGATTTTCCGAAAGGGAGAATCCCGCCAGTGAATTTTTAATGAATGATGCCGCCGCCGCCTGTTCCTTAACATCAGGTGGCTGGGAAGAAAAAAATCGCTCGGTCATCCGTACGGAGCCAATATCCAGGCTGAACCGCTGAAGAATGCGGCCATCTGACCTGCCTTCTGCGATTTCTGTTGAACCGCCCCCGATATCACAGGTAATAACCCGCTCCGAAACATGGGACAGGCCCGCAATTGCGCCCTCATAGCTTAACTCTGCTTCCTGCTCTCCAGAGATGATTTCGTAGGGCAGCCCTGTCCGTTCTTTTATGATCGTAACAATCTTATTCCCTGTGTCCCGTGAAGCACTGGTTCCCATAACCGCATATTCCTTTACCTGCCATGACTCGGCGATGGTGCGAAATGCCTGTAATGCTTTGACCAAACGTTCAATGGCCGCATCCTGGAGGACACCATGTGCATCTACACCTTCCCCAAGCCGAATCATTCGCCGCGCCTCTGAAAGTGGGTTCAACCGACCACCGGGGACCCATTCGGATACCAGAAGCTTTGCAGAATTTGTCCCGATGTCAATCGTTGCAAGTCGCAGGTGCTACCTCAACAGGAATCTTTCGAATAGATGGATGTTCATCATTCTGAACTCCCGGCAAGGTACGAAACTTCGTACAATTGACACCGCTCACGTTTTCGATGCATCCCGCTGAGATACCCGCTCTGCAATGCAGGAAACAGACGGGCTATTCTTCGGCAATCAATCTGACGGCGGTTCCAGAACTTTGTTTCTGGACCGGAAACAGTGCAACCCCCCATCGCTCCGGATAGTCCGGTTCACTTGAATTCCAGTGATCATACGAATGAGAACCGTCCGACTCATAATGCAGGCCGTAGACTCCCGGCTCCAACCGAAGAAATTTAACTTCCTTCCGATTTTTACGTGCCCCGCCGGCATGTACCGAACCCTCATAGGTCATCTGCCAGCGTGTTCCTGATTCTCCCGTACTTCCGTCCTGCTTATCCAGCCATGCAAAATCATATCCGTTATCCGGACCTGTAATCTCTCCTAACGCATAGAGTACAACCGCCGTCGTATCCTCCACGGCGAAAAATCTCACATGCTCTTCGTCATCCCCAACCTCCGTAAACTGAATGATCGGATCCCGCTGCATCCAGGGATCAAACGTGGAAACTGCTTCTGTATCCGAGGTATGTATATGAAGCCCCCACCCCTGCGGATCAAACGGAGGATTGCCGATCCAATTGCCGAAATGATGCCGGCCATTGGTCACTGCCACCGCACGATAGACCCCTGGATTGAGCGTCCGCTGCCCCTGAAAGATTCGATTTTCCGGTACACCTCCGGCCCACTGCGTATTATCCCGGGTAAGTTGCCAGTCTACACTCCCGGTGACGGCATTCTCAATACGAGAATAGTCCACCGGCTGTACCTCATCCTGACTTCCCAGCTGCCCAATCGCACTGATTTCAAATTCTGCCGGGTGCTGAACCTCAAAAAAGAACTCCCGCCTTTCTTCTGCCTCCAACGATATCGCCTCGAAAACCCTGGTTTCAGAATTGGTCTGCAGTGGACGGGCAATCGATCGCAGTGCCCCCTTGTCATTCGGCGAATAAACGGTTACACGCCACTTTCTGCTGTCCTTACGAAATGATGCATTGGAACGACGCTGAAGCTGTCCATATGAGGCATAATTCAAGATGTAGGTGCCTGAATCCAGTTCCAGTTCCTCGCCATCCACATAAGCAATGGACCCATCCTGTATCGTATTGGAGGCATTCATTGACCAGACAAGCTCTCCCGTATTACCACGGGTGATCCAGGCATACGCCGCCAGCCCGGCTGCCCCCTGACGCTCATCAATGGAGCCGACCGCATCAATGATCACCCATAGAGGCCCGGAGACCTGAAAAGCCTGCTGCCTGAGTTCACGAACATCAAGATCGGAAAACATGATCGAACCACGCGGTGCCGGGGAATCGGAGAAGAGTCTCACAACCACAAAAAGACCCAAGAACACCAATACGATGACCTGAAACCGACTCCAATTACTCATGATTACAAAATGAATCCTATGAACCCTTACGTCAACTCCACCGGCAAAGTTGCCTTCTAGGCCGGGAACTGTAACAATTTTTTCTAATCTAGGTAATACCTGTCCAGATACTTTGTAAACGGAGCAGTCTAATCAGTTTTTCCAGAGTTCTGTCAAAAAGGACATTCGTCGTGCTGTTCAAACGCTTGTGGCGCTGGGTTCCTCCCATTGCGTTTGTTCTGTTTTTCGGTGGAACAACCATCTTCGCCTTCATGGGAGGAGTTGGCGAAGCGGCCTTGATGAGTACGAACATTCTTTATCAGGCGGCACTGGTACTCTGTTTTCTTTGCCTGTGGATTACGATTGCACAGGCGCTGGAGAACTCACGCCCGACACCGGCCCAGATATTCTGGCATGTCATCCTGACGATCATCCCCGCCTGTCTGCTGATCATTCTGATCCTGCAGATCCCAGGAGCTTTTTCAGAAGAAAATATCCCGGCCGCCCCTATCGTCCATGTTAAGAGTGCACTTCTGAGCATGGTCCTTGCCGGGCTGAGTTTCATTCTGATGCAGCGATTCGGACATCTGGTTCGGTTCCGGCGTACCCGGCGCAGTGAACGAAACTGGTATCTGCTGCTCTTTTTCTTCAGTCTCAGTTCCGTTACCAGTGCACCATTCCATCATCACTTTGAGGATTTATCCTCCAGTATTGACGCTACGCTTAGTATTTTCCTGCTTCTGGCACTCGTTACTTCCGTCATATTCATTTTTTTGAATACAGTCCGCCTTGCCTGGATTATACGCCTGCCTGTAAAGCGAAAAATGGGGGCACTGGGTTTAGGAATTGTTTCCCTCTGTTTTACGGTTGCCACACTGCTTCTTCTGTTCAGCCCTGATGTCTTGGCATTGAATTCAATCACGGACCTGTCCCGTCTTTTTGAATTTCTGGTTTTTTACAGCCTCCCGCTCACCGCCATCATTGTTCTGTGCGTTACCTTTGGATTTGCTTACGCACTAACCTCCGTACTCTCCCTGATTTTTCATTTGCCAACCATTGGAGATTACCAGCGCAGTGTTGATGAGATGGCGGCCATACAGGCATTAACGGTTCTGGTTCGTGAAGTTGCGGATCCTGAAAAACTCTACCACTGGGTGGTCTCCACGCCCGTGGAGTCCGGTCGCGGGAAAGCGGCATGGCTGACCATACAGGACCTGGATTCGGGATCCCTGAAACCCCAGATTGTCGCGGCACACAATATTGAAGCATCACTTGCCGACAAGGTCTGTGATGTGTCTGCGATTCACGGTGAATCCGCGGGAACCCGTGCGCTGGTTTCCATTCAAAACACCGCTGCTGACCGCCGGATTCAGAACGGTAAATCCAACGGAATCCTGAGTCTTCTAGCAATTCCGCTCGCCACCCGCACTGAAGTACTCGGAACTCTGTTTGTCTCCCGTGATGTGGCCCACGCATTTGAAAATGAGGATATTGAATCCATTGACATCTTTGCATCGCAGGCAACCCTGGTACTCGAAAATGCCCGGCTCCTGGAATCAAAAATTGAGCGCGAACGCCTGGCAAGCGAACTCGCCATCGCACGGAGTGTGCAGCAGCGCCTGCTGCCGCAGGCAATGCCCAGATTCACTACCCTGAGCCTGGCCGCCTCCAGTACGCCCGCCCATGAAGTTGGAGGAGACTATTATGATCTCCTTGAATTGGGAGACGGTAAACTGGCCTTCATCGTTGCAGATGTCTCCGGTAAGGGTACCTCCGCCGCATTCTATATGGCCGAAATGCAGGGAATCTTTCAGGCGGTGGCCCAGATTGCGCCAAACCCCCACGATTTTCTCTGTCATGTGAACAATGCACTGGGACGATCCCTGGAAAAAAATGTCTTTGTCACCGCAATTTACGGGATCCTTGACTGCAACACCGGCGCAATCTCCATTGCACGCGCAGGGCATCCCCCTGCAGCGTTTGTAGATGTGAACGGAGATACCATGCTTTTACGCTCCGGCGGATTAGGTATCGGACTGGATCGTGGAGACCTGTTCGGGCAGACACTGGATGTCAAAGAACATGTATTTAATCCCGGGGATCTGATCGCTCTATACACAGACGGCGTGACCGAAAGCCGGAACTCCGAAGGGGAAGAGTTTGGATATGATCACCTGCTGCAATGTCTTCAGTCCTCCCGGTATGAGCGTGCACAGGGAGTCCATGATGCAGTACGCCAAACGGTCGACCGATTCATGGGACCCGAAAAGAAGTACGATGATGACCTTACCTTACTCATCATCAAATGGCACGGCCCTGAACCTGTCATAGAAACAAATCATACACAAATCAATCCATTGCTTTAATTTAATTCCATCGAAACCCATTGACTGCAATTACTATGAGTAATTTTTCTGTTGCATTCCGGAATGCTGATGCTGCCACAATCCTGGCGGTATGTGGAGAACTGGATGCCCATACCGCTCCCGAACTGGAATCTGCCATTAAAAAATGCCGGGATGAAGGCAAGATTAACCTGATCGTAAACGGACACAATCTTGACTATATCTCCAGTGCAGGTCTCGGCGTGTTCATGGCCTTCATTGAAGAAATTCGCACTCTGGGCGGAGACATCAAAATATGCGCTCTGAAATCGAAAATTTTTGACGTGTTTGACCTCCTGGGATTCCCGAAAATCTATCACATTGTGGAAACCGAAGAGGAAGCTTTGTCCCTCTTTGAACGCGGAATTCAACCAATCCAAGGGGGCTAGTCATGGGCCAGGCGTCCATTACTTATACGCTGGTGGTGCCCAGTGACACACGGCAGCTGGCACAGGTGCGAAACTTTGTCACCAAACATGCACGCCAGGCAAATGTGGCCGAAGAGCATATTGATGCGCTGCGTCTGGCGATTGATGAAGCCTGTGCCAATGTGATTGAGCATGCCTATCAGGGGAACCCTGAAAAAGAAGTGCATCTTACCATGACCATTGAGCCGACACGCGTCATCGTACGGATCCGTGACCACGGACACCCTTTTGATCGGACCGCCTACCGGCGCCCCGATGTAATGGAGTTATCCCGGAAACGAAAATCTGGCGGGCTCGGCGTTGATATTATCCGCCGCCTGATGGACAAGGTGGAGTATCATAATCAGGAGGGTACGAATGAGATCAGATTTGTTCGCTTTCGCCAGTCTCGTCAGGATGACCTTCGCTAGCATAGCCGGTATAGAGTGACACGATTCCAAACGTAAGCGGCTCTGCCCGTGTTCGTTCAAATCCGCATTGTTCCATCCGTGTCAGAAAATTTTTCCCACTCGGAAATACCTCAATCGAGTCGGGCAAATAGCGGTAGGGGCCCGTCACGCCTGAAAGCATTCGCCCGACCCTCGGAAGAATCCATCTGGAATACATTTTATAGAGACTGCGGATCAGCCGGCTCTGCGGCTGACTGAACTCAAGCACAACCAGCGGTGCCTGCGGCTTGAGGACGCGTTTTATGGACTGCAGACCTGCATCCAGACTGGCAAAGTTGCGCACCCCAAACGCCACGATAACTCCATCAAACCGGTTGGCATCAAAGGGGAGCTGCTCTGCAGAGGCTTTGACAAAATGAAGGGGTTCCCCATCGTACCGGGATGATTTTTGCCGGGCCATGTGCAGCATTTCATCCGAGATGTCCACGCCGGTAATTTTTTTCGGTTTCAGCATGAGCATTGCGACAGCGACATCACCGGTACCGGTTGCGACATCAAGCACTCGTTTACCGGACTGATTGCCGAGCCGCTGGATCGCCGCAGTGCGCCATGCACGATCTAGTCCAAAGCTCAGCACACGATTCAACGTATCGTAGCGCCGTGCAATCGCATCAAACATAGTCGCCACCTCCTTCTCCTTTAACTTATTCTCTCCCACAGGGGGGTAATAGCGCATTCGTCATAAAGTCTTGATCTGTTCAACATGCTCCTGAACCCGTTCGCACCGAAAGTGGCAGAACATTCCAAGATCACATCGTCCATTATTTTGAATTACGATCTCAGGGAGACCCGCCAAATTGGGGGTGCCTCCCTTATCGCTGGACAGACATCTAAACAAGGTTATACCCTCTGCGTTGCAGTGCGGTTGAAGGTTCACCGAATCCTGTGCACCGCTCTCGCCCCGTAATGATAAGAGAATTTCTGGTTAATATAGACGGTCAGCGGATACCCGTGGTACAATCTGGAGACCAACTCTGTGTGCTTGATCAGCAGATCAGCACATCGATTGTCGAATTGCGACCGAACATTTACAGCCTTATCGTCGATGGCCGCAGTCATCTGGTTCATGTAGGGGAAGGACTGAATGCCCCGCTCACGATCAACGGACAGACGGTTCATTCTGAGATTATCAGTGAGCGCTCCGAGCTCATCCTGCGCTATGGACAGCAGAAAAGAATTCAGGAAGATGTCAATGAACTTCTGGCACCCATGCCGGGTCTGATTCTGCAGATCATGGTACAGGCAGGCGAAGAGGTGATTCAAGGACAGGGACTGATTGTACTTGAAGCCATGAAAATGGAAAATGAACTTCAAGCTCCCCGAAGCGGAAAAATCAAACACATCCATGTGCAGGAAAAAGAAGCCGTGGCACTGAATGCAATCCTTATCGAATTTGAGTCATGAATGTACTGGTAACCGGGGCAACCGGCTTTTTGGGAAGTGAGTTGGTGTACCAACTGCTGGATGCTGGCCATCATGTGAGGATCTTCCGAAGGCAGACCTCCGGGTTACACCTGCTCACTCCTGTTGCTGACCACCTTGAGCATGCGGTCGGAGATGACATCACAGATCTGGAGGCACTGCGCAAAGCGATGAACAATATTCAGGTGGTCTTTCATGTGGCTGGAAATGTAAATTTCACGTCCAGATTCCTCAACCATGTTAATGTGGCAGGAACTGCAGCCGTTGTAGATGCCGCACAAGAGGCCGGAGTGGAGCGATTGGTGCATACCTCCAGTATTGCAGCGATTGGGACTTCGGAGGGGATGGTTTCCAATGAGAATACCGAATGGCAAAATAATAAACCCTGGCCCTATGCACAAAGCAAATACCTGGCTGAACTGGAAGTACAGCGCAGTATTGCCGAGGGACTGGATGCAGTGATTGTGAATCCGGCCCTGATCCTGGGACCGGATCGCAGCCAGGGAAAAGCCCTCAATCTTACGCACAACTATGCGCTTGCTCTTCGTGCAGGAAAGATCCTGGCGTGTCCCGGCGGCGGAACAAATGTGGTGGATGTGGCCGATGCAGCCGCCGGCCACCTCGCTGCACTTGAGCACGGGCAGACCGGCGCCCGCTATATTCTGGGGAGTGAAAACCTCAGTTGGAAATCCATTCTCTCTATTCTGGCCGAGGCATTAAATGCCAAACCCCCAAGAATTCCCCTGCCTTACAGCATGGCTCTTGCGGCAGGGGGATTCATGGATCTCGTGGGGGCTGTGACGGGAAAACGATTTACTCTAGGGCGGTCAGCCGTCACCTATACGCTGAAAATGCGCCGCTACTCAAACCGGCGTGCCACTGAGGAACTCGGCTGTTCTTTCCGTACCTTTTCGGAAACCGCCCATCGGGTTGCAGCGTCGCTGTAGGGTTCCCCCGTGCGGACTAATTGCGCTGATATTGCAGTGCAATTTGCACGGACCGGCCCGGCTCCGCGTACACGCTGTGGGGGTAGGTATAGGTCCCGTCCAACAGGTTCGTGATTCCGATCTTCAGAGATATTCCACGTATTTCCCTCACCCGCATCCATACATCCGCACTCCCCCATGCGGGAGCATCCAGAAATGTACCATAGAGTTCTGCACCCAGTAAAAAGAGTTCAAGCGGTCCCTGCACCGTGGCACGGACCCGTGCCCATGTGACCAGCGAAGTCTCAGATCCCGGAACTGATGGACGGGATTGTGCGGTATACAGGGCCGCCCACCACCATGCATCACGGATGAGTGCAGTTACGCCAAGGATGCGCTCCTGCTCTCTGTTGCGTGTAAACGTCATCAGTTCAATGGATCGCGCAAACCCCGTCCATCTGACCCCGATATCTGTCTGCCGCAGGACTCCCCGCACTGACCGCGCACGGCCGGCACCTGCAATCAGTTGCCAGTTGCTCCTGAACTGCCAGGTCAGAAAGATCATCCCGCCCCAATACCCATGCTCCGGCTCCAACCTGAACTGCCCCTCAGTCAGTAAACTTGAGATCCGATGCAGTGCGGCAGCAAATACACCGCCCTCCACCGATACATCTGCATCACCGCCCCCTTTCGAAACGGGATGACCTTCGGTCCTTTCCGTATATCGATAAATATCTGCACCAACTTTCAGGCGCAGATTCTGGATCGGCAACAGTGTCGCGGAGATGGATCCACTCTGCTGCACAGGATCTACATCATCACTTCGTTCCTGAAGTGCGGCCACGGCGACCAAGTCCTGCATCATCCCCGCCTCTGGCGTATACCGGTATCGGAGTACCCCCATGTGCTGGCGAAGGTCGTCCCCTCCACGGAGCCCCAGATCCTGCAGCCAGCCGCCGCTTCCTGAAAGAGCATGACCGGAGGCAATCTGAATTCCGGCATATCCAGCAATATTCCCCGCACGAATCCCGCCCTGCTGCAATGCGCCACTCCCATCCGAATAATTGTCCGCCCTCTCATAAATGCCGCGAAGAGTCCCATGCGCCTTGGACCAGCTTTGATGAAATGTCGTCCCGGAACGCATTCGGCGCGTTCTTGAATCATAAAACAGTTCTGCACCCGCTGCGTGTTGTTCCGGCCCCTTAAAATCAATGGATGCATCCATTCCAAGCCCCGGATTGTAGGGGCTCGGAACCACCTCTGAACGCTCAATATCCACTATGAGTGTCCGTAACATTGAAGGGTCCATCAATCGCACACCATCCAGATAGAAAGATTTCGAAGTAAGTTCTGATGCGTACAGAGTATACTGCTCTTCAATTGCACTGACCCGGAGAGGCAGCAGGCCTCTGAACATTCGTGTGGACCATCCATCCTGTGAACTTACCAGCGCAGGTTGATCTGGAAGATCAACTGCCTCGGGCAATAGAAGAATTGTCAATTCCATATCTCCCTTAACCTCCAGAGACTCCCGGGTATGAGCATACCCCTGCGCAGATACAGTAAGTGTATAGTCTCCGGGATGAATACCGGCAAATTCAAAATACCCATCTGACCCGGTCAGCGATCCATGCAGAGTTCCTGTCAACAGAACCACCGCTCCAGAAACGGGCTCCATCGTTTTTGAATCCAAAACTAAACCGGTAATGCGAGGGGATTCCTGGGCAGTCGCACCATTCAGCCCGATACAGAAAAACAGGCACAGCAGTATCAAATACAGGATATGCCCACAGGGGCATGCATTCTTGCATTGTCTGGAATTCGCCCCGCCTTCAACTATGTCTGACCAGACGTTCTGATCTGCTCTGCTCCTGTCTAATGGCATCACAATCATGATGGTACAGGGAAACCCTCCTGCCAGAAATAGAACCCGTTCACACATCTGCGTACCCTCTACCTCTGAACCGGCGTAATGCAGTTCTTTCTGTACTGCGAGTCCTGCTCCGGCCGGGGTCACCACCCGGAACTGCCCAGATCATCAATGGAGCGGGAGATCAGATCGATGCGGCGTCTGCCGCTGTCGGAAAGAGAGAAATTATTGCCCCGACCATTTACAAGACCGTTGGTCAGATATTGATAGGCGATGGATGACCGCTGAATGACATTCAGTTTGGGTGCGTCTACCACCTCGTCAGACGGTTCAAACTTTATGGGTATCCCGGAGGCAGCAAACGTAATTCTCCAGGAACTTCCCATTTCAATTGGAGGTCCATATTCCGGCATCCAGTCTTTTAAGTCCTCACAGAGCCATGGGTAGCGCCACAGGATATCCGGCAGTGTTGGTCCCAGGGGAACGGTGACCTCAAAAAAAGCAGGCTCCTGCTTCAAGAACTCTGGAATCGTCAGATCCGGATTTTCCCGCAGCGCCAGATACAGAGAGGCAATATCCATCCCGACCAGATTGAGTCCGTTATAGATTTCATGATAATTGGGGGCGGCCCGTTTCAGGTGATCCTCATACCAGACATTGAAGGCCTCACTCAGCATCAGATTGATTTCCAGATGCAGGTGGGCCCGGTCGCGATTGATTCCCCTTCCGGTATAGCCCATAACTCCGATGATTTCCCCCTGATTCACTTGATCTCCAATAGATACACCGATACTTTTCAGATGTGCATAGAGGCTATAGTATGGCGAGTCATCCCACCAGTGTTCAATGACGATGTAGCGACCATAATTGGAGCGGTTCGCCCCTTCGTTCACATAAACCACTTCACCATCTGCGATGGTCATAATTTCGTCCAGCGGTTCCCCTCTTGCGTTGCGTCTGAGCGGACGGATATCAATTCCCTCATGGAAACGACTGTAGATCACCCCCTGACTCGTATGGCGCACATTCCGCACAAAGCCATATTGTCCTGCTGTCCAGCCAGGCTTTACATTGGGCTTTGGCTGACGATAGGTGCGCATATAGAATTCTGGACCATCTCCCTGGAAAAGAGCATCATTCTCCGTGGGGAGCACAATTGAGACTCGATGATTGTCCTGCGCGGCAATCTCTGGAGATACGATCCCAAAAGCCAGAAGAAGGATTCCCGCCCATCCGATCAAAATCAGCTTTCCTGAAAACACTGCCCGCCAAGTGGTAAGTGACACCCAAGTCTTCATATCGGTGATCTACTGTATCTGAAAATATAACGAGGAATCGCTACGCTGGTTGTACCGGATATTTTGCACAGGTGTTACCGCGTGCAATTTCTGCCAGCTTCCGCTTAAGGATTGTGCGTCGGAAGGCACTGATATGATCGGTGAATAATACTCCCTCCAAATGGTCATATTCATGCTGTATCACACGGGCTAGAATCCCATCCGCCGTCCGGGAGTGCTCCTGCATATTCCGATCCCTGTACGTGATCTGTATCGATTCCGGCCGCAATACGGACTCCCGGATATCTGGAATTGAGAGGCAGCCTTCTTCAAACTCTTCCTCTGCCTCGGATTCCCAGGTGATCTCAGGGTTAATAAACACCATTGGCTGATCCGGTAACTTCGTCTGTAAGTCTTCCGCCATATCCTCTAGGAGTTCCGAGATATCCACAACAAAGAGGCACTCTGATCGTCCGACCTGCGGGGCAGCGAGACCGATCCCTTCCGCATTATGCATCGTCTCTATCATGTCATCAATCAACTTCTGCACCTCTGCATCAACCGATTGGACGGGTACGGTTTGCTGACGCAGGATGGGGGTGCCCAACAAACGAATGGGAAGTATTGCCATAATCTTACGGATTGATCCGGGCGTAGACTCCCGTAATTGCCTCCCCGTTAAAGGTCACAACATCGTAAGGCTGTGCATCTGGGCCTTCCATTCCCGGTGACCCAATCGGCATTCCTGGAACCGCAATGCCGGGCAGATCCGGTTTTTCGTCCAGTAACTGGTGGATATAAGCAGCCGGCACATGACCTTCCACCACATAGCCGTCTACAACGGCCGTATGGCAGGAGTGTGCTGGACGCGGCACCCCCAGTTCTTTTTTGATTGCGCCCATATCCCGCATATTTCGGGATTCCACCTCAAAACCCGCCGCCTCCATATGCTCTGCCCACTTCACACAGCACCCACAGGTCGGAGATTTATAGACGACCATAGCTGGCTTTATCTGGTCGTCCGGCCGCATGGTATATCCGACAACGGCGATTGCACAAAGCCCCGCCCCTGTCAGTATTGTAAGGAGAATCCGTTTCATGTGATCTTATTCAATGAGTGCGTTATAGGTGGACAGACGTGACGGGTCCACATCCGAAAGGACATCATACACCTGCCCGCCTGCTTCGGAATCCTGGAACATTCCTACAAGCTCCTTGGATTTCGTACTGAAAAAAATATCGAACACATACTGCCTGGATTGATCATCGTACAGATCTGACATCATTTGCAATACCTCCAGCACATTGGCACGTGCCGCCTCTATATCCAGCGTAAAGATGTCCAGCGCATCCATGTGATACTGATAATACACCTGGCGAAGCGGGCGCATGCGCGGACTCGTCATTTGATCTACAATCCGTGCACGCCCGTCAATATCTATCGTGCTCCATCCGACGGCGTTTGTGGCAACCGCCAACTGCTGGATTCGCTTGGCTTTCTGGAAATGTTGTTCCCCGCCATATTCGCTGAATGAATCATAGTCATAGCCTAACATGAGATAGGCATAGTAATCCAGTACCGAGGTGAGTCCGTCAAATCGCTCAACTTCAAAGACCAGAGGGGTTCCCTGAGAATAACTAAAATCCCATGCCTCATCACTGATCTGCAGCATGGGGGTCTTTGCCATGGTCCCGTAAATGGGGCGGGTGCTGTTCAAAATCAACTGTGCCCGAAAAGAGGTCAGCGTAAAATTCTCCTGAATGATCACCTGGATAGAGCATTCAATCAATTCATGCAGTTCAAACTGATCTTCCGTCCAGTTATTGTTGTTCATGTAGTCCTCAATCTCCCCTTGCAGTTCGTCTAGAAATCCAAATCCGGACCCTTCCAGCTGCCGATAATTGACCTGTGCCGTGCACTGGAATTCACGTGCAAGGGGAGCGGTGACAACCCCCGCTAACAAGCACATAAGGATGATATGTCGCATTACTGACTGGATTGGAGACAAATAGGACTTATCCGCCGTTCATACATGATTATGGCCAGTCTTCAGTCCTTCCAGAACTGAGCAGCGGGACTGCCGGGCAGCGATCATTCCATTCTACGGTTAGAATCGGAGAGGAGGCCAACGATGAGAATTGGGTTCCACAACTATGAATGGGAGTCGAACATTTCATGACTTTATCGGATAGCGGGGCATCCTGCTAATGAGAGGGAAAAGGAAAATCGGTGCGTTTCTGGTTGGGGGCATAATTGGATACCAGCCATTCATGCATGGAGGGGATCGGGATGGCGTAACTATCTCCTCGTACATCCAGCATTCCCCTGTGCAGGGCCAGTGTGAAGATCCTCTCGGTTTCACCCTTACTGAATTCCTTCCGCAGAGACGCAATGATCCCCCCCCCCCCTTATCAACATTCTTCCCTGATTCAATCCCGACGACTGCCCTTGCAATACACTGTCGCTCTGTTCTGAAAAGCCCTTCCGCCCGGCTCTCATAAAACTTGATCCGCCCTTTCTGCCCTTCTTTCATTGCAGTTTTCAGTCCCGTACCGGTCATCTCCCCACCGGTCAACTTCAACTGTTTTAAAGCAGTCCACACATACGCCATGATGTGCTGCGGCCATCCATACGTCTGCTCAGCGATATCATCAATCCACCTTGCGGGATCGCCCTTTACCCTACCCTCTTTCTGGAGCCAGTCCTGAATGATCGCCCGCGTGAACTCTTTCTTTACCATGCCTAGGTTAATCTTGCACCCGGGGTCAAATCTTGAGATGTCCAGATCTTTAAGGGCCTGCGTGGTCGCGCCCAGCCCGGCGGCGACCAGAATCACAGGCCGGCCAGTTCCGCCCGCATGAATTACCTTTAGCATGTCCACCACCTGCATGAACCGCTCTCCCTTCTCGTGTACAATACGTGCTAGGCGCTGCGCCTCGTCGAGCAGGAGGAGTAGCGGCTCCTTTCCCTTCTTGATCACATCCATACAGGTTCTTGCTCTGCGGCCTGCGATTAACTCCGCCTTGATTGCACCCAGGTCTATGTTGACGGCCCCATGCTGAAGCCAGGCGAACCAATTCTCCCACGATGAGCGGATCGATTTATGTAGTGTCTTCGGATCCAAAAACCAGCTCGGTTCCACTTCTGCCACCGCATATCCCCGCCCTCCGGCGATTCGTGCGCATTCGGTAAGCAGGGCGGTCTTGCCTGCACCGGGGGCGGCCTGAATCATGACAGATGTGCCGGAATTCCCCTTCTTTGCCCTTTCCAGCAGCCCCTTGAAATCATCCAGAATTTCTACTCGCCCATGAAAATAGCGGGCCTCGCCTCGCTCCAGCGTAGCAGGCTTAACGATGGATGTTTTCCGTGATTTACTCATCGCGCGGAGGTTGCTGTGGTAGATAGGAAATTGTTTAGCAGAGGATTTGTTCCGCGGTTCAACCGGTTTTCGGTCAGAACCTGGGGACTTGGGAAATGCAACGATCTTCTCAAAAACCGGAAAGCATGGAGAAAAAATGGCATACTTGCATTACCCCCCGGCCTGCTATCCTGCCGAACATATACAAAATGGCGGGAGTCCACATGCATCGGATGTCCTGTTGCTCCGACCCAGAATGACTTCAGAGAATCTCCTCGCATTCCCCCCATACAGACATTCAGACGGACTATGTAAACCGGCGTGAGTCATGAACACCTACAAAACTGCTTCCTGCAACCTCTACAAAAATCGCCCCAGTTTGTTCGTTGACCCGATATCCTGGGCTGCACAGAAACTTACATCAGTGTCAAATAGCCCTTGTTAAAATCCAGCGGATTGAATGAGGCACGCACTTCCATATCCAAATAATGCAGAAGCCGAAACTGAAGCCCCATTCCCAGTCCCGCTGACCAGTTGCCCTGATAATCTGAACTGATGACCACCCTCTGTGCAAATCCGTACACATAAAGCACCTTAAAGTAGGATGGTACGGTCAGAAATCCATCCTGCATGTACCAGACCGGTTGCAGAATTTCTGCGTCCAGCCGGACATGCGTCCCTTTGCCAAGAAATGCCTCGTGCCCCTGCGGAAGCACCAAAGACCGGCTATATACGCCCGCGCCGCTTTGAGACAAAATGGAGGCGCCTACCCGCATGTTTGTATTCCACCGCTGAAAGATAGACCAGTACTGGCGGACGCTCATGTATAGGCCCGTTTGTCTGGAGTCATGTTCGCGAATTACATCTGTGCGCCCATAGATCCCAAATACCGTCCCCCTGTTTGGTCGCACATCCCGGGTATTCTGCTGCAGGCCCAGGGCAACCAGAATTCCCGTATCCACGCGTGTGCGACGATCCCATTCGGCAAGGGATTGACCGGTACCTCTTCGGGTAGGAACCTGATTGTCATCCAGGCTAAACCAGCGTGTACGCTCACTGCTCACCCCTGCAAGGATACTGGCATACGTGTGACGTACATTCGCCTCAAACCGGAGCGGAAGAACAAAGGTCAATCCAATTCCCATTGACCGCTCTCCATAGGTGACCTCCCGCGTGTATCTCGTACCACGCTCCTCTGTAATGACTCTGGCGACCACCGCATCTGGCCGGTTATAGATGTCAATGCGGCCAATCACCCGGCCAAGTGCTGAACTCACCCCGATGCGCCCCCATAATTTTTGAGCCTGCAGCGTTGCCTCTGTCATGTACGTCAGGCGGCGAAGGGGATCGCTCCCGTGGATCCCCAGTCCACCTCCGAGTCCCAGCCTTCTTTCCGGGGTATCACTTGACCACACAGCGACCGGCAGAAACATGCGGGGACGGAGCCGTCTCCCCAATCTGTACGGCTCATGAGAGAAGTCCTCGGGCAGTTCCAATCTGGAAGAAATCTCCGGCAGTTCACTGATCGGCATAAGTGGAATCTCAATCCCGCCCTCTGGAGAGAATTCCGTCGCAACAACATTATAACGCTCATGCTGATAGTCAATATAGACGAGGGTGCGGTTATCTTCAGAAAGAACCGGATCCAGCGCTCCATACAGGACATCCGTGAGTTGGTACGCACGCTCTAACTCCAGATCATAATAAAAAACATTGGTTGCCGGGCCTGAATCTGCAGTGAATAGAAGATATCGCCCATCCGAACTCCATGAGAGTTCACGGATCGCATTGTCAGACTGGAAAATCCAAGGCGCAAATACTCCGTTTGAATCCGCACGGTAAATCCCCTGGTGCCGGCTATGTCGCACCAAAACGGCAGTGATATCCTCACTGGGTGCAATCTGAATCAAATCCGCCTGACTTCGGTCTCGGATCGTCTGGATCCGCCCAGCTGCATCTATCTCAATCCAGTTATTGCGCTGCCCGTCATTCTGGAGCGCCCAAATACCAGAGGGGGTTTGCACGGGAGCATGCACACGGGCTCCATACGTTAAGCGGCTCTCCCGCTTCTGCGACATGTCATACTTGAATATATCTGCGGACCAGGCCAGCGTTGAGAACCGGTCCGGTACGTAGCGGGAATAGAGGATGACACTATCTGCGACGCTGAACCATGCATCCTCTGGCAGGCGTACCGGATAGATCCGTTTTGTGGCACCGCTGTGAATATCAAGACTGTACAGTCCTGGGGTGACATTAAGGCCTTCCCGGTATACGACAAGCGTTGAGTCATTGAGCCATTGCGGACGGCGCTGCACTACCCCGGGACTCTCTACAATGGGGGCCGGCTGTCTGGACCCCCGACGGAATCCTGGCTCTGTCTCCTGCCGAAATGCTGCAAGCAGTGTTCGCAGCGGCTGCCCGGTCGCGTTACGTAAACTCATCCCTGTTGATCCGACGGGATTACGATAGCGTTTTGCCCGCATCTTTTCAAAAAAGAGTCCTTCGTCCTTTGAAGACTGCCAGGCAAAAAAGTGTGCACCTCCGATGTAATGACGGTTGGCATGGAACCCATAACGTGAGGATTCGAACAGTTGGGACAGGCTCCATGGATGCCCGGAAGCAGCGGCCGCCCGATAGTGCATTTGAAAGCGGATATCATTCAGCCGTCCGGAGGCGTGAGATCCATCACTCTCCAGATAAACGGCGGCCCCTTCATTCAGGCCCGGCGGCAGGGACAGATTTAATGCCCGCGCCGCATCCGGTGCAAGCCAGTAAAGGGCCTTCCCCAGTCCCCATGGTCCGCCCGCCTGTGCCTGCGCCGCATGCACCAACTCGTGGGTTGCAACCGTTTCAATCCACGAATTGGATCTTGTCCCTAACCGGTTCCCCTTGATATGAGGAACTTCGATCTCCTGTCGGAATGGATGGGTATGCACATATCCGTTCGACCGGTCACTGGAGTTGTTCAGGATGACAGGCATCCACATCTTCCCGGCCAGGCCGGAGATCGATTGTGCCTCGGGCAGTTTTCGTTCCAGTGTGAGCGCAGTCTGCCAGGCCTCTACTTCACCTCCCGCTTCAAAAATAATCTCAAAATGCCGCGTCTTATGGACACGGTATTTACTCCCCGGCGGCCGTATGATTGGCTCATAGTACGCCTCCTGCCCGAAAACCGCAGAGGTAATCGTGAGCAGAGCGAGAATGCAAATCGTGAGCGATTTCAATAAACTGCACACCATGCGAGCAAAGATCAAATCCATTGGATACGATTCTTGATTATTCCCTGTTCGGCCACCATAGATCATAATTCCAGGATTTGGGGGCGAAACGGATATTTATTCTCCGCCTGTACATAAACTCTGGGCCTCGTCATTTATTGCAATTACATTCTGCGATCCACGGCCTGTCAACAACCGACGCAAATAAGATGCCATGGATACTGCTCACCGTTTATTCCCTACCAGACCGACAGCCTTACAAACCCCACACCTCAATGTTTTAGGATGTCTTGAGCAATCCGCTTGTACTGTTATCCCATCCGGCGGATTACGTAACGCGTCCAAGCCCATCTTCATTCTAAATTATGAAGATGGGCTTGATGACGATACACATCGGCACAAATTCCCCGCAAGTCCGTATTTTGCAGATTCGTCGCCGCTATGCCTCATGAGTGATTCAGATCGCAGATCCCCCAATATAAAAGACCGGGGGAAAGCGAAGTACTTCCACGGACGGAAGGGAATTCTGGCCGACTTCAAGGAACGTCTGGAGTTTGCGAGGGACGATCCCGAGAAGAGAACCACTTTCCTGATCCAGGCCGCGCCCGGCGCAGGCAAGAGTGCGCTGCTCCACGAGTGCACGAAACTGGCAGAGAATACAGGCTGGGAGGCGGTGCGATTGAACACACGGGCACTCTGGGACACGGACACCATGTGCCAGAGGCTAGGGGATGGATGGATGGATGGATGCCTCTGCTTGACGAGATTGCCGGTCAGGGTGAATTTGATAAATGGATTCAAATCCAGGGGGCCGCGAAGTTTAAACTCCCCGGTCACACCCCTCAGAGTATCATTGAGCGGGGGAAGGACCCGCTCCTGCTGTTCTTGGACGAGGCCCAAACGCTGGGAACGGGAATGGCCCCCACGGATGCGCGTTACGAGACCTTGAAGGTGTTTCTTGACAGTCTTCATAACGGCTACATGGGCAGGCCCGTGATGCTGGCCGCCGCCGGTTTGAGTGCAACGAAGCGAGCCTTCAAAGATATGGGCGTGTCCAGATTCAAGGACAACTGCTATGTAGAGTTAGGCCCGCTGAAACAGGAAGCGGAACGGAAGGTGATCAAGGACTGGCTCAAGAAGGATGGGCGGGCGAAGGAGGATCCCACGCCCTGGATGGATGCGATTATGCAGAAGACCCATGGCTGGCCGCAGCATGTGGCCGCCTATGCTCAGGCCGCCGCCATTCACCTGCGGGCAACGGGGCGGGAGATGACTCCAGAGAAGTTGAAGACGGCGCTCGAAGTGGGGGAGATGAAACGGACAAAATTCTATGAATCCAGAGCGGACGGGATTATGAGGAAAGAACGCCAGTGCATTGCCAGAGCAATGACTAATGTTGAGACGGATGGGACCATTGATAAGGACACGGTCATCGCATCCCTGCGAGAAGAATTCAGCGCGGAGAAAGCCGAGGAGGTATTTACCTTAGCCCTGGGGAATGGGATATTCGATCTGCAGGGCGACAGCTATGTGATCCCGATCCCCTCCATGCGCCGCTGGTTCATAGTCAACTACTATATTGAGCGGGATCCCCCCACCTCCTCCTGATCAGAATCCTCCGCCGAATAGTCCGCCCGACTTAACTCTGGCGGATTTCCCTATTGGCCATGGCCATCGCCCCGATTCTGACCGTAACATAGAGCGCTAAAACGCTACCATTCCTGCATGGAGATCACCAGATGCGGTGGGAGAGTGCACAGCATGTGGATGGCGTGCTCCGCCAGTCCAGGAAAGTGGTGCGGCGGTAGGCTCCGACCTGTACGCAGGAATACGCGTCCAATCCTTCCATGCTGACGTGGCACATCCGCACAAACTTCCCGTGATTACGTATCTTGTAGATTCGTTTCCACTATACATCATGAGTGATTTCGTAGACACCAATCCCGGTATAGATGACCGGGGAGAAGCGAAGTATTTTCACGGCCGGAGCGCGGAACTGGCAGCCTTCAAGGAACGTATGGGGTTTGCAACGGTTGAGCACAGGCAGGGAACCACCTTCCTGATTCTGGGAGCGCCTGGTGCGGGTAAGAGTGCGCTGCTTTATAAATGTGCGCAACTGGCGGAAGGGCAGAAGTGGAAGGTCATAGACATAACCTTGGATGCCCTGTGGGATGCGACCACGCTGCTCCAGGCATTAGGGAGAAGTAAGGAGGCCGGTCAGGTAGAGGGCGCATGGAGCGCGTCCGTGGAGGGGGAGGTGGGCGTTCCGGGCGGGGTCAAAGCACGGGCGGGAGGAAGTTATGAAAGAAAGAAAACCCCAGCCCCCCGCAACACACTGGAGGTGCTAAAAAGCGGGAAGGGAAAACTGCTGCTCGTTCTGGACGAAGCGCAGCGTCTAGGAAAGCACATGCCGCGAGAATATGCCCATCGGGTCAGTGTCCTTCTTGATGCGATTCATAATGGTAAACTGAGCCGCTCCGTGATGCTGCTTGCCGCCGGGTTGAGTGCAACGGCGGATGCATTTGAAGAGATGGGCGTGTCCAGATTCAGAGATAAATGCTACATCGAACTAGGACGGTTAAAGCAGGAGGCAGAACGGGAGGTCATCAAAGACTGGCTTAAGAAAAACGGGCGGGGCAAGGGGGACCCCACGCCCTGGATTGATGCGATTGCGCGGGAGACGCATGGTTGGCCGCAGCATGTATCTGCCTATGCCGAGTCCGCCGCGATTCACCTGCGGGCAACGGGACGGGAGATGACCCCAGAGAAGTTGCAGGCGGTGCTTGAAGCGGGGGGAATAAAACGAACAAAATTTTATGAAATTAGGGCGAAGGGACTACCCAAAAAAGAGCGTCAGTGCATTGCAAGAGCAGTGGCCAATGTCGAGGCAGACGGGGTAATTGATAAGGACATGGTCATCGAATCCCTGCGAGAAGAATTCAGCGCGGAGAAAGCCGAGGATGTATTCGCCTTAGCCCTGCGTAAGGGAATATTCGATCTGCATGGCGACAGCTATGTGATGCCGATCCCCTCCATGTGCCGCTGGTTCATAGACAATTACTTTATCAAGCGGGATCCACCCGAACCATCCCAGACGGAATATCCCGCCTGATATATCCTTGGACCCACACACGGAGGATTTCCCTATTGGCCATGGCCATCGCCCCGATTCTGACCGTAACATAGAGCGCTAAAACGCTACCATTCCTGCATGGGGATCACCAGATGCGGTGGGAGAGTGCACAGCATGTGGATGGCATGCTCCGCCAGACGCGGAAAGTGGGGCAGCGGTAGGCTCCGGTCTGCACGCAGGAATACGCGTCCAATCCTGCCACGCGGGAAATCCTTCCATGCTGACGAGACACATCCGTACAAACTTCCCGCGATTCCTTATCTTGTATATTCGTTGTCACTATACATCATGAGTGATTCTGATCGCAGATCCCCCAATATAGAAGACCGGGGCAAAGCCAAGTACTTCCACGGACGGAAGGGAATTCTGGCCGACTTCAAGGAACGTCTGGAGTTCGCGGAGCAGGATCCCAAAAAAGGAACCACGTTTCTGATTCAGGCCGCGCCCGGTGCAGGGAAGAGTGCGCTGCTCCATGAGTGCACGAAACTGGCAGAGAATAAAGGCTGGGAGGCGGTGCGGGTGAACACACGGGCACTCTGGGACACCGACACTATGTGCCAGAAGCTAGGGGATGGATGGATGCCTCTGCTTGACGAGATTGCCGTGCAGGGTGGATTTGATAAATGGATTCAAATCCAGGGGGCCGCGAAGTTTAAGCTCCCCGGTCACACCCCTCAGAGTATCATCGAACGGGGAAAGGCCCCACTCCTGCTATTCCTGGATGAGGCGCAAATACTGGGGCAGCAGTCTGGTCAGCTGCAGGAACACCGAGAACTCGTACAGAATTTCCTTAACAGCATCCATAACGGGGAAATGGGGCGCCCCGTGATGCTGCTCACCGCCGGCTTGAGTGCAACGAAGCGAGCCTTCAAAGATCTGGGCGTGTCCAGATTTAAGGACAACTGCTATGTAGAGCTGGGCCCGCTGAAACCGGAAGCGGAGCGGAGGGTGATCAAGGACTGGCTCAAGCTGGAGGGGCGGGCGAAGGGGGATCCCGCGCCCTGGATTGATGCGATTATGCAGAAGACCCATGGCTGGCCGCAGCATGTGGCCGCCTATGCGCAGGCTGCCGCTTTCCAGATCCGGGCAGATAAGAGAGCGATGACTCTGCAGGGCCTGCAGGCGGTACTCGAAGTGGGGGAGATGAAACGAATAAAATTTTATAAATCCAGAGCGGAGGGACTGGACGAGCATCACCGTATGGCCATTGCCAGAGCTTTTGTGAGTACACGTCAGGATCAAACACAGACCGGAAAAGCAATTATGGAATCCCTTGTGGAGGCGGTCGGCATTCAGGAGGCGGACACTGTCTTCAAGCGTGCGCTTAAAAATGGGGTATTAGACCACCGCGATGGACGCTATGTGATTCCGATCCCGTCCATGCGCCGCTGGTTCATCGTCAACTACTTTATTGAGCGGGATCCTCCCGACCAATCCCTTCCCGATCAGGATCCTCCACCGGATAGACCCTTTGACCCACTCCCGGGGAAATTCTCTCTTGGCCATTTCCACGATTCTGACCGTGACCTAGAGCGATAGCCGCTCTTTGGCCAGTCCCCACCCCCTGTATATTATAAGGGACGCGTAACCAGTCGATGTCTGATGGAATATGCCTCCCCGAAACGTCCAGGATCACGAACCGCAGGATATAAATTCCGACTGAAATTTGCGCAAAACAGAATCTCTCAACCTCCCCGCTCGGCTTTTCCCCGCTCCAGGCGGACTTTCAGGGGATCCACATGTCGTCCATTGCGTGTCTTCACTTCGTAGTGCAGATGTGCACCCACGGCATTTCCGCTGATCCCGCTTCGCGCAATGACCTGCCCAATGCGAACAGGTATGCCAACACGTACCGGCACGCTGCTCCGCCTCGTTGCCCGCACTCCCCCCTGATTGAAACTTTTAAGTGACTGCACAGAAAAAAGTTAATGTCGTTAGACACGCCTCCGTGCGTCGACAGACTTTGTCGCACACGGGCTGTGGTCGCACAAAGGAATCTACTTCTCCCGCTTGTAGAACAGGAGTCGAAAGGAAGAGTTTGACATGCCTGATGCACCGGTAACAGAATCCAGAACGGTGCGTCCCCGGAAAGAAATCGCCCGGTGCGAACTTCCCCTACTTTACGTCCGCATAAAAGCGGAATCTCTGCGCATCCAACTGGATCCTCCGCTGCGGAACCACAGGAACAAGATCCCCCACCCAGTCCGGAACAAGAGTCGTGTCAATCATCGACTGCTGACTGTAGAAATGCAGTACACCGGGCCCAAAGGGACGCAACCGCCCGTCCGCATGGCGGATATAATGGGCCAGTGCCATGGTTCTGCGCCAACCCGCTACCTCCGAAGTCTCCGTTAAGCCGGTGTAATAATCCTGCTTCGGCTGCCCCGGTAAAAAGGCACTGAACTGAAAAGGATCCAGAATACACTCCTCATAAGTCCTGCACCCGCGATGCACGGCTTCAACCCGGTTCCGCACTGTCCAGCCAATCAACTCCTGCTCATCATGCCGCTTACTCTCCGAAAACATTGCACGGGCCAGCCACAGTGTCTCCCCGTCAATGTTGCCTACATACACCGGACCAATCCCCCATGGGTTCTGGAGAGCAGTATACGTTTCCTCATAAGAGGGTATAGAAAGGGCAGGCGGCGACTGAACCGGCAGATATTTGCCGCCAAGCGGCGGGGCAAATACGATTATACCGGGTATAAGCAATACCAGAAAGAGGCCACAGAATGCACTCCAAAAGTATTTTTTTCTGATACGCATCATGGGATCATCTCAAAGATGGAAAAACTTTTCCGGGGATACGAAATACACATTCGGAGCGCCTGATACGTAACGCCTGGCAAAAAGATACATGCTCTTCATTGTGGCCGATCAGAACATTCCGCACGTAGAGGCGGCTTTTTCCGTCATCGGGAATGTGCAGGTGATGGACGCAGAATCCATCACCCGTGACATATGCACGCGGGCCGATCTACTTCTGGTCCGGAGTGTGACCCGTGTGAATAAGGCCCTCCTTGACCGGAGCCGGATCGCGTTCGTCGGATCGGCGACGGCCGGGCTGGATCATATTGATCAACCCTACCTGCAGGAGCGGGGAATCAAGTTCGTGCATGCGCCGGGATCCAATGCCGGCTCGGTCGTAGAGTATGTGCTGACGGCGCTGCTGCGGTTGCAGGCGCTGAAAATGCGCCTGATCACCGGATGCACACTCGGAATCATTGGATGTGGCAACATCGGCGGACAACTTGCAAAGCAGGCCCCCGCGCTGGGGCTTCAGGTTCTAAAGAATGATCCGCCACTGCAAAAGGCAGGACAAACCGGCTTTGTAGACTTGCAAACCATCCTCACCCAATCGGATATCCTTACCCTGCATGTCCCCAAATCCCCGGACACCCATCACCTCATCGGAGAAGCCGAACTTCAGTCTATGAAAACAGGGGCATGGATTCTGAATACCTCAAGGGGAGATGTGATCGACAATCAGGCCCTCAAAAAAGCCCTGGAGTCGGGAAAAATAAATGCTGCGGTGCTGGATGTATGGGAGAATGAACCGACCCCCGATCTGCAATTGCTGCAAAAGGTTACGCTGGCCACTCCGCATATCGCCGGCCATTCCGTTGATGGAAAACTGCAGGGAACCATTATGCTCTATGAGGCGGTTACCCGGCATTTTCAGGTTCACGGAGGCTGGGACTACCAAAACCTGCTTCGGGAAAATCTCCCGGCTCCCATTTCTCTTTATCCGGAACCTGTGTCCAATTGGCTGGAGGCGCTCACACAGCAGTTGTATGATATTCATGCCGATGATGTGCGCATGCGCACAATCCTGAATGTACATCCGGGCCAGATTGCCCAGACCTTCCGTCAACTCCGCCGCAATTATCCGCCCAGACGTGCCTTCAACAGACACCGTATCGCTACAGCAATCCCGCCGCCCTACCTGCAGGCCGTGCACCGCGGCCTGCAAGTTGGCTACCTGTAGCCGAAGGATTGAAGCCATTGACCCTGATTGCGCCAGTCCCTGCGGACACGGACAAAGAGTTTTAAGTACACCTTGCGCCCCAGAAACTGCTCAATATCCTGCCGGGCCCTGATCCCGACCGCCTTCAGTGCCGCCCCCCCTGCACCAATAAGGATTCCCTTCTGACTCGGACGCTCAACGATAATCTCTGCTTCAATCAGGTCCTTCCCCGCACTGCGTTCCACAAAATTGGCAATCATTACGGTAGACGAATACGGGACCTCCTGACGGAATTGTTCAAAAACCTTCTCCCGGATAATCTCCGAAACAAAAAACCGCTCGGGATGCTCACTGATCATTTCAGCCGGATACAGGGCAGGGCCAGATGGAAGACGACACACCACCTCGCCCATAAGAGCATCAAGATTGGTTTTCTTCAGCGCACTGATTGGAATAATTGCCTCAAACGAGTGCAGGTTCGTGTAGGTGTGAACCAAGGGGAGCAGCGTATGCTGCTGCACCAGATCGGCCTTGTTCAGGGCCAGAATGGCAGGCCGGTCAAGAATCGCTTTCAATCCCTGCAGGTCCGGCTCCTCTGCACGCGCATCCACCAGAAAAATGATAAGATCTGCATCCGCGACCGATTCGCGCACCTTTCGCATCATGGACTGATCCAGACGGGTATTCGGATGCATGATTCCCGGAGTATCCAGAAAAATGATCTGGGTGCCTGCTTCGGTCAGGATCCCCAGCACCCGGTGACGGGTCGTCTGGGCTTTGGGGGTTACGATAGAGAGTTTCTGCCCCATCAGGGCATTAAGCAGCGTGCTTTTGCCAACGTTGGGCTTCCCGATCAGGGCAACATAACCGCTCTTGAAGTCCTCAGGATGCATGCGGCCCCTTGACCAGCCGGGCCATGTCCGTTACGGCCGCCCCAAGTCCAACAAAAATGGACTGCGCAATCACTGCAAATCCAATGGACACTTCAGATACATGCGGTACCGAGCGGGAGAAGAGACGGTAATTATCGTAGTCCAGCCCGTGACCGGCATGGACAATGAGCCCGCACTCATGCGCAAACGCTGCCGCCTTTGCAAGACGCTGCGCCTCATCAAACTGCTCTTTACCCTCCACTGCGTTGGCAAAGTCGCCCGTATGCAGCTCAATGGCAGATGCACCGGTGTCCCTCACCGCCTGAATCTGCTCCAGATCAGGATCTACAAACAGGGCAACCTCTCCAATCCCCGCTTTGGTTAAACGATGCACCGTCCCCGCTAAATCTGCATGAAGGCGCATCACATCCAGCCCTCCTTCCGTGGTGATCTCTTCCCGGCGCTCTGGCACAAGGGTTGCCAAGTCCGGGCAGATCTCACAGCAGAACGAAACGATCTCCTCGCTGGTTGAAAGTTCAAAATCCAGTTTGCCGCGTACAACCCGTTTCAACTGCACGACATCACGATCATTAATATGACGGCGATCCTCCCGTAAATGAAAAACAATTCCGTCTGCACCGGATGCTTCGCACAGATGCGCCGCCTCCACGGGATCGGGAAACGCCTCCTGGCGGGCATTGCGCAACGTCGCCACATGGTCAATGTTGATGAGTAAATTTGGCAATGATCCGTCTGTCTGTTAACTTATGCACAAACAAAGATGGCACAAAATGGTTACCTTCTGTCTACCTTCCGTTACTTTGCTGATTGCGGAAAGATCTGCTCAACGAAATACACGGTGAGGAGTTACATGCGGTTCGCTATGACCTGTTTCATCGCTATGTATTAAATTTGGTACGACTTCATTATTAAACAGTTACCCCGTGGTTATGGTCAATCACAACGTTAAAATTGCTATTCAGGCCGTCATGGCCATTCTAATCGTGGTCCTAGGCGTATGGTTATACCGCTCCATCACCGAGCCCTGGGAGGCCATTGAGCGTCAGGAGGCACTGACCGAACTGACTCGCCAGCAGATGATTCATGTCCGAACGGGGCTGACTCATTATGAGCGCGTGGAAGATCGTTTTCCATCCTCTCTGGACTCACTTATTCTGTGGCTCCATTCGGATTCTCTCACTTCCGCAGACATTCTCAATGTCTTTGATTCGGAGGTCGTGCTGGACTCACTGATCTACTCACCCCGCACAGGAAATGCTTTCGAGTACGCCCTGAATGATACGGGGCGGGTGGCCATCTATCTACTTGAGGATCCGGATACCGATGATCAGATCGGATCACAGATCCCGGACATAACGCTGCTGAACGCTGCCAGCTGGGAATAAGCCCCGTTGCAGAAAGTTCATCTGCTTCTTATCTTAGCCGTTCCCGGTAGATGTGCCGGGAGCCCTAGGTGACTGCCGCTTGATAGCATGCTCCGGTGTGTCTGCGCCCTGTTATTGTTTGTCTGGATCCTTCCTTCGATGGATGGGTCCTGTGCGCAGGAACTGAATACATGGTTCCCCGCCGCCTATGAGCCTGGAACCGAAGTCAATCTGTTCACAGAATGGAATGGGATCCCTTTGGATGAAGGATTTATCGTGTCCCTGCCTGCGGACTGGGAGTTGACCCGTGCAACGGCAGTTCGCCAGGCCTATCGCTCTGTACAGCTAAATGCGGTGGAGCTTTCGAGAGGGCAGATTCTGCTGTCTTCCACTGAACCGATGCGAGGGGCCTATGATCTTGTCCTGCGGGTACGCACTGACCGAAGAAGCATCTCCCCGCATTACAGAATCTCTGTGACTGCCGCCGTAAAGGTCGGTGCAAGGTATACTGCAAACGGAGCCGAAGTGCGTCGTGCTCAACTGCGTCCTCTGCCTGACCGTGAGGCTGGATCTGTGCTGGCAATAGAAGAAAATACTGCCCCGCTTCATATTCAACCGCGGTGGCTGGAATCATTGCACGACAGTCACACCCTGGAACTATGGGTACGCACGACGACCCTAAATGCCGTCCTGCTCTCCACATGGGACGGCGAAGAAACCACCCTTTATCCGATAGAACTTGTGATTGATCCCAGGGGGCGCATGCGCTACTACCGGAATATCGCCGGGCATCATGTCACTCTGGCAACGGAATCTCCTGTGGCAGACGGCAGCTGGCATCATGTTGGGCTGGTCCATGATGCTGCATCCCACTGGACCAGACTTTTTCTGGACGGCCAGATCGCCGACTCACTCTACGATCCCAGCGGCACCTACATGGGGGGACTCCCGTCGCTTGCTCTGGGAGGACGAATTCGCTCGGAAGAGAACCGTTTTGCCGGCCAAATGGACAATTTATCCCTCTGGCCCCTGGTCCGCACGGCAAGCGAGATCCAGTCCATGATGCGACAAACTCCATCCGCTGAAGGGGTTCTCGTACTGAACTTTGAATCTGCATCAAGTTTTCAGTATTTCGACGAGCAGGAGGCCATATCGTACCGCGTTGCCGGCGGCCCCGTCTTTAATCCTCCGGTTCGCGGATTTAGCGGGATCGTTTTTGATCAGGGAGTCATGCTTACCTGGGAGAACGAAGATCCAGGTTCCGAGACCTTTCTGGTAGAGCGCTCGGAAGATGGCATCACCTTCAATGAACTGGCCCGCATCCGCCGCTCCTTTGAAGGCTCGAACTGGTCCTACACGGATCTGGAGGCACCGGACCGGGTCGTCTTCTATCGGCTGGTCCAGGAAGGGCCGGGGCAAACGCCCCTGATTGTCGGAACCATCAAACTAGGGGTCGGCGCAGAAGCCGCCCCTTCCGCCATTGAAATCCTGGGAAACTACCCCAACCCGTTCAATCCGCGAACCTCCATCAACTATGAAGTTCGTGAACCTCAGCATCTGCGCCTCTCCATCATCAATCTTTCCGGGCATGTCGTGACCATTCTGGTTGACCGGCATCACGAGACCGGGCAGTTTGAGGCGGTCTGGGACGGGAATGAACTGCCAAGCGGGACCTACTTCGCACGCCTGCAAGGGCCGGACGGAATCGTACATACACGACAAATTTTACTCACCAAATAACGATCATGCGACTTACTTATTTCGGGCACTCGGCAGTACAGATCAAAACTGGAGACAAAACCCTCCTGTTTGATCCGTTCATTACAGGCAACCCTCTGGCAGAATCCGTGACCTCGGCAGACTCCCTGTCCCCGGATGTCATTATCCTGACACACGCACACGGGGACCATTGGGGAGACACACTGGAGATCGCAAAACGATGTGACGCACTGGTTGTCGCGAATTTTGAAATCACCGAGTATACCCGCAAAAACGGACATGAGAATGTGCAGCCCATGAATACCGGCGGGGGCATTCAGTTTGAGTGGGGAACATTGATCCAGACGTACGCACGGCATTCCTCTTCCTTCCCGGACGGGACCTACGGCGGAAACCCGAACGGATATGTTCTCTATGCCGAAGACCGCTGTGTCTACAATTCAGGAGACACCTGTGCATTCATGGAAATGATCTGGATTGGGAACCATCACCCTGTTGACCTTGCCCTGCTTCCCATCGGAGATGTCTATACGATGGGAATCCACGGCGCAAGACACGCAGCCCACCTGATTGAACCCAAACTTACGATCCCTGTCCATTACGATACATTTCCGGCGATCAGGGCGGATATAGAAGAATGGCAGGAACTGATGAAGGAGATTGAACGCGAAACCCGGATACTCAGGCCGGGCGAGTCGTTTGATCTTTAGCGTGAATGCCGGAACCGGTCCCAAGAGCGGAAGAGGTGCAGCGACATGACCTGCAGGCGCTGTTCCAGACCAGCCAGATCTTAAGCAGTTCGCTGGAACTCTATTCTGTGCTGAGCAATCTTCTCCTGACTGCAATGGGGAAGTTTCTGGTTCCCCGGGGCATTGCGCTTCTGTATGATCCCGAAAAGCAAAACTGGCGGGTGATTGTGGTCAAGGGGATCCCCGGCGTGGAAGAAGGCTCCCGTCTGGAATTGCCGCCTCTCATTTCGGAGACGCTGATCGCAGATAAAAACCTGCCTGATCTGCTTCATTCTCTCGGAATTCGGCTGCTCCTTCCCGTACGGGATGATCAATCCGCAATCGGTGCGATTGCGCTTGGCCGTAAAATTACGGGAGCATCCTTTCAGGAGGAAGAATTGCAGTTTATGCAGTCTCTGGTCAATATGTCCTCAACGGCCGTTCACAATTCGCTGATTCTGGAACAGCTGCGCAGGACCAACCGGGATCTGGACAGTACCGTGCAGCAGCTCAATACTCTCTTTGAGCTGTCCAAAGAGTTCAATGCAACGGTGGACCGCTCGCGTGTGTTAAAAATTTTCTCATTTGCCCTCATGGGGCAAATGGTGGTACAGGGGCACCTGTTTTACCTACGGCGGGCGGACGGCACCTTTGAACTTGTATCGGGAAAGCAGATGACCGCAAAGAACCTTGCGATGGAATTTTTGACAGGGATTCAGGACCTCATCCGCGCAGAACCGGGCGATCAGCTGGAGCAAAGCGGGATCGCCATTGCGCTCCCGATCCGGCAGCAGGGAGCCGTCCATGGGGTGCTTTGTCTTGGGGCAAAGATGAACTGTTCTTCCTACGACCGCAAGGACATCGAATTCCTTTATGCCCTCGGGAGCCTGGCCGTCACGGCAATCCAGAACGTTGAGCTGATTGAGGAACGGATCGCCAAACAGCAGATGGAGGAGGAACTGCGCATGGCCCGCACAATCCAGCGCCGCCTTCTGCCGGATAAAATCCCTGACATCCCCGGGATTGAGATTTCTGCGCTGGCCCTGTCCAGCCGGGAGGTCGGGGGAGACTACTATGATGTCGCCCCCCTGAACAAGAACCGGACCCTCTTCATGATTGCGGATGTAACCGGCAAAGGGGTCCCCGCAGCACTCCTGATGTCCAGTATTCATGCATGCACCCATATCATGCTGCCCATGAACCTGACGCTCCAGGAAGCCATTGAGCATACGAACCGTATGCTGTACGAAAACACGGACATGGACAAGTTCATTACTGCCTTTGCGGCCATTTATTATCCGGATCACTCTCTTGCATTCGTGAATGCCGGGCATGAACCCCCGTTATGGATCCGTGCGAATGGAGAGGTGGAGCACCTCTCGGATGGCGGCCCGCTTCTTGGTATCATCCCTGATGCATCCTACGATGCAAGTTATATCACACTTGCGCCAGAAGACCTGATCATCATGTACACGGACGGCGTGACCGAAGCCATGGGAGAATCTATGGATGAGTATACCGAGAAGCGTCTGCTGGACCTGGCACTGACCAATCAGCACCACTCTGCCAGTACGCTTACGGAGTTGATTCAGAACGATATTCAACAATTTACCGGCCCTGTTGAGATGCTCAGCGATGATCGCACCCTGATTATTATCAAGGCAACCGATCAAAGTTCGCCGCAACGGGTACGACACTGATCAGCATCTTTTATCCAATGAAATTCTTTATTGACACTGCAGATCTAGCCGAAATTCAGGAAGCCGGAGAAATGGGAGTCCTGGATGGGGTGACCACCAACCCCTCCCTCATGAAAATAGCGGCCGAGCGGGCAGGGCAGCCCCTGGATTTTCACGAACACATTGCAAAAATTTGTGACATGGTGCCCGGGGATGTCTCTGCGGAGGTTACCGCCGTTGATTTTGACGGAATCATGGAGCAGGGGCGTACGCTTGCAGCGATCCGTGAGAATGTGGTCGTCAAAGTTCCTCTGATTCTGGACGGCATCAAAGCCATCAATGCCCTTGCTCAGGAAGGGATCCGGTCGAACTGTACCCTCTGCTTCTCTCCAACTCAGGCGCTCTTGGCCGCAAAAGCGGGTGCGGCCTACATCAGCCCTTTCCTTGGACGACTCGACGACATTTCCTCCGACGGCATGACTCTCCTGCAGGAAATTATTGAGATCTATGCCAACTACGGCTATGAAACCGAGGTGCTGGCGGCTTCCATCCGCCACCCGGTGCATGTCGTTCAATCGGCGATGATGGGGGCGCATGTCGCAACCATGCCGCTGGGCGTGATTAAAAAACTCCTCAAGCACCCGCTCACCGATATCGGTCTTGCCAAGTTCATGAACGACTGGGATGCCTTCAGGCAGCACCCGTCCGACTGAACCCCCGTGTATATGGATTTTATTTCGCTTGGCAGAGCCAACGATATCGGCGCAAGCTGCCACTATCTGGAGATAAGCGGCAGCGGGATTATTCTGGATGCGGGTGCCGATCCCAATGAAGAAGGCCCTGCCTCGCTGCCGGATTTTTCTCCCATTGAGCACCGCAATGTTGAGCATGTATTCGTCACACATGCGCACCATGATCATATCGGCGGCATCCCGGCACTGAATGCAAAATGGCCGAGGGCCCGATTGCACCTGACCCCTGCAACGCGGACCTTGACCACGCTCATGCTGTACGCATCCGCCCGGCTTCAAAGGCGGAAGTATGACGAGGGATCCTCTGCGTTCCGTGCCTTATTTGACGAAGGGGATCTGGAGGATGTTTTTGATGTACTCCATGCCCACGAGTATGATGAGTGGATTGATCTGAGGGGGGAGCATCTGCGGGCAAAGTTCTACTATTCCGGGCATCTCCTGGGATCTGCCGGGGTACTGCTCACGACTGCGGATCAGCGTCGGATCTGTTATACCAGTGACACCCGCACAGAGGCGCAAACCATTATTCCCGGAGCGGAATACCCCTCTGCACCGATTGATGTCCTCATTATGGAGTCTACGCTTGGTGCAGATCCGATTGCCGAAACCATCACACGCGCCGAAGAAGAAGTCCGATTTTCACAGCGGCTTGCCGCGGTTCTGGATCGGGGCGGAACCGTACTTCTGCCGGTATTCATGCTGGGTCGTGCCCAGGAAATCCTTGCTCTCCTTGGACGCTTCAAGATGCAGAACCTGATTGACCCTGATACTCCCGTCTATACAGCGGGTGGTCTGCGTGAGGTTTCGCGGATCTACGATGATTACCGCTTTTCCTCCCCCCGGATTGATCCGGATTTTGAGGTCTACTCGGTGGAGCAGAAGCGATTTCCATGGACACATAAAGCCCGGAATCGTGTGATGAATCAGCCGGGAATTCATGTGCTGACCAGCGGGATGATGATTGAGCGTACGCTGTCGCATCAGGTTGCTGTTGACCTTCTTGAACATGAGAAACATGCCATCTTCTTTGTCGGATTCAGCAAGGATGATCTGCCCGCGGGGAAGCTCCTTCACGCTGCACAGAGTGGAGCGGAGGGAATCCTGCTCAACCCGGACCGCGGGATGCAGCCGATTGGATGCGAGGTGGATCGTTTCCGTTTCAGCGGGCATGCCCACCGTCAGGAGCTCACCGAACTGGCCGCAAAACTTCAGCCCAGAACGATTATCCTAGTACACGGAGAAACGGAGGCCAAGTGCTGGCTGAAAAAAAATCTTAAGGAACACTGCCCTGAAGCCCGGATCCTAACCCCATCGCAGGGCGAGCGGGTCACTGTCTAAGATGTATGACTCCGGCCGTACGGATCAGATTGCATCTGCATCACTTACGGACCTGCATTGCAGGGAAACCTTACTATCCGTAATTCTTCTGCAGATCAAGACGAAGTGTATCATTCAAATCAGCTCCCGTCGGGGATTATAACTGCCGATACATATCGGGATTGAAGGCCGATGAAGCAGCACTATGCGAGCGTGTCCAAATGAAACCTATTTCTGGTTTCACGGGTTTCTTTGAGGGATGGAGGTCTGTTTCAGTTCTCAAACACGCCCCCTGAGGTTTTGCCGAGGTGCGCTGGATGGCTTCAAAAATCTCTAGATGTGGTGCGTTTATAGTATATTTGATCTATTCACCATTAGTATTTTACCATACACATTTAGGCTATGCGGAAACCTTGTAATTCAACCACTCGAATGAGTCATCGATTCCCCTTTAACCTAAGTCATTTTACCCCCCCCCATTTTTCCAGGAGGCTCGGCAGTTTAGGCTTACTGCTCTTGCTCATATTCATTTCTTCCGTTGAGGCATTCGCACAAAATCCTGGTAAGCCCACGAATGTAACATCCAAGGCAGGACACCGTCAAATCACTCTTTCCTGGAATGCTCCCACCAATACTGGTAACTCATCATGGATTGCTGGTTATCAGATTCAGATACGGAAAGGAAATTTCTGGAACGTTACGTCCAATCTACACACTAGCACATCCTATACTCATCGGAATCTCTCCCCCGGAACAGGGTATAGTTACCGTATCAAGGCGGTCAATGGAAAGGGGCGGCGAGGTAGTCATGTTCAAATCAGTGCGACCACGAAGGCTCTATCCGCACCGGCGGCACCGACGGGATTAACCACAACCCTTTCAGGATCCACTCAGATTAATCTTTCCTGGACCGCTCCCTCGGATAACGGCGGAGCGACGATCACAGGGTATCGGATTGAAACATCCACCAATGCAGGAACGACCTGGTCCGAGCAGGAGGATGATACAGAAAGTACAGCTACAAACTATGAGCATACGGGGCTTACGCCGGAAACGACCTATCATTACCGGGTTTCCGCCATCAATTCTGCCGGAACAGGTACTCCCTCCAATATAGACCATGCAACCACAGGTACAGCAACTCAGCCGGATGCGCCCACTGGGCTCAGTGCAACGGTAGCCGGGCGCACCCAGATCAATCTTTCCTGGACCGCCCCCTCCAACAACGGCGGAGCGGTGATCACGGGATACCGGATTGAAACATCCACCAATGCAGGGACGACCTGGTCCGAGCAGGAGGATGATACAGAGAGTACAGCGACAACCTACGAGCATACGGGGCTTATGCCGGGAACCACCTATCATTACCGGGTTTCCGCCATCAATTCTGCTGGTACAGGTACTCCCTCCAATGTAGACCATGCAGCCACGAGTACAGCAGCTCAGCCGGATGCACCCACTGGGCTCAGCGCAACCGCTTCGGGGCGCACCCAGATTAATCTTTCCTGGACCGCTCCCTCCAATAACGGCGGAGCGGCGATTACGGGATACCGTATTGAAACATCCACCAACGCAGGAACAACCTGGTCCGAACAGGAGGATGATACAGAAAGTACAGCGACCGCCTACGAGCATACGGGGCTTACGCCGGGAACGACCTATCATTACCGGGTTTTCGCCATCAATTCTGCCGGTACGGGCAATCCCTCCAATGTAGATCATGCTACAACCGCAGTTACAGTAACTCAGCCGGATGAACCCACTGGGCTAAGTGCAACCGCTTCGGGACGCACCCAGATTAATCTTTCCTGGACGGCTCCCTCCAATGATGGCGGAGCCGCGATTACGGGATATCAAATTGAACTGTCCACCGATACAGGTTCAAACTGGTCAGATCTGGTGGCGAATACGGGGACCACATCAACGACCTATACCCACACAGGACTTCTGCCCGCAACGACCTATCATTACCGCATCTCTGCCATCAATGCTGCCGGCACGGGCAATCCCTCCAATACAGTCAATGCGACAACCGATGCGGCGTCGGTACCGGATGCACCCACGGGATTGACTGCAACCGCATCGGAATCCACTCAGATTCATCTTTCCTGGACGGCACCCTCGAATGACGGCGGGGCCACGATTACAGGATATCAAATTGAACTGTCCACCGATGCAGGCGCAAACTGGTCTGATCTGGTGGCAAATACGGGAACGACATCAACGACCTATACCCACACCGGGCTTCTGTCTGGAACGACCTATCATTACCGCATCTCTGCCATCAATGCTGCCGGTACGGGCAATCCCTCCAATATAGACAATGCGACAACCGATGCGGCATCGGTGCCGGATGC
>JAJEFL010000041.1:0-11092 GCA_022820435.1 Rhodothermales bacterium
GACTGCCTGGGCCGGAACAGAAGCGGCTCCCCGTCACGCCTGACCATGAAAAAATCCCCCCTCTCCGACCTGAAATCATTCAGAACCGTCTGGGTGAACTGCCGGGCGAGCATTAAATAATGCTCCCTGCCGGTGGCTTCATACAGGGTCAGTAATCCCATAATCATATACGCATAGTCATCCAGCATCCCTTCAATCGCCGCCTCTCCACCCCGCCACCGGTGGAGGAGTCTGCCCGATGCCGGCATCAGATTTTTCTCAATAAAGCGCACACAGTTCTCTGCCTGCTGAATGTACTCCCTGCCTTCCAGTACGATTCCAGCCCGGGCAATTGCTGTAATCATGAGCCCATTCCAATCGGTCAGCACCTTGTCATCCAGAAGGGGACGAACCCGCTTTTTTGACCGATGCCTAAGCAGCCTCTCACAGGCATCCTCCAAAAATGCACTGTCTGCAAGAGGAAACTCGGGAAAACGATAGAGGATATTCTTTCCCGTCCGCCTCCGCGTCGATTCGTCCAGATAGTTGCCTGAATCACACAGATGGAATTCATCCGCAAACTCATAGTATCCTTCGTCTTCCCGCAGCAAACTGCGGATTTCTCGCTCCTCCCACATATAGTATTTCCCCTCAACACCTTCAGAATCTGCATCCTCTCCCGTGAAATATGCGCCGTCACGATGCTTTAACTCACGATTCACATACTGAACTGTATCATAAATCGTTCGAAGATATTCAAACTCATCGGTCACCTGATAGGCTTCCAGATAGGTAAGAATCAACAGTGCCTGATCATAGAGCATCTTCTCAAAATGAGGCACCCTCCAATCCTTATCCGTGCTGTAGCGGTGAAAGCCGCCCCCCAACTGGTCATAAATCCCTCCGCACCGCATTTGCAGGAGAGTATGCTTCACCATTTCGAGCGCTTTGGGAGTTTGCGTGCGGTGCCAGTAGCGGAGTAGAAATCGAAGCCGCACTGGAGATGGGAATTTGGGGGCAGGCCCAAACCCGCCTGTCATTGAATCATACTGCTGCTCAAAATGCCGGTATGCCTGATGGAGTGTGTCTTCGGAGAGTTCCGCTCCCGATAAATCAAGCTCCGATGACGTTTCCAGCGCCCGCACAAACTCATCTGCGGTCTCCTCGGTATGATGACGATTTTTTTGCCATGCCTCTGCAACCCTGGGGATGATCTGCAACATCCCGTCCTGACCATAGCGTGCAGTCTTCGGGAAATAGGTCCCCACCAGAAAAGGGCGCATGGCGGGAGTCATGATGACCGTCAACGGCCAGCCGCCACGCCCTGTAGCAATCTGACATGCATTCATGTAGATGGCATCAATATCAGGGCGCTCCTCACGATCAACCTTGATGTTGACAAAGGTCTCATTAAGTAAGCGGGCCACCTCCACATCCTCAAACGATTCCCGCTCCATTACATGGCACCAGTGACAGGTCGCATACCCAATGGATAAGAAGATCGGACGATTGGATTCCCGGGCTCTCTCGAAGGCCTCCTCCCCCCAGGGCCACCAATCCACGGGGTTATCTTTATGCTGAAGCAGGTAAGGGCTTTTTTCGGAAGCAAGACGGTTACTCATGGGCTCGCAGTATAACACCTATATCCATTGCGTTCGTGTGCGTCGGGCCGGTGACCAAAAGTTGATCCACCGCTTTCAGACAATGATACGCGTCATTTTGCTCTAATGCCTCATAAGGATCCACACCGGCAGAGCGTGCTTTTGCCACAGTATCAGGAGTAACCCATCCCCCCGCCGCATCCGTTGGCCCATCAATCCCGTCGGTGCCGCCGGAGAGCAATACTGCCTGAATCGGTTTATCCTTGAACTCACACGCTGCGGCAAGTGCCAATTCCTGATTACGACCACCTTTGCCGCTGCCCCGCACCGTAACCGTCGTTTCGCCTCCCCAGAGGATGCAGTCCCACGGATCTAATCTCAAAGTCTCCCGGGCCTTGAGCACGCCAATATCCCGCGCTTCACCGCAGATACCGGAATCTACAATGGTTACATGATACCCCATATCCTCTGCGACAAACCGCGCTGCTCGCAGTGCATCCTCATTTGACGCCAACAGCTGGTACTCCGACATCTCCAACAATTTGGATCCCGGCTTAGGGGTATCGGGCTGCCCCCCATCAAGTCCAAGATTCAGATGCTCCTGTACTGCAGCGGGAATCTGTAGATCAAAATGTCTGACGACCGCTATTGCATTCTCCCAGGTTGTCGGATCTGCAACCGTCGGGCCGCTTCCAATGACCGATCTATGGTTCCCAATGACATCCGATATGGCTAGCGTAATGATACGTGCAGGCCATGCTGCCTTGGCAAGCTGCCCTCCCTTGATTGCCGACAGATGTTTGCGGACCGCATTGATCTCATGGATTTTTGCACCGCTGTGCAACAGTAATTGATTCACCGTCCGCAAATCCTGCAGCGTGAGGCCGAAAGACGGGAGACTCCACAATGCCGAGGCACCACCACTTAAAAGAACGATGAGCGTATCCCCCTCGCCGCAGGCCTGAGCCGTTCGGAGCGCATCTGCGGCAGCCTTCTGGCTCCCCTCATCCGGGACCGGATGTCCTGTTTCCGTTACGCGGATCGTTCTGGGAGGCGACAAATCTTTCGGGAACGAGTCCATGTAACCATGCGGTACCACCACCTGCCCCTCCAGTGAATAATCGGGGAATCTCTGCTCCAGAGCCGCCGCCATTGCCATTGCGGCCTTCCCCGCTCCCACAACACGGCACGCCCCGGTAAGCTGTAAATCTCCGACCGACTCCATCAATCGGGGTGCACTCACACGCTCCACTGCTGCGCAAAAAACCGCTTTTGCTGCATCAATCAATTCGGAATCCCTATTTTTAGGTTCGTAAAACGCCATACTGTTATGCATCGTCGTTCATTTATGTCTTCCATCCCATTCGCCGCAACTGCACCCTTTGCAGTTCCGCACACCGCCCCCTATCAGCGTCAATACTTTGAGATGATCACGTATCATACGAACGTCGGCCCTCGAAAGTCGCGTGTCGCTGATTTTTATAAGGATGCGGCATTGCCCGCGTATAGCCGATTAGGGATTGGCCCCATTGGGGTCTTCACCCCCTTATACGGCCCAAATCATCCTTCTCTCTATATTCTGGTGCCTCATCAAAGTATCGAGACAGCACTGCGGGGAAGCACCCTGCTTCTGGATGATACGGAATTTATACGTTCCGGGAACTCCTTCCTGAATGCCTCCCTGGAGGATCCGTCCTATATTCGTCAGGAGCGTCAACTCATGCACGCTTTTTTGGACATGCCTCAAGTTGCAACCCCCGTAAACGGGACTGACCGGATCTTTGAACTGCGCATCTACGAGAGTCACAGCGTGACTGCAGGACAAAAAAAGATTGACATGTTCAACGAAGGTGGTGAGATTGCAATTTTCCATAAGACAGGGTTAACTCCCGTATTTTTTGGCGAGACAATTTTTGGACCACAAATGCCGAATCTTACCTACATGCTGGGCTTTGAAAGCATGTCTGATCGGGATGCTGCATGGGACCGGTTTATCGTGGATCCAGAGTGGATCAGCCTGCGGGACAACCCGGCCTATGCGGATACGGTTTCCAATATTACCGACTTTATCCTTCGAGCACTTCCATTTTCACAGATCTGATCCCATGCGTTATTCACTCATTCTCTCTGTACTCCTGTTTCTACTGATTCAGGCCCCCCGATTTGCCGCTGCACAGGTTGCACCTGCGCCAGACCGCACCGAAGGGGAAGGGCCGTTTGAACGCCTGATTATTCGCGGAGCCACCGTCATTGACGGGACGGGAGCGCCACCCCGCACCCCGATGGATATTGTGATTGAAGGCAACCGGATTGTGGGAGTCCACAGTGTCGGGGTACCCGGGGTCGCCATTAATCCCGAGAGGCGGCCCGGTGGAGCAACCCGTGAGATGGATGCGCATGGCAAATACATCATGCCCGGCATTGTGGACCTGCACGCACACACAGGGGGAACCCCCAAGACTCCCGAAGCAGAGTACATCTACAAGCTCTGGCTTGCACATGGAATCACGACGGTGCGAGGGGTCGCCTTCGGTGGATTTGACTGGTCCTTGCAGGAAAGGGAGCGGAGCGCCGGAAACGAGATCACGGCTCCCCATATGGTCAGTTATCACCGACCGGGCAGCGGATGGGATCAGGGACCGGTCACAACACCGGAAACTGCACGCGCCTGGGTGCAGTTCGCCGCAGAATCCGGTGTCGATGGCCTGAAACTTGGGGCCTACCGGCCGGAGATTATGGCTGCACTGCTGGAGGAGGCAGCCAGATATAACCTTGGCTCTACTGCACATCTCGGACAAATGGGAACTGCACAGATGAATGCGCTGGATGCCGCCCGGCTCGGGCTCGGAAGCATGACTCATTTCTACGGGCTCTTTGAAGCCCTCTATGACCGGCATGATGTTCAGCCCTGGCCGGTGGACATGGACTATAATGACGAGCAGATGCGGTTTGGACAGGTTGCACGACAGTGGTCCCTGGTTACCCCCCGGGGAGAGCGCTGGAATGCGGTGATGGATGAGTTCCTGGAACTTGACTACTATATCAATCCCACCATGACCATTTATTCGGCCGGCCGTGATGTGATGCGCGCCCGGAATGCAGACTGGTTTGACAAATACCTGCTGGGAAGCCTTGATGAATTTTTCAGCCCCAGCCGCACCGATCACGGATCTTACTTCTTTGACTGGACAACCCATGACGAGATTGCCTGGAAAAAATTTTATCAGATCTGGATGCAGTTCCTGAACGAATACAAGAACCGCGGCGGAAAAGTGACCGTTGGCAGTGACAGCGGTTATATCTATCAACTCTACGGGTTCGGCACAATCCTTGAACTGGAAATGCTCCAAGAGGCGGGATTTCATCCCCTGGAAGTGGTCCGTGCAGCGACCATGCACGGAGCAATGGAAATTCATAAACCACTTCAGAAACCCATTGAATACGGCGTAATCCGCTCAGGTATGCGGGCAGACCTTCTGATCGTGAGTGAGAATCCGCTGGCAAATTTCAAGGTGCTCTATGGCACAGGTGCAATGAAACTCAACGATGAGACCGGCAAAACTGAATTCACAGGAGGAGTGGATTACACGATCAAGGACGGGATCATCTACGATGCGAAAGCACTCCTGGATGATGTAGCCGACATGGTGGCGGAGCAACGCCTTCTTGAATTGCAATGAATAACAAAATTTTTATTATATTGGGCAGTCCACCTAATTTTACATTCTCATGTTAAGACATATTGCGTTTTTTCTTCTTGCCGCCGTTCTAGTTCTGCCGGCAACTGCTCAGGAGCACGACAACAGTGCCTATCTGGAAGCTGTCTCCATGGATTTCTCCCAGACTTCCGATAAACTCAACAGTCTGGCCGAGGCCATTCCTGATGATCACATGGACTGGAGTCCTGCCGAAGGGGTCCGTTCGGTCGTTTCCGTACTTAATCACGTATCCGATGCCAATTTTGGAATTGCAGCGATGCTGGGACACGAGTCAGATTACGAGGCATCCGATACAGAGACCAAGGAAGGTGCAATCGCACGATTGGCAGCTTCGCAGGCTCATGTAAGCGAACTCCTGGATTCTTTGGCAGATGCCGATCTGACCAGTACGGCGGAGGTCTTCGGTATGACCATGAACCATTACGGAGTTCTGGGAATCATTACTGGACACACTCACGAGCACCTGGGACAGTTGATTGCCTATGCCCGCTCCAACGGAATTGCGCCACCGTGGAGCGGTGGATGATCACCGAATAGGCGGTCTCTGCCTCCTCCTGCTTACTGCCCTGTGTGCCTGTCAGAAGACCTCTGGCATTGAACAGGCATATCCAAGTCAGGCACTGAGTTATATCATCCCCTGGGAAGCGGGGACGGACGGGGATCTTGCGTCGCGTACGTTAGCCCGTGCCCTTGAAAAGGAGTTGAACCAGCCTGTTGATGTCATCAATCAGGCCGGCAATAATGGACTCATTGGCCATGCCTCTCTGGTACAGTCCAAGGCGGACGGCTATACTCTGGGAGTACTCACAGAGGATATCTCAATCATGCACTGGACGGGGCTCACGTATGTTGATGCCAACAGATATTCTCCGATTGCGCTGATTGCTGTAAATCCCCCTGTGATCACCGTTCGCCAGGATGCCCCCTGGGATACAATCCAAGACCTCGTTACAGATCTCAGGGCACATCCAGGAACCTGGACGGCAAGCGGCTCCCGCTTTGGCGGCCTGTGGGATCTAAACCGGGTCGGATTTCTTGATGCCGCAGGCCTTGAGGAATCGGCCCTGCCCTGGCAACCCAGACCGGGACCGGTATCTGCATTGCAGTATTTGCTGGCCGACAGCACGGATATAGTCATCGCCCCATTCTCTGCTGTTGACTCACTCCGCCAAGCGGGACAAGTACAAGTTCTGGCAGCCATGTCCGGCAAACGTCTTCCGGCTGCACCTGCGGTCCCAACACTCAAGGAATCCGGGATTGATTACGAATCTGTGGGCCGCTGGTTTGCGCTTGCAACTCCAAAACAAGTGCCCGATGCACGACTGGAACTTCTACGTACCGCCGTCTGGAATCTATCCAGGCGTTCGCAATTCCAGGAGTCAATCCGGCAAACCGGATTCCAGATGCGATACCTTACCGGAAGCCCGCTGATGTCATTTCTGCATGAGGAGGATCTCCGTAATGGCCTGCTTCTGGATCAAGCCGGACTTTCGCTGGAATAGAGCATCCGGTTACAGATCAGACATGACTACCTGTCCGGCGACCGTGAACTTGGCGGAATTAATCGGACCGAAGATGTGTCCGTTCAATGTACGGGGGTGCGTTTTCTGATTCGATGCGTGAACTTCACTCCTATACTGCAAACTCCCCTGATATCACATCCCGGACAGCGCCGCACGTAATGCCTCAAGCCCGAATCCACTGGCCCCCGTGCGAATGCGGAGCGCACACCAGAAATCCAGCGCAAGCATCTGCATAGAATGAATCGGCACAGCAACCCAGAAAGAGCGGCAGCGCCAAACCAGTGCGCCCAGAACAATCCCCCCCAATAGTGAGAGAAATAGTTCAGCGGCCGGTTTATGTACATGCAGCAGGGCAAAGGGCAGTGCCTGAACAAAGATGGCATGTACGCCGAACGTATGAGCTGTTCCAAACAGCATAAACCCTCTCCAAAGGTACTCCCAGCCGATCCAGTATAAGAGAAAGGCGGCATGATAGATTGCAAAAATAGACCATGCGTCCACTGCCCCGCGGTAATGTGGATACTCCATCTGAAAAGTTCTTCCCTCCGAGAGTATCCAGGTTCCAATGAGAACGATGGGCATATAGGCAGCAAAAACCGTCAGTGCTAGTTTCCAGTCTCCCAGTCCTAGCCCAATCATGACGGGTTTTTTGCGGAACCCAAGGATCAGAACCAGAACCGGGATCAAAAACCCCGTCACTCCCTGAATTGCGAACCACCATCCCCACGACTGTAACCTGCTCCCATTGGAGACAATGTACTCTAAAAAGAAATCCCGACTTCCAAACTTGAAGGTGAGGATCATGAGCAGCGCACAGAGTGTGAGCACAACTGCCGTCTGCATGTCCAGTGACCGCAGCGCTTTAACAAACCGTTGTCTCTCGGCCTCGAACACCCTACTGCGAATCACTTCCTATATAGCGTTCCATGAACTCCCAAATCCGCAGAAGCCTGTCCATACGCTGTTTCGGGTTGCCGGTACGGGAGAGATTATGTCCGGCATTTGGATACCGCACATATTCCACTGGACGCTCCAGCACTTTTAAACTTTTATAGAGGACTTCACTTTGGATCACACCGGTCCGAAGATCATTGTCTGCATGCATGATCAGGAGCGGGGTACGGATTTGATCAACAAACGTAATCGGTGAATTCGCTCGCAGAAGTGCACCTGCTTCCCATGGGTACCCGCCAAAATGATTCGGTACCAGCCTCCAGGCATTTCCCTCGCCGAAAAACGTGCCCAGATCATAGACCCCACGCTGCGCAACTGCGGCCTTGAATCGCTGATCCTGAGATACAATCCAGGCCGTGAGATACCCGGCATAGGAGCCGCCGGTGACCACCTGACGATCTGCATCCACCCATCGGGTTCTTCTTGACACCTCCGATGCCACTGCCAATACATCCCCACCCGGACCTACGCCCCAGTCCTGATAATTTGCTTGTTTGAATGCGTGCCCATACCCGCCGGAACCCCGAGGATTCGAGTAAACCAGACCGTAGCCCTGTGCTGCCAAAAACTGAAATTCGTGCCACATCGTAAACTCTCCCGGCCCCCACATGGATGCCGGTCCTCCGTGAATGGCAACCAGAAGCGGGTACGTCCGTCCCGGTGCCTGAAAGGTCGGGGGCATGACCCAATACTGTACATTCATCGTATCCCTTTGCAGGCGGTACCCGGCCGGAAAACTCAGCGCCTTATTCTGAAGCCACCCTGCATTATGTTCTGTAAGCGCCACCGGGGATTCAAAATCCATGGAAGAGACATACAACTCGGAGGGATTGAGCACCTGTGTCGTTGCCATATAAGCCATGGCTGTCGTTAGGTCATAGCTTCCAATCCCACGATTACTTTCCGTCAACTGTGTAACCGGAAGTCCGCGATGGAGTAATTCGCCGCGATAGAAGAATGACCTTGCACGCTGAGACAAACTGTCAACAAGGAGGGAATCGGAGACGGGATCTGGAGTTGGAAGTGCAGGTCGCCCATCATTCACCGACACGCGGTACAGGGGGACACCCCCCTCGGATGGAGCCGTGAAATATACAAACCAGTCATCATGCGACCACTTCACGCTCCGGATGCTTCGATCAAAGTCCAGCGTAAGCATCTCGGGGGGACTCAACCCGTCAATCGCAAAATACCCAAGTTCAGACTGTGCATATCCGGGATCGGAGAGGCTGCTTGCCTGAAACGTAATAAACCGGCCACTAGTGGATACAATCGGCGAACTCAAACGATAGCCCCCAATATCAAGCAGTAACCGTTTGCGCGAAGATTCTATATCAACCAGAAATAGATCTCGGTCCTGCTCACGGTCAGGATGGCCTGCCGTCTCCGGGTAACCGCTCACAACAATCTGGCGATTATCCAGAAGCCATGTGGCAGTTCCAAAACTGTAGTGCCCCGTTGTAACCATCTTGATGTCCGGTTCATCACCGGACATGCTCGCAACGAAGTAATGTCTTGAACGATACTCCGGGGATAAATCCAACTCGCCCTGAAAATTCAGGCGATTCAATAGACGCGGATTCGCATCAAGACGGTTCTTATCCAGCCATGCTCGTATGTTTGCCAGTTCTCCATCTGGATCCGCTTCCGCAACATGCTCTTCCCAGGAGGATCTCTCGGGACGCTCTTGGGACCATTCTGGCACAGTTCCGGTGATTTTCGTGACTTCGTCCCTGCTGAGCGTTGCAGCAAAGAGTAATCTCTGCCCGTCGGGCGACCACTGCAGATTGCTCACTCCGTGTTCAAAGCTGAACAACTGTCGGGCTTCTCCGCCATAAATGGAGATCTCAAAAACCTGGGACATCCCTTCTATATTGCGCAGAAACGTGATCCGTTCGCTGTCTGGATGCCATACAGGTGAACTTGCTCCCCCGTAAGTCATCTGTTTAGGGGGTTCTGACCGGTCTGCGACGGCCATCCAGATTTCGGACCGATATTGATAATCATTGTCGCCGTCCGGAATGATGGAACGAACTGTATAGGCAACATAGCGTCCATTGGGGGCAGCCGTCACGCTGCCAAGTTGCTGAATCCTAAGTAGATCACTGGCGACAATAGGCTCCCGCTCAACCTGAGCAGTGACGCTGGATACGCAAAAACAAAGTCCGAGTAATACGATGCGCATAGCAAAGGTAAATGATGGTAATCTGCGAAATATACGCCGAAGCGAAAAGATCGGCCCAAAGGAACGAAAACAGCCGTCACGGTACATAACTCTACCGGCGGAAAAAGATCTTATCATGTTCACTCCCTGTCATCTTCAGAAATAATGAAGGATCTCCGTCACACTGCTTCATCGAAATTTCAGAGGTGCAGCCATCTTGGATCAGGATACAGGAATTCGGACACTTTGCCCCCTGCCGAGGAATCTGGAGTCTCTGATACGATCATGGATAGTATATGCAGCAGGACGAATTCTTAAACAGTCACCGGACGGGCAAAAAGCACCGATGCGCATCCAAAATAGCGGCCTGCGGAGTTCACTTAGCCTGTATTACGTTTCGCCCTTGGTATGGTACATCCGAATCAGTTCCGCTTGATGTCTCACCTCACTCGTGTCTGGCTTCGATTCAACGTAACGAAACTCTGTGATCTCATAGCAGGTCTTTGGAGCCTATGCAAAACTCTCAATCTTAAAGATTTTTGTTGACCTGACAGTATCCAGAAACACTTTTTAGCCTGAACCACTGGTTTTGAAAGAACCTCAATTCATTTCGCACTTACCTGGATATACATGGTAGGCTCCATCCGCCTTGTATCCGTAGACACATATTCCTCTATCCATTAAATCTTTTACACACCTGCCAAAACGTATCAGAGTGCGCACACCAGCATCCTCATCAACCGAACATGAATAGGGTTCATCTGTTGTTTTTGATGCTGACATCCCTATCATGCCAAAAACCAAAAACGCTACTACGTCCTCCCCTGTGAGTTGGGCATAGGGAATGCCGCTGGAGGTCTTCCCCGTAATACCTGCATCATTTATTAATAATGCATCGCCACCCATGACTAAGATGGCATTATCCGTTATGTAGCGTTTTGTCAGTGAAATGATCTCCTCCAATTCCCCAATTTCATCCGACTGATTCTCTACTTGGGATGGACCCTGACAGGGGATGCACCATTATTAGTTGGAGTTTGGGAGTATAGCCCTATTCACTCAAACTCAAGTACTAATGAATTTACAACCTTCATCCTCCCCGCCATTTCAGGAGAGTACAGCTTCCCAGGAATTGCATGTAGAACTGGTTCG
>JAJEFL010000134.1:0-21574 GCA_022820435.1 Rhodothermales bacterium
CAAATGGAGTATGCATTTCTCAATGATTCGTATGATGCAGAGATTCAATGGGACTTCGGGATGGAGATCCTGCGGGATATCGGGTTTGATTTTCAGCGGGGGCGCCAGGATATATCTGCACATCCATTCAGTACCTCGTTCTCGATCAACGATGTACGTTTAACAACACGGATCCGCGAACGCAGTCTGGTGTCGGGGCTGTTCGGCTCCCTGCACGAAGCGGGACACGGCATGTACGAACAGGGGATTGACCCCGAACTGGAAGGGACCTTTCTTGCTCAGGGGACCTCGCTGGGGATCCATGAATCGCAATCCCGGCTCTGGGAAAATCAGGTGGGCCGCAGTGAGGCTTTCTGGAGATGCTACTATCGTGATTTACAGCAGCGCTTCAAAGATCAACTGAGCAATATCCCCATGGAGCGATTCTATCAGGCCATAAATCAGGTCCGCCCTTCTGCCATCCGCGTTGAGGCGGATGAAGTCACCTACAACCTGCACATTATGCTCCGGTTTGAACTGGAGATGATGCTCCTGGAAGAGAAAGCATCGGTACATGAACTGCCAGGGCTCTGGATGGACCGGATGCAGGGGTATCTGGGGGTGCAGCCGGAATCAGATATGCAGGGCGTACTTCAGGATATCCACTGGGCACTGGGAGCCATCGGCTATTTTCCCACGTATACAATTGGGAATCTGATCTCTGCTCAAATTTTTTCCTGTGCACAGTCCGCGCTGACGGACCTTGATGATCAAATTTCACGTGGGGAGTTTAAGTTGCTTCTGGAGTGGCTGCAAACCAATGTGTACCATTGGGGGAGGAAACTGTCCGCTGCCGAAATTATTGACTGGCTCACCAACGGAGCCGTCAGTGCAGAGCCCTGGCTTGCGTATATACGCCAGAAGTATAGTGCAATTTATGGGAATCTGCCTTAGGTTTCATTACTCATCACCATTTATCTGCTTACATGGCATCCAAGACCGTTCACGAAGCGAATGCTTCGTCTAAATTTGCAATTGAATATTACGCGGGGAGCGCGCATCTCAGCCAGCGAGACAAGGATTCAATCGAAGCGCGTATTCATAAACTGGCACGAGGTCATCGGGATATATCGGGTGCTTCGGTTGCCGTAGAGTGTATCAGCGGTGCGAACAAGCATGCCGAGTACAAGGCCCGTCTGGTGGTATACTGTAAGCCGGCGAATATTGCAGCATCCCGTACCCATGATTCCGTTCGATCTGCTGTGAGCGAAGCACTTGAGGCAGTTGAGCGCCAGATTCGTGAACAACGCGAACGCATGCGTGACCGTCATCGCAGTGCCCGTGTTAACTAAACTCGGGAGTCACGCATCCAGTGGGATAATGGACGGCTTTTTGTGATGACATTCTCTGAATTTCGATGTTTCCCTTTTTAGAATATTCAACCTGATGAAATATTCCGCGTCCAATTGGTCACCTGCGTCCTGGCGAAAAAAGAAGGCCGTTCAACAGGTGACCTATACGGATGAAGCGCATCTTACCAGTGTCCTGAATCAACTGAGAAAGCAGCCCGCTTTGGTGACATCCTGGGAGATTGAAGCCTTGCGGAAGCATCTCGCAGAGGCGGCGGCCGGACGCAGATTTCTGCTTCAGGGCGGAGACTGCGCAGAACGATTTGAGGATTGCACGGTGGAATTAATTAAGAATCGCCTCAAGATTCTGCTTCAGATGAGTGTGATCCTGATCTACGGCTTAAAAATGCCGGTTATCCGGGTCGGACGCTTTGCCGGCCAGTACGCCAAACCCCGCAGCGATCCAAGCGAAACCCGCAACGGGATTTCACTTCCTTCTTATCGGGGCGATAATATTAATGCACCTGAGTTTACGGCAGAGGCGCGAATCCCGGATCCGCAGCGTCTCATGCAGGCCTATTACTGCTCTGCAGCGCAACTCAATCTTGTACGTGCACTGGCAGATGCCGGATTTGCTGATCTGCATAATGCAGATAACTGGAATCTGAGTTTCGCACAGGAGGCCCCTTATATTCAAAGCTATCAAACGATTATCAGCGAGATCCATCAGGCACTGGATTTTGCCAAGACGGTGTCCGATCATCCTATTGAGGGACTAGGGCGCGTCACATTCTATACGAGTCACGAGGCACTCCACCTTCCGTATGAGGAAGTATTTACCAGAGAGGTCGTACATGCCAATGCCGTCTATAATCTGTCCACGCATCTGCCCTGGATCGGTAAGCGGACCCTCTTTGAAGACAGTGCGCATGTCGAGTATATGCGGGGAATACGTAACCCGATCGGGATCAAAGTGGGCCATGATATACCCCCTGGTGATCTGATTTCCCTGATACAATTTCTGAATCCGCTCAATGAACCGGGCCGTCTGGTCATCATCACACGAATGGGGGTGGCCAAAGTTGAGGATTCACTCCCGCGGCTGATTGAAGCCGTGCAGCGTAAAGGGATGAATGTATTATGGTGCTGTGATCCGATGCATGGAAATACAGAAAAAGCATCCAATGGAATCAAGACCCGCAAATTTGTGAATATCCTGGCGGAACTGGAAGCGGTGATCGACATGCATGCCCGGATGGGGACGGTTCTGGGAGGTGTACATTTTGAACTCACCGGCGAGAATGTGACGGAATGTGTCGGGGGAGCAAGCGGGGTTGAAGAAGAGCATCTGAATCAGCGTTACTTCTCAACCGTGGATCCTCGGCTGAATGTGAGCCAATCCCTGGAGATGGCCCTTCAGATTGCCGAGAAGTACCAGAATATGGAAGCGGTCTGACTTCCAGAAAACAGATCCAATCTGTGGGAGGATCGCCCGAATTTCTGTTTTGCACGGTCAGATACATTGAATGAACTGTTTGGATGCAGCATGATGTGATTATGATGGGGCGTTCCTCCATTGATCTGTATTCGCAGAATATTGGGGTGCCGTTCTCGCAGATATCAGGTTTCGCCGCTTATGTGGGCGGCTCGCCAACGAATATTTCCGTAGGTGTGCGCCGACTCGGCTTGAAGGTCGCGCTGCTCACCGCGGTGGGCGAGGATCCGGTGGGAGAATTTATTGTGGATTTTCTAAGCGCCGAAGGAGTGGAAACATGCTATATTCCCCGAAAGCCGAATCGGCGCACCAGCGCGGTCATCCTGGGGATTGAGCCGCCGGACCGGTTTCCGCTGGTCTACTACAGGGACAACTGCGCAGATAATGCGCTCAGCATTGATGATGTCAGGGCGGCCCCCATCACAGAGACGCGTGTGTTCGGGTTTGCAGGCACAAACCTCGCCCGGGAATCCAGCCGAAGTGCAACCCTGTATGCGGCCGAACAGGCCAGTGCAGCCGGAGGCACGGTCATTCTTGATCTGGATTTTCGCCCCGATCAGTGGCACGATGCCCAGGCCTATGGTGTGGCAATCCGAACCGCGCTGAAAAATGTTGAGATCCTGATCGGTACGCAGGACGAAATCAAGGCGGCCGTCATGGAAGATGCGGATCAGGTTCAACTTACAGACCAACAGATGTCCGATGCGCGTGTGGAGGGGAATGTAGACCGTGCAGTCACTGCGCTGTTAGCCCTTGGTCCCCGGCTCGTGATTGAAAAATGCGGCGCAGAAGGTGCACGAATTCATGAGTGGGCAGCTGCACCGGCTGCCGTGCCGGGTTTTCCGGTCAAAGTCCAGAACATTCTTGGCGCAGGAGATGCATTTGCATCAGGATTTATTTATGGGCTGGTGAAAGGCTGGCCCTCTACCCGTTCCGTTCGTCTGGGCAATGCCTGCGGGGCAATCGTGGTGACCCGGCACGGATGTGCAAACTTTATGCCTACACTTGAAGAAGTGCAGGCAATGATGGCACCGTACGGGGGCTTGTAGCGGGTATCGGGGAGATTAGCGGTTCCGCTGTACGGAGGCCAGTCCAGACAGGTCAAGTCAACTGTGATCCGGCAGTGGTTTCCGTTTGAAGAGTGACAGCATGGCAACCGAAGCAAGCGGCGACAGGCAGGTTGATGCCAGAAGCCCGGCCGTGACCGTGACGGCCAGACCAACCCAGAAATCATCACTGTTCGGGAAGACCAGCAGCGGTAACATGGCGGCTCCACTGGTCAGTGTCGTCGTCCACATCGGACGCAATCGCTCACGAATCGCTAAACGGGCCAGCACCGAGGGCCTGCCATGAGGGCGGGCGGACCGTAACTGCCGGAAGCGGTCCGTCAAAAGAATACTGTCGTTGACGGCAATCCCGATCAGGAGGACGGTCCCAATGAAGGCCCCCTCCACGAAGCTGGCATCCGTGATTAGAAAACCGATACAGACTCCCACTGCAGCAAGCGGAACACTCAGCATCACCACCAGCGGCAGGCTCCACGACTCAAATACTGACGCAGTCACCAGAAACACAAGCAGGATCGTTGCCGCAAAAACCCAGCCGAATGCACGCTTGGTCTCTTCGGTGAAAAAGAAGTCATACCCGCTCTCAATCCGATAGCCGGGAGGGATCGAAAAGGCCGCCAGTGCATTCTCCATGAATTTTTGTCTCATCTGGAACGGGCCGCGAAAATCTACGCTGATCCGCCGTACATACTGCTGATTCTCCCGTTCGATTTCTGCGGCCATCTGCACAATTTTGTAGTCTGCGACCCCCGCAAGCCGCAGGAGTGTGCTGTCCTGGACCACCAGAGGGCGCTGGGTTATGCGGTCCACATCCAGATTCGCCGCGTCATTGATGATCAGGCGAATGGGGATGCGGGAGTCTCCTGCAATATCCGCCCGCCAGCGGGGGCGGGTGGTTTCGAAGTAGGGCATCATGCGGTGATTGATCCAGTAGGCATCTGCTCCCGTCCGTGCGGTCGCATCTGCGGTCCATTCAAATTGCAGCACCTGACGGGCCTGATTCCGAATCCAGGAATTTCGCATTGCATTCAGATCAATCCCCTGAACCCGGCGGCTCCTTTGTTTGAGAAAGTCTCCAAGTTGATGAACAAGCAGGTCAAGATCTTCATAGTTGGGGCCGTACAGACGCACGCTGGCACCACTGATTCCGCCTCCACCGCCGCTAAAATATCCTGTCTGGGGAATAATCTCTCCCACAGACACGGACATCCCTCCGAGCAGAATTGCGCGTCCGACCAGCCTGCGCTGAAGGATATAGGGGCCGGGGGTGGTGAGGGAGCCTTTTTTGAACTCAATATTTAAGTAGGCATAGTCTTCGGTGATCCTCACATCGGTTTGATAGACACTCGCTTCGGCCAGTGCCATCTGCTCAAAATTTGCAATGAGTGAGTCGCTCCGCTCAATGGTATTGCCCTTGGGGAATCCCAGGCGTACGTAGATGCTTTTGCGCTCCGGGTAACTCCAGGGTTTATAGAAGGAGGCGTTTCGGAAGAAAGGACGCAGAACGCCTCCTGTCCATGGATCAATGTATTGTCTGCCCGACTGGACGATGGAAGCGCCCAGGGTTGTGTTATATAGATTGGCAAACCGCTCTTTCACCTCATTGGACCATCCATTTCGAGGCTCGTTAATCTGTACGGGAAGCTTCCAGATTGGAATCCCAAGCAGCAGGATCAATCCAATCAGTGTGCTTTTCGGGAAGCGGGCAACCAGCCGATAAGGGAGAGCAATGGTATGCCGGAGCCATTTCCATTCGGGTTTTTCAACTTTGGGCGGCAGAAAGCGCACGACGACCGGCACAAAGGCGACCGCACTGATTAATGAAATCAGAAGCGTAATACTCACCAGCACCCCAAACGGCAAAAACAGTTCCCGCAAATCCCCGCTCAGGTAGACCAGCGGGAGCATGACCGCCATGGTGCTCAAAGTCCCCCCCAATAGCGGCAGCCAGACTGCTTTCAGGGCCGCCTGCGTACGTGCGACGTGCAGGTCAATCCCCCGCATTCCGCGTGCGAGGAATTTCTGCTGCTGCAAAAGGAGTTGCTCCACCACGACCACGCTGTTATCAATGAGGAGGCCGAAGACCAGCACCAGCCCGGCGAGTGTGATGATATTGAGGGACAGATCAAAGAACCTGAAAAGTGCAAGAGACGGGGCAAGGGCCACCGCAACGCTGAATAATACAATGACGGTTGCCCGCACGCTTTTCAGCATAAAGAGGAGCACCAGGGTCACCAGAATGAGTCCGATCCCGCCCCGCAGTGTCAAGTCGTTCAGCAGTTCCCGTACGTCTTCGGTGCGATCCAGAACGACCAGCAGTCTGCCCCCTTCAGGCAGTGCCCCCTGCAGATCTTCAATGCGGTCATGGACCGCCTCGGCGACATCAATAATATGAGAGCCGCGGGTACGCTCCAAATCCAGTGCCACTGCATTGAGTCCGTCAATACGTCGGATACTGAGCCGGGGGGCGGGGCCCAGTTCCAGATTGGCCACCTGATCAAGTCGTACCGGGAGTTCGCCGGGCCTGCTTTGGCTGACAATAATCGCCGACAGGCGGCTCAGGTCCAGTTCGGGCTTATTGACCATCAGATAGCCTCTGCCCTGAGCATCCATCCGTCCAAAGACATGATCGCGCAGGGAGGAACTGATCTGCTCCATCACATATCCGTACTCAATTCCATACGCATCAAGCCGGTCCGGGTCCAGCGTAATCAGAAGTTCCCGCTCACTCCCGCCGGTCACCTCAACGAGGTCAATGCCGGATAAGCTCTCAAATTTGGGTTTCAGGAGTTCATCGGCGGTTTTCCTGAGTTCATCGGGGCTGTAGGGGCCAATAAGCCGCAAGGTCATAAATCCCTGCACATCCCGAAAAGCCTCCGGGATTTCTTTGGTCAGCCGGGGGGAGACACCCTGGGGCAGTCGATCCCTGAGCAGCGTGAGGTTTTCCCCAATCTGTGTGCTGAATGTGCCCAGATCCATCTCTTCGTCCACCTGGATCTGGATGTGCGAATGGCCTTCGGAGGAAATACTGTTGATTTCAGCGATCCCGGGGACGGTCTGGATCTCACGTTCAATGGGGGCAGTGACGTACCGTTCCACCTGCCTCGGGGAGGCACCCGGCCAAATTGCCGAAATACTCACCCGGGGCAGTTCCGTATTGGGCGAGTACTCAATCGGAATATCCAGTGCCGCCCAGATCCCGGCGAGGACAATCGCAGTACACCAGGAAATCACCGCAATCGGCCGTTTCAGAAGACCTGCGGTACTCTTGCTGAGCATGGGGGTTCAAGGGGCAGTAGTCCGGAAAGTCGAACCAACTGCGTTTCAGATAGTAGAGTTCCGGAATCGCAGTACAAATTCTCTTAAGATCAATCAATCTGGAATTGCTGGCACGTTTATTGTCTTAAGTCATCTTGTTGAATCAGGAATCATTTTAGCCTATGACGGACAGATCAAGTTCATCCCGCAAGATTAAGCCATGGCATATTTTTGGCTCAATTCTGGCATTTTCGATCATCGGACTGGTATTGTATGGGGTATGGCCGGCGGTGGTTGGCGAGGCGGTGGATGGTGAGCGGGAACTGACCGAGGAACCCGAACCTGCGCGTGCCTCCGTGGAGGTGCTGGTGCTGGAGCGGGGAGAATTCCCGCTTCGCGCAGAGGCGACCGGGCATCTGGCACCGTGGCGCGAATCCAAAATCAGTGCAGAGGTCAGTGGGCTGATCCTTGACCGGCCGGTCGAAGAGGGGCAGCGTGTGCAGGCGGGGCAGGTATTGATGCGCCTGGATGATCGCGAAACGCGAATCCGGTTGAACGAAGCCGAAGCAGTCCTGCTGAAAGCACGGGCGGATTATGCCGTTCAAATCAGCAATGCAGGTGAACTGGCCGTGACCGATACGACCAAGCTTGCAGAGGCCCGGATCCGGTTGAACGCAGCCGAGGAGGCGTTTGCCGCAGGCTCCATTACACAGGCGGAACTAGGGACTGTGCGTCGCCATTTTGAAGCGATGGATGTACTGGCGGGAAATCAGCGTGAAGCGGTGACGGCCGTATATACCAATCTGACCCAGCAGGAACAACAGGTTGAACAGGCCCGTCTGCAATTAGAGCGGACCCGTGTGGTGGCCCCTTTCAGCGGCCGCATTGCAGATCTTCAGGTAGAAGAGGGGCAGCATGTGGGTGCGGGTACCCACCTGCTTACCCTGCTTCAGGATAACCGGATGAAAGTGTCGGTGGATGTGCTTGAGGGGGATCTCGTGCATATTCGCCCTGGAGTGACAGCAAACGTCGTTGTGCCAAGTTACAGTGATGAAGTCTTTCAGGGCTACGTTCACGCCGTGAATCCTTCCGTAGACCCCAAAACCGGTTCCGGGCGCATTACGGTCGCACTTCAGAATCCAGATGGGCGGCTGGTTTCCGGTCTCTATGCGGATGTCGCACTGGAAAAGAACCGCCTGCAGGACCGGATGGTTGTGCCGTCCGAAGCCGTGATTGTGCGGCAGGGCAGGGAAGTGGTTTTTCTGGTGAAAGGACGCAGGTCCTACTGGATGTACGCACGGATTGGAGAGCGCTCCGGCAACTTTACAGAAATCATTGGCGGGGTTTCCCCCAGTGTCATTGAGCCGGGAGATACACTGGTCGTTCAGGGGAACTATGCACTGGCGCATGATGTCCCGGTGGAAGTCACCAATGTGGTTGAATTAGGACTTCGTTAACATTCCCGCCCGCCGGTCTATCTCTGATCAGGGATGAAAACATTCATTTCTTCCTGCCTGAACCGCCCGGTTGCTGTGACGGCATTCTATATTCTGCTTCTGATTCTGGCGGTCATTGCATATGTGCGATTGCCGGTGGCACTGCTTCCTGATTTGCGTTATCCCGGTCTGGTTGTGTGGACGAGTTATCCTGATGTGCCCCCGGACAGGGTTGAGCGGGCGGTCACGGAGCGGATTGAGCAGGCGGTTGCCGGGACGGCAGGCCTCACACGGGTCACCTCACGCACGCTGCTTGGGGGAAGTCTGGTACACATGCAGTTCGGGTGGAATGCAGATCTGGACCTGGCACTGCTGGATGTACGGGAGAATCTGGATCGGCTCGGAGACGCATTTCCGCGTGAGGCCTCCAGGCCTGCCGTTCTTCATCTTGACCCTGGAGATCGCCCCATTATGGTGATTGCACTCCGAAACCGGTCCGAAACAGAGGCGGGGGAGCGCCCGGAGGATCTGGTGGAGCTCAAACGGGTTGGCCGGGACCTGATTGCACGCCGTTTGGAACAGCTCCGTGATGTCGCCCGTGTTCAGGTGACCGGAGGGTTTGAGCGGCGGATCGAGGTGGAGATTGATCCGGACCAGAAACTTGCCTATGGGATCAGTCTCAATCAGATTGCCAATGAACTTGAAGGATCAAATATCGCTTTGCAGGGGGGCGTAATCCGGCGCGGGCCGTTTCGGTATCCGGTGGAGATCAGCGGGGAGTTCAAGGATACGGACGATATTGCGGAGACGGTGATCTCGACGCGAAACAACACCCCCATCCGGCTTCGGGATGTCGCAGAGGTGCGGGACGGGGTTGCAGACCGGCGCGGACTGGTGCGGCTGGACGGTGCAGAAACCTTATTGCTGCTTGTGGAACGCAGGGCCGATGCGAACATTGTTCGGGCTGTGGAAGAAATCCGTACGGTCCTGTCTGCACTGGAAGAGGAATATGAGCGGATTTCTCTGGATGTGGTGGTCGATGAGAGCGAGTTTATTCAGGCGGCCATCGGAGGGGTAACGCAGGCCGTAATTCTGGGCGGACTCCTGGCGATCATGGTTCTGTTTGCGTTCCTGAGGCGGCTGCGCTCGCTTCTGGCGGCTGCGGTGGCCGTTCCGCTTTCTTTAGCGGTCACGATGGTGTTCTTTGAGCCGCTGGAGGTCACCTTTAATCTGATTTCGCTCAGCGGTCTGGCACTGGGGGCGGGGATGCTGGTTGACAATGCTATTGTGGTCATTGAAAATATTGCCCGATTGCGCGAACAGGGGCAGACCGCACTGCAGGCGGCACGCAATGGTGCATCCGAGGTGGCGGGCGCAATTACGGCGAGTACCTTAACGACGATTGCGGTATTTCTGCCCATCACACTGGTAGAGGGTCTGGCGGGCAGGCTCTTCCGGGATCAGTCACTGGCCGTGGTCTGTTCACTTTTCGCCTCACTGCTTGTTGCATTAACGGTAGTCCCTCTCATCGTATCCCGCGAAAAGCAGACTCAGGAACCGCCGGCCGACAAGCCAGGTGCGGGCGCAGGGCTGCTTGCCCGCTATGAACGGGCACTCTCCTGGAGCCTGGATCATCGATGGACGGTCATGATGTTCTGTGCGCTTTTGCTCATGGGGGCAGGTGTACTCATTGCGAACCTGCCCCGTGAAGTAATTCCGGAGACGGAACAGGGACGTGTAGATGTGCGGATTACATTGCCGACTGATGCCGACCTGACCATGGTTGCCCTGCGTGCATCCGAGATTGAATCACAGGCCAAAGCCAGAGGCTGGGCAGATCGGGTGCTTGCGGACCTGGGCGAGCGTGATCAGGCACGTCTGGATTTGGATCCCCGCCCCCCGTACGAGGGGGATATTACATTGTTATTGCCGCCAGACAAAAATGCGGATGAAGTACTGCTGGCGCTGCAATCTCTGGATCTGCCGGAGGATGTCTCTGTCAAAGCCCAGCGTGTAGAAACCCAGTTAGAGCAGTTATTGACGGTCAGCGATGCAGACCTGCTGATTGACCTGGTGAGCGAAGATCGCCGGGATGCAGAAAGGGTGGTGGGACGCGTGCAATCACTGCTGGAGGCGAGGCCGGAATTGGCAAATGTGCGACGTGCGGACGCTGCCTCCGTACCGACCTATCAGTTAACATTTAACCGGGATGTAATGAATCGCTACGGGGTGCATGCCGGAACATTGACCGCCTATCTTGAGGCAGGTGCCCGGGGGAGTGAAGCGACAACCCTGAAAACCGTAAATGAGGAGGTTCCGATTGTCTTGCGCTCCCGTCATATTGATTCTATTGACCGTCTGTTGGCCGAGCAGATTCCTGCACGGGATGGGCTGATGCCCATTGGCGCCTTCGTTACTGCAGCGTCGATTCCCCTGCCTGCCGCACTTGTACGGGTGGAACAGGCCTCTGTGGTACGGCTCACTGCGGATATTGGACATGGGTACGACCTCGGGAGGGCAATGAATGCGGTGACCGAGGTGACCGGTCGGACACTGCCGATTACGGTGCGCAGCCGTGTGGGCGGTTCTGTGGAGGTGTTTCAGCAGAGCCTGTTTGGCGTCGTATTGAGTCTGGTGCTGAGTTTAGTACTTGTCTATCTGATTCTTGCTGCACAGTTTGAGAATCTGGTGCAGCCGCTCATTATTCTGATCTCAGTGCCTCTGGCGATGGCGGGGGTGGCCTTTGTGCTTGGACTCACGGGACAATCCGTGAACCTGATGAGTCTAATGGGAACGGTGGTGCTGGTTGGGATTGTGGTGAATGATGCGATCATCAAGACCGATTTTATTAATCAGCGGCGGGCGGCGGGGATCCCGATCCGTGAGGCCATTATGGCGGCCGGACATGACCGCGTGCGTCCGATTCTCATGACGACCATCACAACGGTTCTCGGGCTGTTGCCGCTGGCGATGGGATTTGGTCAGGGAGCGGAACTGCGCACACCGCTGGCCATTGCGATTGTGGGCGGGTTGACCAGCGCATCTGTGCTGACCCTCTTTGTTGTTCCGGTGCTGTACAGCATCTTTGCCCGTATGAAGTAGCCCACCTCCCCGATCAGCGCCATTGCCGGCTCCCCCGCTGATCATTCAACTCCTCTTTTGTGTCTGCACGCAAGGGCAGGCACGAAAGATCCGGGAGTTATCTACGAAAATTCCAAAGTGTCCGGTGTCAGGAATTTCTTCCTGTCGATACTTTCGAAATTTTGCATCTTGCTGTAGTTGTACTAATTTTGTATCCTGTCAGGTAACCCGCAGGCAGGACCATCAGGGTTGCCATTTTAACCGTAGGTATTTCTGAAAGAATGAGCAGTACAACTGAATTAAAACATTTTATCGGGGGGACATGGGATTCCTCACAGGCGGGGGAGACCCTGCGTGTCATCAACCCCGCAACCGGCAGCGTGATGAGCACCGTCCCGATGGCATCCTCCGTGGAAGTAGATCTGGCGGTTCGCAAGGGGCTGGATGCCTTTCAGGAGTGGCGGCGTACCCCTGTAATGGAGCGGATGCAGTATCTTTTTGCATTCCGCGAACTGCTGGAGGAGCATTTTGAGGAGATCGCAAAGATGATCACCCGGGAATGCGGGAAAACCATCATGGAAAGCAGAGGAGAACTGCGGCGCGGTATAGAAAATGTTGAGGTGGCATGCGGAATGCCAAGCCTGATACAGGGCTGCAACAATGAAGATGTCGCCAGCGGAATTGATGAGCACATGATCCGGCAGCCGCTGGGGGTGGTCGCTGCCATTACGCCGTTCAATTTCCCCGGGATGATCCCGTTATGGTTTCTGCCCTATGCCATTGCTGCAGGCAATTGTTTTATCCTGAAGCCGAGCGAAAAAGTACCCCGGACCAGCACCTGGCTGATGCAGCTGCTGGAGGTGGCGGCATTGCCGAAAGGGGTCGTGCAAATGGTTCATGGCGGAAAAGAAGCCGTGGATGCACTCATTGAGCATCCCGGGACACGGGCGGTCAGCTTTGTTGGATCCACCAGGATTGCCCGCTATGTGTATGCCAAAGCGGCAAAGCACGGGAAGCGGGTTCAATGTCAGGGAGGGGCGAACAATGTGGCGGTTATTCTGGAGGATGCCGAGATGGAGATGACATCAGAAATCCTCGCCGACTCGGCGTTCGGGTGTGCAGGTCAGCGGTGTCTGGCCAACAGTCTGGCGGTAACCGTTGGAGGAGCGCGGGATCCGTTTACCGAGGCAATGGCGGAAGCGTCCCGTACCCGGAAGGTGGGGTACGGACTGGAGGAGGACTCAGAGATGGGCCCCGTCATCACGCCGGAAAGTCAGGCAATGATTGAAAAGATGGTGGGGGTGAGCGAAAAAGAGGGGGCGCGTATTCTGGTGGATGGACGGGGGAAAACGGTAGATGGATTTCGGAATGGGAACTGGGTTTTCCCTACGCTGATGGATCATGTAGATCCTGACAGCACCCTTGCAAAGACCGAGGTGTTCGGCCCGGTACTTGGGTTAATTCACACGGCGGATCTGGACCATGCGATTGCGCTCATCAACTCGGGGACCTACGGCAATATGGCATGCCTGTTTACCCGGAGCGGCGCTGCCGCCCGGCAGTTCCGCTATGAGGCGAATGCCGGCAATATCGGAATTAATCTGGGGGTTGCTGCGCCAATGCCTTTTTATCCGTTCAGTGGCTGGAAAGACAGTTTCTTTGGTTCCCTGCATGCCCAGGGCAGACACGGAGTGGAATTCTATACTCAGACCAAGGTCGTCATAGAGCGCTGGCCGAGTATATGGAGCCGGAAATTTTAACCGATCATGCTGCACAGGATTCTCTGGAATCCGATCTCACACATAATGACAGAAGATCGTTTAATCTGCTTAAGGAGGCCAGGCGTGTAACCAAGGATGACGGGCACACGGGAAATTATTGCCCCAATATCCTCACCAGAAATCATTCGACTCGGATGCACGGATCTCACAGGGGAGTATGCGAATGATAAAAGTATGACGATATCCCTGGGATTCACAGGCATCCATTACGGCAACTTCTTCTATTTTAGGGGGCAGTTTGATCAATCACAACCATGAGCCGCCGCTCACAGTATTCAGATATCCGCATTACTGCGTAATTTAGGGGTGCATCCACACAAGAACCAAAACATGTTCATCAACAGATTCATTACCATTCTGCTCTTCGGGCTTGGCGGCTTACATTTCAATGCGGCCGCTGAAGCGCAGACTGCCGAGGTTTTCAACGATTTGGAGTTTCGCTACATTGGTCCCTCACGCGGCGGGAGGGTGACCACGGTGGCCGGGCATCGGGATACCCCCGAAACATTTTATATGGGGGCAACGGGCGGAGGAGTCTGGAAGACCGTCAATTACGGGACAAGCTGGGAGAATATATCCGATGGATACTTTGAAACGGGATCTATTGGCTCCATTGATGTTGCGGACAGTAATCCCCAGATCATTTATGTAGGGACGGGCTCCGAAGGGCTTCGCAGTAACGTGATTATCGGTCGAGGGATGTACAAATCCGTGAATGGCGGAGAGTCATGGAGACATATCGGGCTTCGGGATGCCGGCCAGATTGGTTCGGTTGTTGTTCATCCCACGAACCCTCAGGTTGTTTATGTTGCGGCATTGGGAAATCCATTTGCTCCAAACCCGGAGCGCGGGGTATTCAAGTCGGTTGACGGGGGAGAGACCTGGGAGCATGTACTGTTTGTTTCGGAGAGGACGGGAGCAGTGGATCTTGAACTTGCACCGGAGGATCCAGATGTGATCTATGCTGCATTATGGCGGGCGGAACGCAAGCCCTGGACGATCATCAGCGGGGATGACGGCCGTGAGAACGGAATTTATGTTTCGCATGATGCAGGTGAAACATGGTCAAGGAGTAACGAGGGATTGCCCCGGGGATTGATCGGTAAAATTGATTTTGCCGTCAGTGCTGCAGACCCCAGCCGAGTGTATGCATTGGTGGAATCGGTGCCGGAGGAAGAGGGTCTGTACCGATCCAATGATATGGGGGCAAGTTGGCAGGTGGTCAGCACGGAGAGCTATTTGATGACCCGTCCCTTTTACTACACGAATGTAGACGCGGACCCGACCAATGCCGATATAGTCTGGGTCAATAATCTTGCCCTTTGGCGCTCCAGAAACGGAGGAGAGGAATGGGATCGGATCGGGACTCCGCATGGAGATAATCATGATATGTGGATCAACCCCGATGATCCGCACATCATCGTTCAGTCGAATGATGGTGGTGCCAATGTAACACGGGACGGCGGGCGGACATGGTCTACGCAGCATAATCAACCTACTGCCGAACTTTACCAGATTGATGTGGATGAACGCTTTCCCTACTGGGCATATGCAGGTCAGCAGGATAATTCAACGATTGCTGTTCCAAGTTTACCGCCGGATTTTCGTCCGGGAGGATTTACTGCCTACTGGGAGGCGATTGGAGGGTGCGAAACGGGGCCATCGGTTCCGCATCCGGTGGATCCAATGATCATCTACAGCAATTGTAAAGGCACGTTTCGACGCTACAGCCGAACTACCGGGCAGCAGCAGTCCTATTATGTCGGGGGTGTGAACATGTATGGCGTGAATCCACGGGAACTGCCATATCGCTTTCAGCGCGTGGTTCCCATTGAAATCTCCCCGCATGATCCTGATGTTATTTATCATGGATCCCAGTTTGTGCACCGCACAATGGATGAGGGGCGCACATGGGAGACGATCAGCGGGGACCTGACGGCGTTCCGGCCCGAGCGCCAGGTCATCAGCGGCAGCCCAATTACGAGAGATATTACAGGGGAGGAGCATTACAGTGCGCTTTATGTGATTGAGGTTTCTCCATTGGAGGAGAATGTGATCTGGACAGGTGCCAATGACGGTCCGGTGCATGTGACGCGGGACGGTGGTAAGACATGGATTGAGGTCACCCCATCGGATATGCCCCCCGAGGGGCGGATCCAAACCATTGATCCCTCCCCGCATGCGGCGGGGAAGGCCTATGTGGCGGGATACCGGTATTTACTTGGAGATTTTCAACCCTATATTTATCGGACGAATGATTTTGGAGCCACCTGGACGCGGCTGACAGATGGGATGAACGGGATTCCGGAGGATTATCCGACACGTGTAATTCGGGAGGATCCGGGGCGTGAAGGGTTGCTCTATGCCGGGACGGAGTTTGGGCTGTTTCTCTCATTTGATGATGGCGAGACCTGGAAAAATTTTCAGCAGGGTCTACCGGTCACGCCGATCACCGACCTGAAAGTCCATCGTGAGGATCTGGTACTGTCAACAATGGGGCGGGGATTTTGGATCCTGGATAATATCACCGCACTGCATCACGTTACCGAAGACCTCATGAGTTCGGATGTGTCTCTGTTTCCAGTGCGTGATGCATATCGGATGCGGTACACTTCAAGTTCCGGCGGGGGTGCGGCCCCGGCGTATCCCCGATCTGGTGTGGTCATTGATTATTACTTTAAGGAGGAGCAGACGGGAGACGTAACTCTGGAGATTTTAGACGATGCGGGGACGATCATCCGTACGATTGCGGCAGAGGAGTCCCAGCCGGAACCGGCCGCAGTACAGGGAATGCGCACTCCGCCCCGGCGGCGTGCTTCTGCGCCCATGATTGAGCGTAGCTCCGGCATCAGCCGATATACCTGGGACATGCGCCACGAAGGCCTCAGCGAGCCTGGGGTGTGGACCCTGCAGGGGCCGCTGGTGCCGCCCGGCACGTATCAGTTGCGGCTGAATGTGAATGGAGAAATCTTTTTGCAGGAAAGCGTGATCAAAATGGATCCGCGTGTCGCAGCGGATCATGTGAAACAGAGTGATCTGGAGGCACAGTTTGAATTTGGAATGGAACTTATGCAGGCCCGCGGCAATGCTGCGGCCGCCGTCCAGCGGGTTGATGGTATTTTTGAAAATTCCGAAGATGAATCTACAATCGCAATGGCAGAAAAATTGCGGGCACTGCTGGTGACCGCGGTTGGAGACAGTTATCCTCAACCCATGCTCATTGATCAATTGAGATACCTTGCAGGCTTTACATCTCAGGGAGATTTTCGGCCCGGGCAGGATGCCTATGAGCGCCTTGCGCAGTTGCAGAATAATCTGGCTGAAATTATCCGGCAACTGGATGAACTGTAGGAGGATTACCCTGAGCACAAGGATTGGATCGTGGGATCGTTTCTGAAGCAGGAGAAGATGGTTCGGGTCAGGCGAGTATGTGTATTGGATCCATAAGCCTTTCGGAGATTCCCGTTACGCCGAGATGACCGACGTTGCAGCCATCCTTGGCACCGAGGCAGATGACCTGCTTCAGCACCGGTGTCGGTGTATACCCACTTCGCTCATCCGTATTCCCGGTCCCGATTTTTGTGAGACGACGGCAACGGTTTCGGATCGTCCTCCGCGTGTACTGGGGGCGCTCCGGAGATTATATGGCGCGGGGCGTTTAGGGGGGACGGGATATCTGAGCCTGCTCCCGATGGATCACGGGGTTGCCCATACCGCGGGGATGGTCTTTGCCCCGAATCCGGTTTATTTTGATCCGGCCGCAATCGTTGATCTGGCCGTGCAGGGAGGAAGCAGCGGGCTGGTGACCACCTACGGCATTCTTGGAATGGTGGCCCGGGCGGCTCGCAGGGATTTGCCGCTCATCCTGAAGCTGAATCATGACAATCAGTTTACCTGGCCTGCACGTTACGAGAATGTGTTGTTCAGTCGTGTTCAGGAAGCGGCGAAAATGGGCTGTGTCGCGGTTGCAGCCACAGTATACTTTGGCGGCTCTCAGGCACGATCTGAACTGCAGTTAGTGTCCGCGTTGTTTGCCGAAGCACACGAACAGGGAATGGCGACAATATTGTTCAGTTATCTGCATCCTGCGGCATTTCAGGAGGGCGGGGGGGATGTGATTTATTCGGCGGACCTTACGGCGGAAGCAAATCATCAGGCTGCAACCGTACAGGCCGATCTGATTAAGCAGAAGCAACCATTATGGACAGGAGGCGCGAACGCGTTCCGCACAGGTGCTGGACATCAGGATGTGCGGGCATCGGACGTGCTGTCCTCCTCTCACCTCATTGATCTGACGAGATATCAGGTTCTGGCCTGTTATGCCGGGGGGATCGGATTAATCCATTCGGGAGGGGCCAGGAGCGAAAATGATCTGGTGCAGTCGGTGCGGGCCGCGGTGATCAATAAGCGGGGCGGAGGCGGCGGGCTTCTGGCAGGGCGCAAGGTATTTCAGAGGCCTCTGGCCGAAGGAGTCCGGCTTCTGCATGCCATTCAGGATGTCTACCTGAACCCGGAAGTCACTGTGGCCTAAGCGCAATGGATGGAATATGGATCGGTCCTGCGCCGGAGGATTATGGTGACTGTGCACGGATCATTTCCACCACCGTACCCAGAAGATCATTGGGCACCGGTACGGTTAGATGGTACTGAACGATTCTCCATGTACCCTCTTCCAGGATGAGCACTCCGGTTCCGCGAACTTCACCGTATTTTTCGTTGAGCAGGATCTCATCAAACCATGCGGCCCGTCCATCAGCCCCCATATAAACATGGCGTTCCTGTGGAACATACGTCCATCCGCGTCCCGCGCTGAAATGAGGTTCTGCATATCCTTGAAATTCCGCCTTTGTCCACCGCTCTGTCATATCGGTTCCCAGGAAGATGCTTTCTTCGGCGAGGTATCCAAAATATCGCTCAGAATCCGCCTCGGATGCAGCAAGATGGAAGTCATCAAGTACGGCTTCAATATCAGACTGCTGTGCACCTGCACCGGATACGGGGATCCCCCCAAAGAGGATGAGCATGAGAAAATATCTAGTCATGGGAATGATTTAATCATTTGTTCGGCAACCCGAAGTGCCTGGGCTGCGATGGTAAGTGCAGGGTTCATGGCTCCGGAAGATGGAAAAAAGGATGCATCCACCACCCGCAGGTTCGAGAGTCCGTGCATTTTGCAATAGGGATCTAATACGCTGGTCGCCGGATCATTGCCCATTTTCAGTGTGCCGCACTGGTGCGAATTGGTTTCGATGCCCATGGGCTGGCTGAATATGATCGGATATCCGGCCCGATGCAGCATGCGGCGTGCCCGTTTGAGTAACTGCCGGTGGGCAGCAGGATTATTGGGCTGCCAGTGAATTCGTATCCGGCCATCGGAGGTCAGTGAAACATGGTTCTTCGGGTCTGGCAGATCCTCGCTCATGACCCACCACTCAATACTTCGGTTTGCCAGATAATTCAGCATGGGCAGGGGGGTATTTGGGCGGGCGGATTTGAGCATGGATGCCTGCACCTTCCCAATCATCTGGAGATTTCCCATCGGCCAGGGCCATTCATTTTCACCAAGATACCAATCGTTGATCGAAAGTGTTTTCTGGAAGGTCGTTGTATTGAGTTCCCATGGGCGAACTGCCATCAGCGCACTGTTATTGTGCACCATGTAGTTGCGTCCAATCATACCGGAGGCATTCGGGATCCCGTCAGATCTAAGAAGTAGTGCTGCTGAATTCACTGCACCGCAGCTGAGCACATAGGTGCCTGCCCGAATGATTTTTCGCTCGCCTCCACAGTCTACCTCTAATGCATGCACCGCATCATTCTGCACCACTATGCGCTGTGCCCGTGAATTTGTCCACAGAGAGACATTTGGGCTGTCTATTGCCGGCCGAACGGCGCAGATCTCGGCATCGGACTTTGCATGAACCCGGCAGGGAAATCCATCACATGTATGGCATCGGAGGCATTGATTCCCCAGATCGATGCCCAGTGGCAGATGAAACGGGTTCAGCCCCTGCTTTCGGAAGGAATCGGCGAGGCGATCAATTTGCGGTTCATGCGGGACTGCATTATGTGGATAGCCTTGCGAGCGCGGAGCTTCGGTTGGGTCATCACCGGCGTTTCCATGGACGCGGTACAGTTTTTCAGCGCGGCAGTAGTAGGGTTCCAATTCATCGTAAGAGACGGGCCAGTTCGGACTGCTTCCGTCTTTGTGCTCCAGCGTGTCAAAATCTTCCTCTCGAAATCGAGGCAGGGCCGCGCCATAGACTTTCGAGTTCCCCCCAACGCAATAATGCAGTCCAGGCTTGAAGCATCGGCCGCTGGGAGTTTCCCAGGTTTCATTGGTCTTGTAGCGATGGTCACTGAATACGGCTTTAGGATTCCAGTTTTCCGGCTCCGGGGGTAGAAAATCGCCGCGTTCGATCAGCAGAATCTTTGCCCCACAGTCATGCAGTGCCCATGCCAGTGTGCCTCCACCGATTCCCGTTCCGACAATTACAAGATCATAGTCGGTCATGGCAGAGACAGATAAGGGGAGGGAACAGTCGTTCCATGCGAGTCATACTCATTCGTAGAGTTTTAAAAATAGTCATTTGGCCGTTCAATGAAATTGCTCCCGATCTACGCTGCGCCCTCTTTGCATATCTCAGTTATGGGATTCTTCTTGATCGATACAGATATGAAATCTTGAATTGAATTTTTTAATCAGGTCGTCAACCACTGTCGGGGGCACATATTTTTCAACTAGCGCTGTTTTTAGAACATCTACGTCCATTGTTGAGGTCGGTAGAGGATCACATGGAAGGAAAAATCTCTGGTACGGTGATTTACGAGGATCTAGGCACCATCAAATGGCGAATCTTGTCCTGATGCCTTATTCCTCAACAGTGAGGGTTTAATGACAGATGATCTGGATGGTCCAGGCTGATACGGAGGAAAAAATCTCTCGTATGGGGATCGATGAGGATCTGGATAAATAAACGGCGAATCTTGTCCTGAGGGAATTTTCTCAGATAGATGGACGTTTTTGAAGATTGTCATCAAGTGGTAAAACGTAAGAGTAGATAATGCAGGCGTACTGGGGGACATGTTTGAGAAAAATCGCGAAGACTCGCAAGGATAAAAGCCATCAATGAATGATCGCTGCTTCGTGATCTGAGAATAAACCCAGACATTCTAAGGCATGGTGGTCAATCTGGCTTTAGTGTATCTTTAAGATATCTGGTTCCATGGCAGCGGTTTTTTCAATCTCAAACGGGCTTGTGCTTAGCAAAATCGGCGAATGGCAATCGCTGGTGATCGTCTGGGGAACTTCCTAGGTTGGGGTGGTCTCAGAGAAGGCGGCAAAGTTGGGCCAGGCTGATATGGCGGAAAATACTTCTCGTATGGCGACCGATGAGGATCTGGATCAATAAATGGTGATTGTTGCCTACGGTGTTTACCATCAGATGGGGCCGGTCTGGGGGCAGGTGGTATGTTTGGACTGGTTGATAAGGAGGAAAAAATCTCTCGTATGGGGATCGATGAGGATCTGGATAAATAAACGGCGAATCTTGCCCTGAGGAATTTTTCCCGGATACAGAGATGTTTTTGGAGATTGTTATCAAGTAGTGATTTTGATTAGAGAATACGATCAAACAATTGATTCTTTTCGTAGGGGTGATCATCAAACGGTGATCGCTGTTCCTTTCCGCCCGCTATTGGTGGTGTTCTTCCATAGGGGTGATCATCAAACGGTGACCTCTGTTCCTTTCTGCCGGCTATTGACGGTGTTTTCTTCTGGGAATTATATACATGAGTGCCCATGGGCGCCATGTTCTTTTTGGTGCTTCATCACCCGTTGCCCGGTTGCAGGCTTGCGCTCCGCAATGACAGGTCTCACATAGGCTCCACAACCCGTTCGGCACAGTTCGTGCCAGGACGCCATCCCCGACGCCCGGATATTTACGGACGCATTCGTGTCCGCATTCGTCTGGTACCCGCACTCCATACATAGAAACTCGGACTGCGTTTGCCGATTCTTTGCGTTCACACAGGAACACTTGCTGCATGTCTGCGATGTATAATGCGGGGGCACCTTGATCACCACGCCTCGCTCCCGCAGGAACTGCTCCAGTATCGCCCATCCTGT
>JAJEFL010000031.1:0-14873 GCA_022820435.1 Rhodothermales bacterium
CCTCCACAACCGCTGTGTAGGCGGGGGTTGTAAACCACCCACAACTGCGACATTTAAGAGGTGTCGCTAGACACTCGAATGCTTGAGGAACCGGTGAATCTAACTGACGCGGATCATGTCCTGACTTCGACGGTTTAGCGATGTTGGGATATAAGGTTCTGCGAGAGCAGGGAGTAAACATTCCTCCGACTACTTGACATCTCATGCTGGCTGAGTTACCTATGTGGTCCTTTGGCCGAAGTTCTTCGATCAGATTACCGCGCAGGTCACTCTGGTTGCAGAATTACAAGCCGTAACTATCCTTCCCAGTGAAACCTGAAACAAGTTACGCTGTATAGTGCACAAAGTGTTCCTTGAATGTGCAATCTAATTGACGCATATCTCCATGAGTCTTGCAAAATTACCAATTGAAGACTATTTGGTCATTGCTTACCTACTCAAGAAGGCGGGGCTTGACGGGATAGTCTTAACGCCCCTCCAGATCAACAAGTTGGTTTACATTTGCCATGGATGGGTATTAGCTAAGTTGAACTGTCCATTAATTGATAACAGTTCTGGCCAAATTCAGGCATGGAAATATGGTCCAGTTGTTCACCGAGTGTACGTCTTACTCAAAGACTTTGGGTCGCAGGAAGTAACCTATGATTCCTTTTGCGAGAGACTGGAACGATTTCTAATTGGAGAAGAGTCGGCAGATAATTACATCTCGGGGAAACTTGAGGATCTTGCCTCAAAAGAGCCTAGTGTGTTTAAGTTAATAGACATGGTCTGGTATGTATACAAGGGATTATCGGGCGGGCAGTTAATTACAATAACCCACAAGCATGGAACTCCATGGTATCAGAAAGTAAAGAGAAATGTATTTGGGCAGGTAGTTCACGCAATACCCATCCCCGATCAGATAATTTCTGATTACTATAAAAATGAATTGAGAGAACTACCAGACTTTGCAAATGCCCAGTACTGAAGAAAACATTGAAGACGTTCTAAATCAACTTCGTGAGGCATTAAAGAGTCAACCATCTTCAGAAAAGGAATCGGATCACTTGCAGCCGCCATCGGGGAGTTGGGCTGCAAGAATCTATGAAAATGAATACAAGCCCTTCCCTAAATGGATCAAATATCTCATACGTTACGGAATTGTTGTGATCGCTTTTTTGATTGGACTAAATCATGGCTCAGCTCAGGTACAGCAGTTCCTGTGTCAATGGTTTGACAGATTCTGCGGTTAAGTCCAGTTAACCGCAAGCATCTCCGTCCAACAACTCACCATCTTATGCGTCCAATGTGGAGTTATCACGATTTTTCTGGCCATAAATGCAATCTCGGAAATCCCGCCGTGGCAGAGCGGAAAGTTATGGCCATGCCACCATACCGTCCAGTTCAGTGATCGGCCGTATTGTTGATTCAGCCAAGACACCCGGAGTAAGTTGGGTCTTGGGGCTACATTTTGCCGTTGAGGGTGGACTCAAACATATCTATCAAAGATTGCGGCGGTGCAGCCCCCAGAGAGATAGCCATGCAAACCTGCCAAGTGGATCAGGCCAAACCATGAACGAAATCACTATGAATGCCCTGATCCAGAAACAATCAAAATCCCACGGACTCAAGCATGCTAATACATGGACGGCAACCAGTACGCAGGCGGCAACTTCTTTTCCAAAGGAATCGTAGGGTTAGATACAGCGTTCATTGTAGGGGGGCACAGATTGCACAAAATAGATTGACTGCGGGTTAAGTCTTACATGGGAATGGTCTTTCTCTGTAAAAACTCCAACGGATACTGTACAAGTAGGTGATTTCATGGACGGGAATTCCATATCACAGTCGGATCAGCAGTTCGACCTGCCTGATTCAGGCCCCAAACATCTGGGCTGTCTCAGGAAAGTCGGTAGTGCGGAAATATCCTACCAGACGACGCGGAGTATCCTTACGCGTACATCAGGGTTTCTGGACAAATATGATTACAGTCTGAATCCCTATTCAGGTTGCTCATTTGGATGTACATATTGCTATGCCGCGTTTTTTGCCACTACCCAGGAAGAGCGGGATAACTGGGGCCACTGGGTAAAGGTCAAAGAAAACGCGGTTCAGATTCTGCGCCGATGCAGGCCGGGGCATCTGGATGGATCCCGAATTTATATGAGCAGTGTCACAGATCCGTACCAGCCGATTGAACGGAAATTAAAACTAACCCGGAGACTGCTGCAAACCCTATCCGACCGCCACAAGCCAAAACTGGTCGTGCAGACCAGAAGTCCGGATGTGGTACGTGATATAGAACTGTTCCACAGAATCACAGAGCGGGGAGGACAGGTTCAGGTCAACATGACGGTGACGACAGACGATGAAGAGGTGCGACAAACGTTTGAGCCGTTCTGCCCATCCAACCAACGACGGCTGGATGCCATAGCAGCAGTGGCTCAGAATTCTATTCCTACCTGCATTACGATGACTCCATTACTCTGGGTAAACGATCCAGAACGGTTTGCAGACGCTCTCATCAAAACGGGAGTAGAGCACTTTGTTGTTCAGGATTTCCATCCGACGAAGGGGCATTTTGTTGCAGGAACCCGAGATGTTGCACGGCAGAAAATGGCCGAAAAACTTGGTTGCAGTGTTGCGTCATTTCCCAGCAAGTACCATGAGCATTATGAGCGGGTCCATGAAGTGCTAAAGAGCCGGTTATCCAGACATGGATCCCTTGGTGAAGGGAAAGACGGGTTTGCTCCGCCATTCTGAGTTTTGCAACATGTGGATTCCAGGGGTGGTGGTTGATGAATTGGACAACGGTTTATCCCTCCGAGAATCAGCTCCAGCGGGAATGGGAATTTCCCCTCCTAGTCCTATGGAGAGGGTACATCCCGAAATTCCCAATAGATGCTGCCGGCAGGCTTCTGGATTCAGCCCATCCCCAAACTATGGGTACGTAGCGCAATTACTGTATATTTGGGGTTTGGTACAGATCAAGTATGCTGAGTCAGGGTTATGTCCTTAACACCTACGAAATACGCTCCGTGATCGGACGGGGCGGGTTTGGTATTGTCTATAAAGGACGACACACAGAACTGGGGATCACCATTGCGATTAAGGAATACTTCCCATCGGAACTGTCCGTCCGCCATGGCGAAACCGTTCAGGCAAGCGACCCGGAATTAAAGACTCTCTTTGAAGAAGGCCTGCAGCGCTTTCTCGGAGAGGCGAAGCAGTTGGTGAAATTCCGTGACCATCCCAATATCGTGACCTGTACAGATCTATTTCTGGCAAACGGCACGGCATATATGATTATGGAGTATGTGCAGGGGTTAACGCTTTCCGCACTCCTGGAGCGCCGTGAGTCTCAGGGCAATCCCTTCACGGAGCAGGAACTGCTTGATCTGGTTCGGCCTCTTCTGACGGGGTTGCAATCCGTTCACGACTCAGGGATCTGTCATCGAGACATTAAGCCATCCAATATTCTGGTCCGCTTTGAGGACAGCACTCCGGTCTTAATTGATTTTGGTGCAGCAAAGCACGAAATCAGTCGACACACCAAATCTCTCGCCCCCTATACGGATGGCTATGCTGCCATGGAGCAGGTCGGGGAAGGAGAGATCGGTCCATGGACCGATATGTATGGATTGGGGGCCGTCATGTGGAGAATGATTGCCGGAGGCAATCCTCCGTTTTCTCCGCCAAATCCGCCAATCGTTCAAAAAAGAACCTTTGAGGTGGTGCATGGGCGATCAGATCCTCTGCCTTCAGCAAAGTCAATTGGTAAGAAACGGTTTTCCAATAGGACACTGAAGGCGATAGATAAATGTCTGGTTATTAATATGGATAAGCGGACGCAGAATTGTGCACAGCTTCTGGATGCATTAGATCTGGCGACTCCTGTGATTGGCCATTCTGAGGATGATTCCGGTTTCGTATATAAGGGAGGGAAAGTTCGCATAGGGACTGCGGGAGTGGAAGATAAAGGCGAAGCCGCCAAGATTAAGTCTACGAGGAGAACCAGAAGATGGCTGGTTGCACTTACGATTGTTACGCTGGGCATAATCATTCTAGTTGCCCTGATTCCGAACCTTCCGTTCATGATTACTGTTCCTCAGTTGGGGCCAAGGACAATCTCCCAGGCGGAGTTTGTCCTCACACATGACGATCAGGTCAGTACAGTGGAATTTTCTCCGGATGGCAGCCAGCTGGTTTCCGGGTCATGGGATGAAACTGTCCGTTTTTGGGATGTATCCACAGCGGAAGAAGTGCGCCGCTTAACATGGCATACAGACCGGGTCAATGCGGTGGCTTTTTCCCCTGATGGTATGTTACTTGCATCCGGGTCAAGAGACAATACGATCCGATTATGGAATATATCTACAGAGACAGAAGAGCGTAACCTGATTGGGGATACAAACGGGTATTCCGTGAACTCACTGGCCTTTTCCCCCGATGGTACTTTACTGGCATCCGGGCTGGGGCGCCGTCTTCATTATTTCTGGAAAACAGACCTTACCATTCGTCTGTGGGATCTACCGACTGGCTTGGAATTAGGCAGTTTCTCTGCACCTGCAGATCGGGTCAATTCCGTCGCGTTTTCCCCAGATGGTATGTTACTTGCGTCTGGATCATGGGACAGTATCATCCGCTTGTGGGATGTGTCCACGGAGGAAGAAGTAGACCGCTTTATCGGGCATACCTCTGCGATTCATTCCGTGGCTTTTTCCCCTGATGGCACATTGCTTGCATCTGCATCAGAGGATCATACGGTCCGTTTGTGGGGAGTGCATACGGGAGTCGAGGAACAAAATTTTATCGGGCATACGGATCAGGTCAACTCCGTGGCTTTTTCCCCGAAGGGAGATCTACTTGCTTCAGGGGCGGGGAGCCCGAACCCATCCTCTGCAGAATCATCGGACTACACGGTCCGTCTGTGGGAGGTATCAACCGGCGAAGAGATACTCCGCTTTATAGGACATGATGTTTGGGTGAACACCGTGGCCTTTTCTCCTGATGGCAATCTAATTGCATCAGGGTCAGGAGACCATACCGTCCGAATTTGGAAGGTTGATTATTAAAGAGATCACGAACAGCCTGTACTTCCTCTCGTACACCGCAGATTTAGAGATTATTCTCTCGTGTGTATTCGGATGATACTTCCAGGTTATTCCGGCTATATTTTCACGATTACGCACGAATTCACCTAAAAATCACTCCAAAGTGGGGAAATTGGATCAAATTAATCCGATCTCTGTATATTTAGACTGAATCTAAATAAGAATGTCAACTCATTCCTGCAATCACGTTTGGATAAGGCTGATCTGGGCCGTTTACGCAGCCCTGTTTCTGTGCACAGGGGCGGTGACGGCGCAGGATGTACCGACGGATTCCAGTCGGGCCGACTCCATGCGTACCGTAAAGATGGCTCCTATGGTAGTCACTGCAACGCGATCCGAAAAGATCCTTGAGGATGTCGCGGTGCCTGTAAGTGTGATTACCGCAGATATTATGGAGCGCGAAGGTGCATTACGCCTTGGAGATGTATTGGCCAATGAGATGGGAATGGCCTTGTTTGATGATCACGGTACCGGACTGCAGGTGCAGGGGTTTGCATCTGACTATACCCTCATATTGCTTGATGGGGAGCCGGTGATCGGTCGTACCGCCGGTACACTTGATGTAGATCGAATTACTGTTAAAGGGCTTAGCCGCCTGGAAATCGTACGTGGACCATCCTCATCCCTGTATGGAAGTGAAGCACTTGCAGGAGTCGTGAATTTGATCACGGCACCGCCAGTCGAAGGCATGCAGGGATCTGCCAGTTTCCGTATTGGCTCTCACACTACCTCAGATATGACGTTTCAGATGGAAGGGGGGCTTGAGCACCTCGGTGCACGGCTTTTAGTCAATCGTTATGCCTCGGATGGGTATGATTTGACACCGGGAATCTATGGCCCAACGACCCCCTCCTTTGCTGATTGGACAGGGGATTTGCGGAGCCGCATGGTGATCTCGGATCGTGTTCAGGTCAGACTGGGTGCCAGAGGAACTATCGAAAATCAGGAGAGTGTTTTTGCCTCCGTGACCGATGGGGCTGTTGAGGCACGCTACAATGATGAAGGAAAGCGGCTGGAATGGAGTATTCATCCAGAAATCGAAGTGCAACTCAGTGATAAAATCCGACTGAACACAACGCTCTACGGAACCAGCTATCAGACAGAGACGCATCACCGCCGCCAAAATGACGGGTTCGTTCACTATGAGGATGAATTCGATCAGACGCTTGCAAAGGCAGAGATGCAGATGGATGTTCTTTGGGGGACAAAGCATTTGACCAATCTTGGTGGTGGAATGATTGGTGAACAAATTGGGGGAAGCAGATACGGAGGGACCGGAAGTGATCCGAACCCGGAATCAACGCAGGCTTATTTATTTGCTCAGCACGAGTGGCTGGCTTCGGATTTACTTCATTTCAATACGAGCCTTCGGTTTGATAATCATTCCGATTACACGGCCAGAGTGACTCCAAAATTTGCTGTCCTAGTTCGTCCGTCAAGCAAAATACGCCTCCGTGCAAGTGTCGGCAGCGGCTTTAAGGCACCTGCCTTCCGTCAACTTTATCTGTCCTTTACGAACCCGGCCGGGGGATACTCGGTATTTGGTTCATTACCCATGAACGAAGGGATCAGGCAACTGGAGGCTGAGGGGCAGATTGAGCAAAAGCTGTTTGATATATCTCAACTGGATCCTCTATTAGCTGAGAGTTCGGTTGCGTTTAATGTGGGTGGATCCGTAGAGCCACTTGAGTGGCTCACGGTTCAGGCAAACCTGTTCCACAATAATGTCCGTGATCTCATTGAGACGCAGCCGGTGGCCCAGAAAATCAATGGATCCTTTGTGTATGGCTATTTCAATTTGGCCCGAATCTATACACGGGGAATAGAACTGGAAGCGAATATCAGTTCTCAATCGGTACGGCGGAACTCGTTTGATATTACACTTGGGTATCAATTTCTGCAGGCCAGAGATCGTGAGGTGGTCACGGCACTCAAGGAGGGCACGGTATTTGGCCGTCTTCCAAATAGACGGGATTACCGGTTGACCCTTGGAGATTATACAGGTATGTTCGGACGCTCCCCCCATTCGGCCTCGGTTCGTGCCGCCTACATGAACACGGATATTGATTTGACGGTCAGTATTCAGGGGCGCTGGCGGAGTCGCTATGGGTACCGGGATCTCGATGGAAACAATCTTGCGAATCGGTCGGATGAGTTTGTCCCTGATTATGCGGTACTTGGTGCAGCAGTCACTAAGTCATTCACAGTTGTTCAGACATTGGAAGCAGTTGTGCAGGTTGGTCTGGATAACGCCTTTAATCACACATACCCCACACTAGTCCCTTCACTTCCGGGGCGTCGGGGTTATGTATCTCTTGAATTCAATTTCTAAACATGAACCAAACCTTACCTATCAGAAAGACTCCAGTCATTTTTCGAAATGTCTGGCTAGCGGCAGTGGTGATCACCGTATTTATCGGGGCATGTGACAGTGCCAGTAACGAACCGGAACCGATCCCACTTGATACCCAGATGGCGGAGGATGTGCCGGCGGATCCGGTATCCGGCAGGGATCCGGAAACTGGCCGGGCGATTTCCAACAACCTCTTTACTCTTTATGATCTGGATGCAAACAAGATTGTCCTTTCTTCTTCGGTGACCGATGCTGCCCGGCGTGAGGCAGATTCTACCGGCACGGTATGGGATATTGGTTTCAGGGCCACGACCATCATTTTCAATGGAGGAAAAAGTGGCCCGGGTGAAGCCGCTGCGCAAATCCTTACCCAGACATTTGACGAGGTCGTTGAAGCTCCGGCTGGAGGGTACATTACGGATGGTGAAAACACGACCTGCCCACAAGTCCAAACTCCGGCAGGCCCTGTACCCGGCAGCACCTTGGCCATCTGTACGGGTTCCGACAATGGGTGGTACAATTACGATTCAAGTCAGCAGCTCATCAGTCCGATTCCTGGACGTACTATCGTCATGAAAACTGCAACGGGTAACTATGCATCTCTCCGGATTCTAAGTTACTATCAGGGCAATCCGAATCCACCCAGTACAGAGCAGCCTTCACGTCACTATACTTTTGAGTTCATTGTCCAGCCTGACGGCTCACGAGATCTGCGGAGTACAACCCCCGACAGCTGACAGCAGGTTCGGGGAATTTTGGACAAAAGACCGAAGTGCACCAGTGACATGTGTAATGCTCTTGAGGATGCAGCATTATACATGTCACTGGATTAGGATATTTGCTTGAGATCTCTACTACAACGGATCGAATGGTCGCAGATTAATTTTTTCTCTCGGATCGTCTTAGCCATTCAGACTGGTTCAATGGTACTCTGGACATCCTTTCTGCTATTTTTTGGGCGATGGACTGAGAGAGTTCTGGCTTAAGTTCTCCGATCCACCGGTATTTCCGATTACCCTCGTCCGTGAAAATGAAGGCATCACGGGGTTGATCCAGAGATGCAAGTACACATTTCTTCTTTGAATCTGGCTCAAAATCCATCATACACCAATCCGAAGGGTTCATGGAAATGGACATACGCCGATATTCGTTTCCTGCAACTGGCACAACGATCTGCTTTGTGTTCTGCTTCGGGTCGGATAGAGGGAGAAAAAGAAACGATGTCTTCTCCATCAGTCGGACACTATCACATTTGGGGGTAACGCAGAGCAAAAATTTTCCGTTCTCTTCTTCAAGCGAATGAATTACGGCTCCCATTGTAAGGTGCCTTTGCTGGGGATCCAGTACCTGCCGAAAACACATCATGGATGCAAGACGAAGATCCAGTTCACTGCTGTTTTCGGCACCACCAGAAAACCCGTGGGATAGGTCTTGGAATTTCTTTGGACTCAAAGGAGAATCCTTCATGTTCTGAATTCCTTGTCCCAGCATGTTCGTGACTTTCGCTATTTTAGGGCTGGAGTTAGAACCGAAACTCACCTTATCATTTTCAAATCGCCCAGAGAACCAATTTCGGATGGCTTTCATGCCCGCGGGGCTTGGATCGGTGGTGACGGCATCATCCATGATACCGTGGAGTTCACTTGCAATCTGTTCCACAATATGCTGTTCTGCTTCTTGCGGCTGGGGCAGACATGCCCGGTGTGTTAAGAATGCGGGGTCCAGTTGTGCTTCAAAGCGCTCCAGAACCCGATAAACGTTCTTTCTGACCGCAGTTAACGCGGTCATTACGATACTGGGTAGAAGCCCCTCAATTTTGTCAGCAAAATCACGGATGAGACGGTCAGATAATTGTTCCTCAGTTACGATTCGGTTTGAGTTCTGATTGTCGGAGTTAACACCTTCCTTAAGATATACCACAATCCGGCAGGCACCGAAATCAATCGTGTGGGATGGATGATCTGCGGCATCTTTATGTTCATCTGTTTTGGCAGCGTCAATTTTGTCTGCTATCTCATCAAGGATTCTCTTGGGATCACTTTCTCCAGTGTAGATAGCGATCAGGCGAAGTTGATGTTGAGATCCCTCCGAAAGAATCTGCTGCAATAATGGCAAAGCAGTGTATCCATTTTTTCGACTCAATCGCCAGTCCAGAATAATGATATCTGCCCGGTTCAAAGTCTTAGCAAGAGTTGATTCACTGCCTCCCGTTTCGGGTGAAATAACCCCACAAACCATACCATTGCGGGAAAATGACGAAGTTATTTGATCAATTCCGATGGATCGTAGCGGTGGGTGGTTGTCCGATCCATCACCTGAGGTGTCGGTACTGGAATTCGGTGTTTTGAGATCACCGTGTGCGACTGTCGGTTTAGAGATATCAAGTTCGTCGTCAACAATAACTGCTGTCAGGAGGAAACGCTTGGTGATCTCCAGACAATGCTTCTGAAAATCATTCATTGGCACTGGCATCTCCCCCCTCGTCTTCCACTGGCATGATCAAGAATGATGTATTCCAATCTGGTATTTCTTCTTCAAGAATGAGGTCGTAACCGACCTCATTCAGAGTTTTTTTGGCGATATATAACCCCATTCCCCGGCCTTCAGGTTTCCTCGTGAACCCGAGGTCGAAAATGTCATGCTTATCCCGATCATGGACACCCGGACCCGAATCAGAAACTCGTAGTACGCTATCAAATGCATCCAGTTGGATCTTGCGTTCAAGCCGTTCGTTCTGACCTGAAAGCCAGTAGATAGCATTGTCCACAAGGTTAATAAACACAGGAAAGAAAGAGGATGGGTATCCAAGGAGCTTCATGCTTGCAAAAGAATCCGTTTGAGACAGCGTTATATCATGCCTTGATAAGCGTGGACCGAAAAGGTGCATGATGAATTCAAAGATTTCCCAGCCATAAATGTTAACTGCCTTGCGGTATAGTCTCCTTTGAAGTGGAGTGAAGAGGCTGAGGTATCCATCTAGATGTTCAAATCCGTTACGGATATTTTGATATAATGGGACTAAGTCACTATTTAAGTCAGCCCAGGGCTTCAGGCCCTGAACTCCAGATCTTACCGCCTGGGTTGCAGCACCGAACTCATGGCCTATAATTTCAATTGCCATACCAATCTGGGCAAGATGGAGATCAATCGCAGCCTGTTCCTTCAGTGCGATGTTGCTTTCTTCAATCGCAACGAGTTCATCAACAATGGATGCATCATCTTCAAGGTTGATCGCTTCAAGTTGAATCCGAAGAGATTCCAGTTTTTGCAATGCTTCTTTTTCAGCATCCAGGATCTGTGTTTCCATAGAAGTGCGCTCCGCAATGAACTGCTGCTGATCACGGCCGGAAAAGTCTCGCTGGCTAAACTGCGTCATTACATCACGAATGGTCGTTTCAACATTCTGGACGCATTCCTTCGTCAACTTTCGGGCAGTGTCAGAAATAAGCGCAAGCCTCGCCTCAATTTCCCGACGCTCTGCTTTCGTTTTTTGTCTGGCTTTTCTTGCAGCATCCTTTAGAACTGATTCCATGCGCTCTCTGACTTCCACATTTACCCCAATCTTGTCTAATTCCTCAGTAATGGTACTTTCAATTGTATCTCGAATATTGCCAACATCCACTCGGAACTTCTCAAATGCCTCTTGATAGTTACTCCACTCCCTTGCCAGGCGCTTGCTGAGTCCTATCCTTGGCTTAGTAATTCGATAGCCGTCTTCCAGTTCCTTCAGTGAGATCCTTGCCAAACGTTCTATTGCTAGGATTTGGATAGCAGCAAGTTTTTGATTCTCATTTTCTGCTGCTTGCCGAACCCGTTCTTCAACATCTATCATCAGTTTCAGGGCTGATTCATGTGGAGTCTGTTGCTCTATTTTCTCAAAGAAACCATCCAACTCACTCTTGAACTTGCTCCGCTTTGCGGTAACCTTCTTCTTTCTGGCTTGACGGTGTCGTTCAACTTCTTCCAGTTCTCGCTTCCGACCGGTGAAGAGGTCGGCTCGGAATCCTTCCTCGCGGAAGAAATCGGCAGCAATCTGGACAAGAAAACTTTTCAGAATATCTCGCATCTGGCGATATGCTAGATTTTCTCTAAACCCTTCTCGGCCGGCCTTCTCGCTGAGATGTTTATTGTTAATAGAGTCTATTTCTACAATTCCAAACATCTGCCGGTAGGAGAAATAATAATAAGATGCACTCTTCGTACGCCGAATTTCGATGTCAAGCCAATCATAATCTGTATTCCCATAAGGTTGAATACGCACTCCGTCACGGTAGATGTATAATCCCCCGATTTTTCGACCCTTAGCTATCATACGAGTATGTTCCGTGGAGGGGATAGTAGAATGTCTTGCTAAGCCCTCAATAGCGGCAAATTTAATGCGAAAAGGACCACATTTAGTCTTTTGTCCTCCTTTACTCCCACTCCAGTTGATCACATGATCGTTTACTTCTTCACCATAAATAGACACATTACCCCTGAACTGTCCCCAGTCGTCAAATCGCCCCCAGATTCGGTGATCTGCGTTTTGATATTCATCATTGGTAAAAAACTCATTAGGTCCGATAATATCTTCCCAAGTTCCATCCGTATTGTGTACTTTGAATGCGGTTTGGATGACAGGTTCTGATTTGCCCCCGAATGCTGGAGTGGTGAAGGCTAGCAGAGATTTCTGAAGCGGTGCTATTTCTTCGGAACGGGGATTGTCAACTATGTTATAGTCTAAGTTCTCATCTGTGGGCAGAAGGTAGAAATGAGTACCGTGGCCTTGGTTTAGAAGTGTAGGCCCCCCTATGCGTCGGCAAAGTTCTTGGGGGTTTATGTTGAAATTCTGGAGATTTGTATCTATTTCGTCCCACTGCACAGGATCTATACGTTCCTGTAGATTGATATTCTTATCCCGAAAGTCCCGAACGATATCTGCTATATCCCCAGCATCAGGTAAGCTGCCACCGGGAAATGTTCGGAGTGGAATCCGAATATCCTCAAGGTTCAGTTCAATGCATTCAAAGAGTTCCCAATTAAAAAAGGCGGCGGTCAGATCTGACAATTTGCCGTTACGCTTGGCACGTGTAAGGAGCAGAACTTGGGGAGCAATCGTTGCAATAGCCAGACGACCGATCCCTTTTTCTCCTAATATGGGTCTTTTTGACTTGGCGGAGGTGTAGTCCCGATTTTCTTTTTGCTTTCGCTTGAGACTGGTATCTGTAGCGATTGTGAGCCATCTATTTTTGAATTCCTCTAATTCCATCCCGAATCCATCATCCCGGATCACGAGAAGCTTCTCCTTGCGAAAATAGTCTGCCTCCACTCTCTCTGCATCCGCATCATGTGCGTTCTTGAACAGTTCGGAGATTGCAGTGGGAATCCCTGCAATCTGCTGTCTACCCAGCATGTCTAACGTTCGGGCAGCAGCCTTGAAATTCACATCCATAATTTAGTGTACCCCCATTTCTGTTAAATGTCTCTCAATGTGAAGTCCAGCGGTTTTAGCAAATCTCACTGGAATTGCATTCTCAATTTGGGGTGCCCTTGAGTACATTTTATCGGAAAATGAAAAATCCATGGGGGAGGTTTGGAGGTACGCCGCTTCACGGACACTGATTGCACAATCCTGTTCAGGATGACTCAAACGGCCATTGGAGTAACTAATGCATCGTGTTGTGAGCGTTGATGCTGGTTGTGCCCAATCAAGGGCAAATATGATCTCCATTCTGGCATCTTGAAATCCCTGATTAGCACCACCGCAGCCAGAAAATAAATCGAATACCTTCACGGGTAGTCTGGATCTAGAATCAGTATTCCAGTGAGAATTCATGAACGATACTGGTCGTTAGAGTGGGCACCATAAGAGATTAACAGTAGCACGGTACAATTGGAGAATATACGGTTAGCCTGACATATATGCGCAATTTGCACCATCCAGATGTCCTATCTGCCATAGATCGGATGGGGGCGGCATTGTCAGGGGTAGTACAGCATGAGGAGTGGTTTCTGTTTGTTTCATGCTCATGGTTGCATCTGGGATCCGTTTCCCTCTGATCAAGCCCAAGGTGGGAGATTTTGCGGAAGAGAAAATAGTCTGTATGATGCTCAGCAGTGTGTTCGGCAATAGATGTGGTTCTCAGAGCATAATGGAGATTCTGTGATGGGGTTAGACAGAAATATTCATCCGAGGGTGGTTCGCTCTGACCATTGGGCAGGATGTTGGCTCTTGGGGATGGATCGTCCCATAAAACAGCTTTACAGATCAGTATACTGGCACTTCAAAAGGGCCGTGTTAGGTGAGTTCGATACGGTCTTTTGTGGATAGGCAGTTTGATATTGGTCATGCTGTATTGGTGTAGGTGACTTTGTAGGACAGTGAATGTTGTAGGAACAATTTCATTGACAGGAAATATTATGGCATTTATATCAAACGAATTCGTCTATGGGAAAACATTCTAAAAGCGGTAATTCGCCTAAACGTCACCATTTCATTCCTCAGTTCATTTTACGGAACTTCACTGATAAGGAGGGAAAGTTACATTGCTTCGACAAAGAAAGGGGAGGATTCTTCTCCACATCTCCTGCTAACGTATTTTTAGGGAAAAATCTGTATACGAAAGATGAGGATGGTAAAAAACTAACTCATGTAGAGAATGGTCTATCGCAAATTGAAGGGGCATTCAGCGAAAAAATCAAGCAAATCATTGAAGCGGCTCGTTCAGAGAGATATCTGGAACTTAAGCCGGCGGATGAAGATTTGTTGCGGAGATTCATAGATATTCAGTTGGGAAGGCACCCGTACAATCAAGAAATTTTAAAAAGGGGGCTGCGAGATCCTGAGAGGCTGGAGCCCCATATTGAACGTGCATTGGGTCGTCCTTTGAGTGAGGAAGAGCAAAAAATCCTCTACAATGCCCAAGAAAACGATTCTGCCCAAACCATATTTCTGGACCAAGTCAACGTATCAGATGATGATCCCTCATCATGGATGCCCGCCTTAAGGGAACGACGGATTGGAATTTGCAAGGTAGCGCAGAACGCCGGTGAGTTTGTTATTGGTGACAAGCAAATCGTTATTATTCCGTCCAAGACAGGAGATAAGAATTTGAGGAACCCAGATGTCCGGCTCCTGTATCCCATTTCGTATGATGTGGGTATTTTATGGGGATTAATGGATTGGGAGCGGAAACTGATGATTTTTGACGATCCCCGGTGGGCTGAGGATATAAACAAGGAGACGTTCAGGTCAACTGATCGTATTGTTGCTGGACGGTCTGAACATCAGATACAATCGCTGTTGGGCCTAGCAGCCTGTGGATAAAGTCTGGGATTCTAGGAATTCTAGATCTGGAGCGGTATATTAAGGTTGAGTGTCTAATTTCAAATTCAACCCGATCAATTCATGGCTGTAGGAAAGCGAAAGGAGTGTAGACAGGGGGAAC
>JAJEFL010000113.1:0-14230 GCA_022820435.1 Rhodothermales bacterium
TGGGTGCACTCATGTAAACAAAAACCCTCAAGATGAAGGGTTTTGCAAGAGGCACATACGTATGAATTTACAATCCTTCCAATTGCCCCGACTCCTTCACGGTTCCTTCGTCCCTTCCTGACACACTTTCCGAAATCTTGCCACTGAATGGACATCTAACTGAAGACAATTTGCCATTTTTATGGAAGGACGTTAGTGCAGATCCGATTCAGAGTTCATCAGGCAGAACTGCATTGACACGCTATTTTGATACAACCGCCTGTACATCCCTCTCGTGCAACAGAGATCCTTTCCATATCGGGCAGCCCCGATTCACCCAAACCAGTGAATTACCAGCGATACAATGATCCGTGACCAAGAAGATCACGAATACGATCTTTGATAATTGCATCCCGGTTACTCTGACGCTCTTCCGTGATCCGGCTCTGCTCTTCTAGGTCACTGCGCTTTTGATTGAGTTCCTCCATCCTCATCTACTGTTTATAGTCAAAGATCTTCTCCAGCTGCACTCGCAGCATTGCTTCCTTTTCGCTGTAGGTTTCCTCATCAGCCTGCCGCAACTGCCGGGCCAACTTCCGTGCTTCAGTTTCCATCCTGCGCAGTTCTCTGGAATCTATATGTTCGTAGCTGCTTATATAACGACCCCGCATACGTTTTCGGGATCCAGATCTTTGGCGAAGTCTGTGTCGCATCTGGTGCCCGGTATGTGACCGGTGCATGCTTGTTCTGCGACTTCCTCCCGTCACCGTACTCACAATTGTCGTATCCCCATCGGCATTAATGACAATCTCCCGCTCTGTATGAAGTTGCCGCCCTCTTCGGTAGCGTCTCGGAGAGGTTTCCGTAACGATCATGGTGTCCCCGTCTGCACTGATGATCACCTCCCGCTCTACATGCACTGAATGCGGCATATTTCCTCGTACAACCATGTTCCGCATAGATCTTGGCAGCCGTTTGGTAACCATGATCGTGTCTCCGTCTGCGCCGATGATCACTTCTTCTTCATGTTCAGGCAATGTTGTGATCACGATCATCGTATCCTCATCTGCACTCACAATTACCCGCTTCTCTACACGAAGGGGATCTTGCTGTGCTTCGACATTCTGAATCATCATGAATAATGAGATCCAGAGAATGGAGATTGCTGTAAAAAACTGTTTCATAACTGAAATCGTCGGGTTGATGATGGTGGATTCTCCCGCCTGAACGCAGTGCATTTACTGCCCTGCTCCGAGCAGTTCATCCAGGCGGGCATCTATTAGACGATCCTTTGCCTGAGATCTTTCCATTAAGCGATTTTCCATTCGTTCAAGTTCGGTTTTCAGATGCTGGATCTCCATACGTCGATTTTCCTGCTTCATACGAAAGATTTCCTCCAGCTTTTCTCTTAATTCCTCAATCGCTTCGTCACGCTCTTCGCCATCTTCAAGCATTCGGATCCGTGCAGCCATCTCAACTGCCTGTACTTCCTCCCGCCATTCATGCCGCAGTAATTCAAATAATTCACTGCTTGCACCCTGTACATTTGCCAGATAACTTGAAACTTCAAGCATTCTCCTTGCATCCTGCCACATGGAGTTCATCCCCTGCGAGAATACGGCGCTCCCATCCTGCAATTCTGACATACGTTCTGCTACGATATGAGGGTTGTGGTTCACGGAGTTCCACATTTCCATTTCAGGGCCAGATAACGCTCCCGTCACCTGCTGAGACAGCATCTCTGCAAGGCCGTGTACATCCGGTGCTCCTGACTCTATGGATGTATAGGTGCCATCCGGCCCGATAGATAACTTAAAATGCACGGGCCCCCCTCTGTCCGCCTTCGAGACACGATCCTGCCAGATATCAAACCGGACTCCATTAATTTCAACCCGCATTGGCAGGTTCCCGCTTGACTGCAAACTGAATTCTGCCTCGCCCAGATCCAGTTCCTCAGGAAGGGACTCCGCTGCGATGGGTTCCCCGTTCACTCTTAACTCCCCCATCACACGTTCAACATGGATGGATTGCGACCGGGCATTTCCGGCAAGAAATGCAATGAGTACAAGAACTAGGGTGCGGGCAGGTACAATTGGTTTCATTGGATTTGGAAGTTTACTGAGGTGTGGTACCGACGGTACCAACACCAGGTGGACTTGTATCTAAAACTCCTTCAAGTGAGTCTAAATTCATGACTGCGGACTCATCCCATAAGTCCGGGCTGGTCCGTTGACGCACAACACTGAGTGCATGCTGCATTTCAATGCGCTCCTGCGTATCATCCCACTGCAGTTCCTCTACAGCAGACGATGGCTCTACCGCAGGGGGATCGCTGTTTTGACCGGGAAGAAAGAATAGAAAAAATGCACAGGCTGCTGCAGCGCATACACCGCCGGCCAACACCAGCCGCCTTGGTCTACGAATCGACCGGATCCAAAATTGGCGGGGCCTCGGCCTGGCCGCCGATACAAACAGCCGATCCACGACCTCGTCCGGGGCCGTCACACGCTTACGCAACGCGGAGTTCTCCAACTGTGCTTTTACACGGCGGAACGCTTCATATTCTGCCCGATCCTCGGAATTTTCGAGGAGTTCGTACAGATTCCCTGTACGATCATCCTCACCATAAAGGTGTTGGATAAGGCAGAGTTTTTTGTCAATATCTGTTGTTTTCTTTTTAGGCATTTGTTTTGGCAGATAACTGCCCATTCTCTAACTGCTCCTCCTTCGGGGCGTAGCGCCGTGATTGTCGTTCAATCATGGTGCGCAGGTTGATGAGAGCATATCTCATACGCCCCAGTGCTGTATTGATGGATACATCCGTGACCTTGGCGATTTCCCGGAATGTTAACCCTGCATCCTGACGTAACAGCACGACCTCACGCTGCGGAGGAGGGAGCGATTTAATGCACGCATCCAACCATTGACTCCGTTCTTTGAGATACAATTCTTCGTCCGGTGCCTTCGCATTATCCGGAAGGCGGTCCCAGTACTCCTCATCCCCGTCTGCGATATCCTTCCATTTATTGCGACTCCGCTTGTGGTCGTACACCACATTCCGTGCAATCCGCAATACCCAGCCCAGAAATCGCCCCTGTGGCGTGTAATTCCCACGTCGCCGATGCATCACATCAACAACCTTCAGAAATGTGTCCTGAAAAAGATCGTTCGCCAATTCAGCATCATAGACCATGCCGAGAATAAAACCATAGACACGGTCTTTGTGGCGATTCACCAACTGCTGGAAAGCACGTTGATCTCCCTGCTCCACATAAGCAGACAGTAATTGGTCGTCAGGCCAGGATTTATACATATCGCTGCAATCACACATCCCTACTAACGTACAGGTGCGCTATGTTATTGCTCACGATCACCTCAAAAGCAGTTCAAGCACCTCACTGACCGTCTCTGCACCCGCAATGTGGAGATTCTCTGGCGGAGAGAATCCCTGGAGGCTTCGTGATGGCACCACGGCTGTCTCAAAGCCAAGCTTTGCATACTCCCGCAGGCGCATCTCCAGTCGACTGACTCCACGCACTTCGCCTCCCAATCCAATCTCTCCAATCAGAACCCCGCACCGGTCGGCGGAAATGTCATGGAGTGAGGAAGCAATTGCAATCGCAACCCCCAAATCTGCCGCAGGCTCTTCTGCACGCATTCCACCCGCAACATTCAGAAACACATCATAACCACTCAAAGCCAGCCCTTCCCGCTTTTCCAGAACGGCCAGCAACAACTGGAGCCGTTTTGGATCAAACCCGGTTGAGGTACGCTGGGGCGTGCCATATGACGTCGGAGATACCAGTGCCTGCACTTCCATCAGCAGAGGCCGGGTTCCCTCCATTGCACAAATGACACAAGATCCCGTGGCACCGCTTTGGCGCTCTGACAAAAAGATCTCACTGGGATTCAGCACCTCTTTGAGTCCTGAACCCGTCATTTCGAAAACCCCGATTTCATTGGTGGATCCAAACCGGTTTTTTACGGCACGCAGGATGCGGTATCCATGATTGCGGTCTCCCTCAAAATACAGTACCGTGTCCACCAAATGCTCCAGTACCCTCGGTCCTGCAATGGATCCTGATCGGGTAACGTGTCCTACCAGAAAAGTTGCGGCATTCATTTTCTTGGTGAGTTGCATCAATGCAGCTGCACTCTCACGAATCTGGGCAACGCTTCCGGGGGCACTGGAAACCACCGGATCGTACATGGTCTGAATTGAATCAATCACGATGACATCCGGCAGTGAATCTTCCATCGCCCCCAGGATTGCTTCTGTATTTGTTTCGGCCAATAAAAGTACATTCTTCGTCGCGGCATCCAGACGCTGTGCACGAAGTTTTACCTGTCTGGCAGATTCTTCACCAGATACATAAAGGACGGTGAGGGGATCCAGATATCGCCCCAATTCGGTCATTAGTGTCGACTTGCCGATACCGGGATCGCCTGCCACCAATACGATGGATCCGCGCATAATGCCGCCGCCCATAAGACGGTCCAGTTCCTGGGATCCGGTGACGATACGGGGCATCTCCCCAATCTCCACCTCATCAATGGGCTGAGGAACCGCGGCCCGGGAGCTGATATGGCTGCGATCCGCTGCCTTTTCTTCCACCATGGTATCCCAAAAATTGCATCCTGGACATTTCCCCAGCCATTTGGGAGAGGAGTATCCACACTCCTGACAGCGATACCTTGTCTTTGTCTTTGTCTTTGCCATGGTTTTGAATTATTTATTCCCCAATATAGCCATCTGAACATGAGTTAGAAACAACCGCCGTTAAATTTGTTTAACCACACAGTTTGCTGCCATCCATCATGCCACCTATCGTTCTGCGCATTACCCAGCCATTCTTTGATATTGGCCGCTTTACGATGCTCATGTCATCGGCCTTCATGTCCCTGCGTGAGATGGGGACTTATTGGCAGAATTTTCAAATTCAGCTTGTGCGGATTGGGATTGATTCAATCCCTATCGTTGCACTAGCCGCCGCGTTCTCCGGGGCCGTCACAACGGTGCAGACGGCGTATCAGCTGGTCTCCCCTCTTATCCCTCCTCGAATCATCGGCGCGGTGGTGGTTCCATCTCTCACCATGGAACTTGGGGCCGTGGTCACGGGCTTTATCCTTTCTGGACGTGTTGGTGCACGCATTGCAGCAGAATTGGGAACGATGCGGGTCACCGAACAGATTGATGCGCTGGAGGCTATGGGCCTGAATTCTATTGGCTATCTGATTGTGCCGCGCGTTCTGGCGGGCATTGTGATGCTTCCAGTTTTATACGTTGCCGCCTGTCTGGTCGGCATTGTCGGAGGGATTGTCGCGGCAGAGTTGACGGGAGTTGTGTCTACTGGAGAATTTATTCAGGGAGCCCGTGAGCACTGGAATTTTTTTGGGCCCTACTTCGGATTGATTAAAGCGTTTGTTTTCGGGTTTTTGATTACCGCTGTGTCCTGCTATATCGGGTACTATACCAAAGGCGGTGCAGACGGAGTCGGCCGCAGTACGACACGTGCGGCCGTGATGAGTTGTGTCCTTATTTTGGTTGCGGATCTCATTCTGGCCATCCTTCTTCTTTAAGTAAACCAGTGTAATGAACGCTCCCTGACTGTATGATCCAGGTGCAGAATATCTATAAATCTTTTTCCGGCCGTACCGTGCTTCGGGATGTCTCTCTCGACATTCAGGAAGGCAGCACGCAGGCAATTATCGGCCAAAGCGGTTCAGGGAAGAGTGTTCTTATGAAGCATCTGATCGGACTCCTGCGCCCTGATCAGGGGAGGGTTCTGGTAGATGATGTCGATATTGGAACGATTGATTACCAGCAGCTCCGCAAGGTTCGGAGACAATTCGGGGTTCTATTCCAGGGAGGTGCACTGTTTGACTCCATGGATGCGTTCGAAAATATCGCCTTCCCGCTTCGAACCTTCACGACAAAAACCGACGAGGAGGTCCGTCATGAAGTCCAGAAATGCCTTGATCTGGTACGACTCTCCAATATCGGCACAAAAAAGACAGACGAACTGTCCGGGGGAATGCGTAAACGCGTTGCGCTTGCACGCGCAATTGCACTCCGTCCCAGATATATTATCTACGATGAGCCGACCAGCGGACTTGACCCGGAAACCTCCAACACCATCAACGATCTGATCAAAGGATTGGCCCATCAACTCGAAATCACCAGTATTGTGGTCACCCATGATATGCATTCCGTACTGCAAATTGCGGACCGTGTAGCCTTTATCCATAATACACGTATGCACTGGAACGGGACCGTTGACGAACTGCACGAGAGTTCCGATCAAATCCTTCGTGCCTTCGTAAAGGCCAATGAATATATCATTGCACCGCGCTATTCATCCAACAATCAGGAATCAAGTGAAGCTACCCAATGAATTAAAAATAGGACTGACGGTAGTCCTTGCAGGGATCATATTTTATGTGGGGATACGGTTCTTCCGAGACCTGCCAATATTTGGTCAGGCATCGGTGTATCATACAGAGCTCATGAACTCAAGCGGACTGGTCACTGGAAATATCGTTGCCGTCAACGGCGTGGGGGTCGGCTCCATTACGGAGGTGCAACTTACGTTGACAGGTGCCTATATCTCTTTTTCTGTGCAGGATGATGTGACCTTAACCGAGGGAACGACTGCATCTGCCGGCGGCTTTGGACTTGTGAGCAGTATGCAGTTAAATCTGTCACTTGGACCGCCGGATGCCCCCGTCTATGTACCCGGCTCCCTGATCCCCTCTGCGGTTCAGTCGGATATCCTGACAGACCTTGCCAATCGCACCCCCGCTGTTCTGAGCCGTGTGGACACAGTACTGGCAGGATCTAGTCAGGCCATCAGCGCAGCAACCGCATTACTCGCAGGCCCCGAAGGGCAAATGCAGCAGACTCTGACCTCCATCCGAAATTCAGCAGATGCCCTTCACTCGATTCTGATGGCCGAGCAGGGAAGCCTTCAGTCGGTCCTCCAGGGACTTGAAGATCTCACCGATACGGCAGAGGCGTTCACGGAAGACTCCCTCGGAACCACGACCGCAAAGCTCAAGGAGGTGATTGTGCAATTGTCGGGGAACCTGGATGTTCTGGAATCCACAACCAACGAACTCAATATCCTGCTCTCTTCCATCAATCAGGGGAAGGGAACACTGGGGAAACTGGCAACCGATGACTCCCTTTATTTTGAGTTGAAGGGAGCCTCAGCGGCCTTGAGACGAATTCTCGAAAATTTTGAAGAGGATCCCAGGCAATATCTGGAACACCTGAAACTGATTGATTTCTTTTAACGTCATGCCTACCTACGAAGAATCGCTTGCACTTTTCCATCAATGGACGACCTCTGACAGTCTCCGAAGACATGCCTATGCGGTGGAAGCCGCCATGGAGGCGTATGCCGAACTGTTCGACCAGGATATCACGCTTTGGCGAATTACGGGCCTGCTGCACGATATGGACTATGAACGCTATCCGTCACCAGAATCACATCCCTATGTGGGCACCACCCTTCTACGTGAAAAAGGATACCCCGAATCCATGATTAATGCCATTCTGGGGCATGCTCCCTATACCGGAACCCCTCGAACGACACTTCTGGCCAAAACCCTGTTTGCGGTCGATGAACTGGCAGGTTTTATTACCGCGGTCGCCTATGTTCGTCCGACCCGACTTGAAGGAATGGCTCCAAAGAGTGTCCGCAAAAAATTGAAGGACAAAGCGTTTGCAGCGGCGGTCAGCCGGGCAGATATCCAACAGGGTGCAGAAGAACTGGGCATTGAATTATCCCGGCACATCTCCAATGTAATTGCAGGCATGCGTAAGCATGCCGACCGACTGGAACTTGCTGCCCCTGTGTAGCAGAAGCATCGCATAACCCGGCACCGAACTTGTGCCGATGGCAATGACTGGCACAGGAAAAAATTTCAAAAAAGTTCGCCTGCATCAAGCAGCCAAGGAACTCAACCTGACCGTCGATACGATGGTCAATTATCTCCGTGAGCATGGCTATAAAAGTGCGGTGAAAGGCAATGGAATCAATGCCGCAATCGTAGATGAAGAGGCCTATCTTGATCTGTTAGATCACTTTTCAGAGGACACCGTGTCTAGACACACCGGGATGCGTACGCGAAAACTCCATGCCCTTCCGAAGTCCACGCTGCATGCATCCGGGAGGCCCCTGCGGGAGGTCCTCAGTGATTACATCGGACGACACTGGCCCGGTAGTTCCACGGAAAAGACAACACCGCCCACACGCAAAGCCAAGCCGCCTAAGCAGGGATTTGGATTGCATCTGATTCGGGTGATCCCCTGGCTGCTGCTGGCCGCGTTTCTGTATTCCTTCGCCTGGGACTTCACCGGACACAGCATCCGCCTTGATCACAATGGCATCTATCTGTTTTGGCAGGGAGAACTAACACGGACGCTTGGTCAATACCCGGGACTCGGGCTTCCGGTATTCAGCCGTATCCTTGAACTGGAGGGATTGATCGTAACTGTTTCGGCTGCCGGGCTGATTGGGTTCTTTACAAACTGGCTGGCTATCACCATGCTCTTCCATCCCCGCAGGCGCCGCCCTTTGCTGGGACAGGGAATTATTCCGGCATCCCGGGAGCGTGTGGCCAACCTGATTGCTCTTGCAATCAGCCGGGATCTGATCAGCGAAGAGGTTATTCTGGAGCGTATCCGTCTAAGTGGAGTGGTTCCCAAGTACCGGCAAACGGCCCTGCAGGTAGCCGAGGGGATTCTCTCCGACGAAAATTTTCAGCAGGAGATCAAAGCCCTGACCAGCCGGTTCCTCACCGAAAAACTCGAAAGCCCTGAACTCAAGGAAAAAATCACGTTGGTCGTCATGGAAATGATTGACTCGGCAGCAAAAAAAGGATTTACCGGGATGGCAATCAAAGCCTACCAGATGCTCAACCGGGACGGTCTGCAGCGACAGATCCGGGAGGCGATTGATGAGTTACCCGTCACGATTGACCTGATTGTGGAGGAATTTTCGGGGGTATTCCAGACACTGCCAGCGAAAGTCGCCGAGCGTTCGGACGATATTGAACGGTGGCTGACCAAAGCAATTATTACCTTTGTCGGTACGCTTGATATTTATGAGATGGTTTCGAAAAACCTGCGTGAATACGATGAGCGCCAGTTTGAGGACCTGATTAAGCGGGCTTCCAATGATCAGTTAATCTACATCAAGTACCTTGGGGGATTGCTTGGGGCGATTGGCGGACTGGTGATTTTTGATCAGTGGCTTGCGCTGCCGCTGCTGGCCGTGGTAATCGGCCTTATCGTCACGCTGGATCACCTTGTCATCCAGATTGCAAAACGTCGCCGCACTGCTTAGCGGCTTCAGTTTGATGACATCCGGCTCCACTTCCTGGGTACCCTCCAGAACGGAAAGCACTGCCTCCATGGTTTGGGCTTTCATGAGGCGCATTCGCAATTTGCTTGCGTTTCTGAACCCTTTGAAGTAGCCTCCATACATTCGGCGCATCTCCCGAACGCCTCTGCGCTCGCCGAGCCATTCACATTTTAGGGTCAGATGCTCGGTCACGACACTGATGCGTTCCGCCCAGGATGGCGGGGGAAGTTCAATTCCGTCTTCAATGAACGCTTTCGCACGCTTAAAAATCCAGGGGTTCCCGATTGCTCCGCGTCCGATCATGACGGCATCCACCCCGGTCTCCTCAAACATTTGCAGAACAGATTCCGGCTTGAGTGCATCCCCGTTGCCGATGAGCGGGATCCGCTGAAGCCCTGCTTCGCGGATCTCCCTCAGATATTGCCAGCGTGCTTCCCCGCTGTACATTTGTTTTCGGGTTCTTGCATGCACGGCAAGCGCCTGAATTCCACAATCCTCCAGCATTCGGGCAACATTGACAATATCTATGCTGCTATCGTCCCACCCAAGACGGGTCTTCACGGTAACCGGGCGTTTTGTGGCATTGACGACGGTACGCGTGATCTTTTCCATCTTTGGGAGATTGCGCAGGATCCCTGCACCCGCCTCCTTGCAGACCACTTTACGTACGGGACATCCAAAATTAATATCTATAATATCCGGCTGGACCCGGTCAACGATATCCGTGGCGGATTTGACCTGATCAATATCCCCGCCGAAGATCTGAATCCCTACCGGGCGTTCGTTTTCACGAATATCCAGTTTCATCAGAGAATCCTCCGCCTCGTGAACCAGCCCTCCTGAGGAGATGAACTCTGTATAGACAATGTCTGCACCATAGCGCTTACACAGCGCCCGGAACGGAGGGTCCGATACATCCTCCATGGGGGCCAGCAGGAGCGGGCGCGTCCCAAGTTCAATGGAGCCAATACGCATTTGATACCGTACAAATCAACAGCCGGCAAAATAAAACGAATCAACGGACATTTCGTGCATCAGAGAGCAAATTTATGCGTAAAGGACAGTACTAATATCCGATCTTATCACCATGACACTCCGATCCATTCCGGGTTACTTCATCGCCATCTGCGCAGTATTCGCTGCAGGATGCGAACCTGATCTCTTGAATATGGCCAATGCATGGGGGAGCCTTTCCTGCTGCAGCCTTATCGTCGTGATTATGGATATCATTGCCATTGTCGAAATTATCGGCAGTCGCCGCAACACCGCCGAAAAGCTTATCTGGATCCTGTTCATCGTGTTTGCTCCTTTTCTGGGATTCTTCTGTTATTACATTTTCGCGAACCGCTCATGACACTTCGAAATTCATTCTGGTTGATCGTCCTGCTTGTTTTTTCCGGTGCAACTCATCCAGACTTTCTGGAGTACAGCCCTGACGAGGAGCCGCGCACGGTAATTTTGATCTCCATTGATGGCTTCCAGGCAGATTATCTCACCCCTGAGCATACACCGAACCTTCATCAGTTGGCCAATGCAGGAGTTCATGCGGCCTATATAGAGCCGGTCTTCCCATCTAAAACCTTCCCGAATCATTACAGCATCATCACCGGCCTGTACCCTGCCAATCACGGGATCATCAATAATTCAATGTACGATCCTGAACTGGGCACTTTCCGTCTCAGTGACCGGGAGGCGCTCGTCAAATCAGGCTGGTGGGGCGGTGAGCCTCTTTGGGTGACCGCCCAGAAACATGGCCATGTAAGCGCAACGTACTTCTGGCCTGGCTCCGAGGCCGATTCCATTCAGGGAATGCAGCCGACCTATTGGATGGCGTATGATCATGGCATGCCGCATACTGCACGAATAGATTCGGTCATGACTGCGATAAAACGTACGCCCCGCCCTGCCCTGATTACCACTTATTTCAGTACGGTAGATACACAGGGGCATCGGTTCGGCCCGAATTCCGAAGAGACGCGGAAAGCGATGAGCGAAGTGGATGAGCGAATCGGAGATTTACTCAAGCGTCTGAAAGAGGCGGAGCTCGATGAAGAGATCAACATTGTGATACTGGGCGATCATGGCATGGCCGAAACTTCCAGTGAGCGGGTCGTCTTCGTGGACGACTACATTGATCTGGATCAGGTATACCAGATCGGCGGGCTGGATGCTCTGGCCTTTTTCAATCTAAAGGATTCCACCCAACTGAACACCTTATACCGTGCACTGAACCCAATGCCCCATGTGCGCTGGTTCACGCAGGAGAGTCTGCCCGAAAAGTGGTATTACAGCGAAAACGAGCGCATCCCTGACCTGATCGGACTTGCGGATGAGGGATGGCAGATTTCCAGCAGGCGGCTTTTTGACCGCAATCCCGACTACTATTCCGGCGGTACTCACGGATATGATCCGGCCCTCCCGTCCATGCATGCGGCGTTTCTTGCGCACGGACCGCAATTTCAGCAGAATCTGAAGGTTGACGGCTTCTCACTGATTCATGTCTATGAACTCCTCTGCGCAGTGATCGGGATTGCGCCTGCCCGGAATGACGGAAGCCTTGGCAAAGTCCGACACCTTTTAAAAGAGGCGCATTAATTGCGGGGGCCATGTATCAGGCCCTGTCTGGATCCACGCCCTATCCACGCAGGCGGCACATTCTCTGGATGTCAAAAATCCTGATGCAACCTTAGATGTATGCATGGTGCAGTCTCTACTTCTGCAGGGCATCCCCTGACGGGGAGCATGGAAATTATCTGACAAAAATTGGATTTATCCACTACTTGGGGGACTTATCACAATACGATAGTCGGAAATCGGAATGGTCTCATCAGGAAACTCAGGAAAAAACAAAAAGCCGAATAGCTTATGAGTCTCTGTCTAGCAGCAGAGATTTTGCCTGGCGATGTCAGTGAGCCGAAAACCCTGCGCAATGCCATCCGAGACTTAAAATTGAATGGTGAACATCCCACGGTGATCATGGATGCCGGGATCACGACCAACGAGAATGTCGCGTATTTGAAGGACAGGGGATTGAACTGGATCGGGGTGCAGCGGACGAAAACCCCGCCGGTGTCGACGCGAAAGTCGGATCAGATTTTCCAGACCAGCAGTCAAATGGAAGTGCGTGCGTGGAAGCTCCCCCAATGAGAATGGGAAGCGGCGTGTGTATCTGCACAGCGAGGCCCGACAGGCGGTCAGCAATCAGATCATCACCAGGAAACGTGAAGAATTTGAAGCCGCAATTGCCTACGTGAATGCGGGGATTGCGATCCCCGATAGAGCGCAACAACTCATGATCGGCATAAAGATGGCCGCAATTGCCTACGTGAATGCGGGGATTGCGATCCCTGGACGGCCCAAGAACTACGATGTGATTCTCAAGAAAGTCGGACGGCTCATTGAGGAGAATAAAAAGGTTGCGCATCACTATGTAATCCAGGTAGTCCGGAGCAGGAAGAATGAAAAGCTTGCGGAAAAGATTGTCCTGACGCGTCGGTCCGCGTATGATGAATGTACCGAGGCGTTTGGCGGATATGTTCTACGGACGAGTCATACCGAATGGTCGTGTGAGGACATCGCACGCACCTATTGGAGGCTGGGAGAGATTGAACGGGCCTTCCGAACCATGAAATCGGACATTGGACTCCGCCCTCTCTATCATAATAAGGATGAACAGATTAAAGCTCATCTATTCCTGTCGATTCTGGCCTTTCATGTGGTTCACTTCATTCGGACAAAATTCGGACGGAAACAGGTCACCGAGAGTTGGGGAACGCTTAAAGTCCGACTCAATGAGCATACGCGTGTGACGACCGTTCTGCCGGAAAATGAGACGCATTGTCTGCTGTTCCATCAAGACCGGGATCTCAAGCCATTCCAGCGGAAACTCTTCCAGATCATGGGTATATCCCTTGACAATCATACCCTGCGACGCAAGGTGAAACGGCCCAAAAAAGAGACCCCCGAAATGTAAGAACAACCGTACAAACAGCACCTTTCTGGAGACTCCCTGAAAATCGGGAACAGGGGGCCTCCGCGAAAAATCCCACTACAATGTCGAACTTGCGCAAAGAGAATGGAACCCCAAGATGCCTTAAGTGTCTAAGACACTTCGGTGTCAGTTCGTCCTAAAACGATACTCACCATGTTTTTTATTAAATATGAGCATGAAGTCTGTTCAAACACATAAACCCAATCGCTTGAATGTCAAGCAAGGACATGGCAGTATAGTAGCCAATGTCCACAGTGGATACTTGAAAAATGGCAATGTTGATCACATTAATGATGCAACCCATCATGACGAAATATTTGACACACTAGATGGAATGGGACATCAAAAAATAGCTTCGCGCCTAAGATATCTCTACGAAGTAACTCAGGATAAGAATCCCGATGATCCTGTTATGGAGTTCATGTCACTGCGTGAGCTGGCCCTGTTCTTTATAAGCAATAATATATCCCTCCCCCATCCACAAATTGGAATTGATCCTGACGGATTCCTTCAAGCTGAATGGTATTCACACAAAGGATCTGCTCTGATGGCGTTCCTGCCTGATGGGAGTATTCAGTTTGCCGCAACGTTGGCCAAGAACAAGCAGAATAAAGTCCAAAACATCCAAGGAACAGGTGCAAAGGATTTTGCATTATACGCAACTCAGTCATTCATAACCTAACCCCACACGGTATGAAGCGTGGCCAGATAGGTAAAAAAACATCATGTTACAAGATATTGCAAACCAAGGGCTGGCGAAAAATTAATATAGCTTTAGAAATTCTTTAGTTGTCGCTATTGTTTTTGGCCTCTTACGAGGAATTCAGAGAGCTTTCGTACGAGAAACTGTCCATATCGTAACATTATTCCCGATACTCTCCTCCCTATG
>JAJEFL010000110.1:0-16431 GCA_022820435.1 Rhodothermales bacterium
GCCCCCGGAGTGACGCGGGATCGTGTCTATGGCCAGGTGCTCTGGAATGGGAGAGAATTTGCACTGGTCGATACAGGAGGGTATGTGCCCCGAAGTGCAGACCGCTTTGAGCAGGCAATACGGGAGCAGGTGGACATTGCACTTGCAGAAGCCGATATCATCCTGCTGGTGACCGATAGTACAGCCGGAGTGACCGATCTGGATCAGGAAATCACCCGGATGCTTCGCCGAAGCAGGAAGCCGGTGCTAGTCGTCGCCAATAAGGCCGATAACCAGCAGCGCAGATGGGATGCCTCGGAAATGTATAGCCTGGGACTGGGAGAGGTCTATCCGGTCAGTGCGACGAACGGAATGGGAACCGGGGATTTTCTGGATGCAGTGACCGCAGAACTGCCCCCCGAAGAAACCGGTGAAGATGATGGTGCAATCCGGATTGCGCTCATCGGACGACCGAATGTCGGTAAATCACAACTGACCAATACCCTGCTGCGTCAGGAGCGTTCCATCGTTACAGAGATCAGCGGAACCACCCGGGATGCGGTGGATGCGAAGTTGATCCACAATGATCAGGAAATAACTCTGGTGGATACCGCAGGGCTGCGGCGGCGCACCAAGATTCATGAGAATGTCGAGTTCTATGCCACACTCCGTACCGAACGGGCGATCCGCCATTGTGATGTGGCAGTATTGATCCTGGATGCCACTGTTGGGCTGGAAGCTCAGGATATTCATGTTCTGAAAGAAGCCGAAGTGCTGAAGAAAGGACTTATGATTGTCGTCAACAAATGGGACCTCGTCGAAAAAGAAACGAATACGGCCCGGGATACCGAGCGGGCAATCAAGGAGCGTTTGCAGACATTGGATTATGTGCCAATCCTGTTTGTGTCTGCGCTCACGGGAAAGCGGGCGCACCGCGTTCTGGACGTAGGTCTGGAGATCATGCAGCGCGCAGCAACACGTATCCCCACATCTGAACTGAATCAGACCATGCAGCAGGTGATCTATCGACACCATCCCCCCAGCTGGCGTGGCCGTCATGTACAGATCAAGTATATTTCCCAGGTCGGGGTGTCCCCGCCACTGTTTGCATTTTTTTGTAATCACCCGCAGGGGATCGGGACCGGATATGCCCGCTACCTGGAAAACCAACTGCGGGAAGCATACGGGTTTGAAGGGGTTCCTGTGACCCTGGCGTTTCGGCGAAAGTCAAAAAAAGAGGACTAGTGGAACAATCCCCGCCTGATGTGATATTCAGGCATGAATCGGCAACCAAAATCCTATGCCTGGAGTACCGAAAAACACCAAGACTGAAAACGAACGTAAGTTAAACTTCTGGGAGCGACTGTATCTGCCTGAGATTTTCAAAGGCCTGGCGTACAGCTTTCGGAAGATGGTAAAAGAACCGACGTATACGACCGAGTATCCGGATGAACTCTGGGAGCCGCCGGACTCCTACCGGGGACGGCCAGTGCTGGTAGAGGAGGAGGGAAAGCCGCGTTGCGTGTCCTGCAACCTTTGTGCAAAGGCCTGTCCGCCTATGGCTATTTCTATGCAGTCACGCGAAGTGGAGGACCCCAACAGCAGCAAGGAGCGTGAACCTGCATGGTTCGAGATTAATATGCTTCGCTGTATCTACTGCGGATTCTGTGAAGAGGTGTGCCCGGAGGAAGCCATCGTGATGTCCAAAGAATATGACCTTACCTTCCAGGGGCGGGACGAAGCAATCTTCGGGATGGACCGCCTTCTGGTTCCCTCGGAACGACTCACTGAACGGCTTGATTATCTGGAAGAAGCCCGGAATCAGCAGGAGAATGCAGAACCCTGGCAGCACCGCAAGGATAATAATCTGCACAGTCTGAGGGATCGCCATATTGTACGTGAGTTGTCGGAGACGCAAATGCCGGCACTCAAGAATACACACCTGCGTTCTGAAAAGCCGATTGCCGATAAGAATACCTGGAAAGGTCGTTCTTCGTCAGACGATGTCTGACCCGAAGGCGGATCAGCAGCGCGGTGAACTGCTGAGTCAACTGTGCTACTTACTGGAGGAGATCGCCTCCCTGCGCAGTATTACTTCACGCCTGTACGAAGCACAGATCACCTACACAGAGCGCGGACCGTCCGTCAAGCAGTGCTATGGTGCAATCATCATGCGGGATCGAAATGAAGTTCTTCCTGCCCTGGAACGATTGTCCCGAAGAAGATCCAGACGGGCCATGAAGGAAAAAGACTGGAATCGGATTCCCATGGAAGAGATTTTGGCAGAGATGGAAAAGGTGCGGCAGGCGGTCATTGACGCGGTAACCGGACTGAAGATCGAGGATTGGGCACAGGAAGTGGCGGACGGAATGGATGTATATCAATTCCTTCTGCGGGTTTCCCAGGATGATGCAGATACGCTCCGGGAGATCGCACAGAAACTTTACCGATCCCACGCATAGCCGAAGATGGCCCGGACCTACAGAAAATCGGCACTGGAACTCTATAAGGATCTGCGTCGGGATTTTATGGAAGGGCGGTACAGGCCGATCTATCTCCTGTACGGAGATGAATCGTACCTGTCGGACCAGCTTCAGGAGATTCTGATTACGCGTGCATTGCCTCCCGAAGATCGGGACTTTAATCTGGATGTGGTTCACGGGGCGGATGTGAATATCCAGGCAGCATTGAATATGTGCCAGATGGCCCCCATGATGGCGGAGCGCCGCGTGGTTGTGATCCGGGGCTTTGAACAGCTGAAAGGAAATAAACTGTTTGCACGCGTGGCCAGACAGCCAAACCCCGCCGCCGTCGTTCTGCTGATCTGCAAGGCACGCCCCAGATTCAATGTGAACCCCTATCTGGCACTGAAGAAAAACCAAAAAGCGGTGCAGGTTGTAGAGTTCGCTCCGCTGTGGAGGAACCAGGCCGCAGGCTTTGTGCGGGAATATGCGCAGACCCGCGGCTATGATCTGGAAGGCGGAGTGCAGAATCTGCTGGTGGAATTCCTGGGCACAGGCATGGCATTACTTGCCCGGGAAATTGAAAAACTGATTACCTATGTCGGAGACCGGGAGCCGAAAGTGATTACGAGACAGGATGCATTGCAGGCCAGCGGCCAGACCCGCGAAATCAATGTCTTTGAACTCCAGGATGCCATTATCCAGCGCAGAGCCGTGGATGCACACAGGATTACCGAACAACTGCTCCTTGGCGCTTCCTCCAGACAGGGAGAAGCACTGCGAATTGTGGCCGTGCTGAGCAGTTACTTTGTCAAACTTTTGAGATTGCATGATTCTCTGCGAGATAATTTGCGACCGGCCGATCTTGCGAAACGGATCGGTGTCGCACCCAACATGATGCGCCGGTATCACGAAGCCGCCAGAAATTGGTCATTTCCAGAGGTTCAACGGGCACTGCAACTGCTCCTGAGCACGGACAGCGAGATCAAGGGGCTCTCCAAACGCAGCCCCCGTTTAGTCATGACACTTTTCATCACACGGCTGCTCGCAGAACCTTTGCGGCCTCATGCGCGTTGAGGCGTTTGTGAAGATTGTGTGAACATTCTGCGGATCGTTCTAGTATTCACACAAAAGAACTGGAAACCTTTGGGTTCCGCTTTCATTATGCATGTATGCAAGCCTGCACTTCGCTGACTTATTAACGCCTGATCGTATGCTATACCGCTACTCCCGCACATCATGTTGAATCGAGCATCCTGGATGGACGAGTTCCTGTGTGAGTATGTGGATGACACAATGGATTACTCGGTCCGCGCCGCATTTGAGGAGTGCCTGGAGTATGATTCCAGGCTTGCACGGAAAGTCAAACACCTGCGTGGTACCCGACGATTACTGAGTGAGCATAGTTTTCGGGCACCGAAAGGCTTGCGGAGGAGAGTTCGTATCCGTTTGTCAAAGTGCCTTCCATTTGCGACCCCGGTACGTCGGCCGCATGCCAGCATTCTGGTCGGAACTGCAGCGGCAATTGCATTAGCTGCAGCCCTGGTCGCAGGAACTTCTCAGTACACTCCCGCCCCCGTATCCAAAATTCAAGATGCAGCCAATCCGATTGTAGAGACTCCGATTCGGGACCTTCGCCGCATCGAACGTGTTAACGCCGGATCATCAACAGACATCTTTTGGGCTAGGGGCTCTTAGCTCAGTGGTTTAGAGCGCTCGCCTCACACGCGAGAGGTCACAGGTTCGAATCCCGTAGGGCCCACCAACGAATCAGGATTTATTCAATTGTTCATGTTCAGATATCTTCCCTTCTGTCTGGCTGCCTTTCTGGCAGTATTCCCCGTACAGGTAAATTCCGCCGGTCCGGCGGATCGGTTTGGCAGGGCAATTACCGCCGGAGACGGCTATCTGTTTATTGCTGAGTCAGGGGGATTTAAGGATCCAGGAACCGTTCATGTTTATGTACAGGGAGACGGTCAGGCCTGGGTGCACAGAGGTTCACTGCGTGGCCCGGATCCCCGTCTGGGGGATGGATTCGGATCTGTCATTGCGTACGGGGATGGAGTCCTAGCCGTTTCAAGTCCGTCCGCAGTATTCCTGTTTGAACATGATTCAGAGACAGACCGTTTTGTGCTGACCGATCAGGTGAAGTCGAAGAACAGTAGCACATTTGGAAGTGCGCTGGCAGTGGATAACGGATGGCTTGCCGTCGGCTCCTCAAAGGCCAATGGGTCTACCGGCCATGTCCACATCTTTCAGAAGAACCCGGAAGGCGCATGGGTCCGAAGGGCAATCCTCAAAGAACCTGGAGAATCTGCGGGCTCCATGTATGGAATTGCACTCTCAATGGATCAGGGACGCCTCCTGATCGGCTCCCCCGGGCTTTGTACAGCATATCTGTATGAATATTCAGCCGGCAAGTGGGAAATATCTGCAACATTGCCCTGCGGGGAACTGACCAGAGAGTCGATGTATGGGCGGTCCCTGGATCTGAAAGGAGAGCGTATTGTGATCGGAGCATCCCGGCACAATTCGGGGAAAGGAGCAGCCGTAGTCTGGCATCAGCAAGATGCAGGATGGACAAACATAAAAACACTCCTTCCAGAGGAGGATCCGCCTGGGGCCTTCTTTGGCGAACAAGTTGAAATCCAGGATCCTGAACATGTCATTGTTGGACTTTCCGTGTTTGGGCGTCCTGGATGGGAGAGTCGCTCAGAAGAAAATCTGCGGGTCTATACCGTGGAAGGCGGCGGGGATCTCGAAGCTGCATACACCACGGTTTCAGGAATTACTTTGTCGACCGGTTCCATGGTCGCTACCGATGGCGAGATCATGGTGGTTGGATCCCCGAATGCTGCGTATGGAGAAGGAAGTGCGAATCTTCTGGAACTGAATCAAAACTCCTGGGAGACCACCCAGGAATTATTCTATGTCGGCGAACCGATGTCCCGCAAAGCGGACATACGATGCGAGGATGGAAGGGCAGAAGGGTTCGATTGCGGACTCTTAGATATGGTTTCGTTTATTCCGAATGAGGAAATGAACATGAATCGCGGGGTTCGCCTGAGTGATGTGTGGGGCTGGACCGACCCCGAAACCGGAAAAGAATACGGCATCGTCGGCCATCTTGAAGGCACCGTCTTCCTTGACTTGAGTAACCCGTCTCATCCAGAATATCTGGGAACACTGCCTCGTACGAAGGGAACCCCCGGGAGTACATGGAGAGACATGAAAGTCTACAAGGATCATGCATTTATCGTCGCCGATGGTGCTCAGGAACATGGACTGCAGGTTTTTGATCTGAGGCAACTCCGCGGGCTTGCAGAGATTCCGGTTGAGTTTGAAGCAACGGCGCATTATGATCTGATCCACAGTGCACACAATATCGTCATTAATGAAGAGACGGGATTTGCATTTATTGTGGGAGCTTCCGGCGGGGGAGAAACCTGCGGAGGGGGACTCCATATGATGGACATCCGCAACCCACAGTCTCCCGTGTTTGCAGGCTGCTTCGCCGACGAGACCACCGGGCGGCGCCAGACCGGATACAGCCATGATGCGCAGTGCGTGATTTATCATGGACCAGACAGCGAATACGCCGGCCGTGAAATTTGCTTCGGAGCAAATGAAACGGCCATCAGTATATCGGATGTGACCGATAAAGAAAATCCGATTGCAATCGGAACCGGCTCCTATCCCGATGCGGCATATGTACATCAGGGATGGCTCACCGAGGATCACACTTATTTTTATCAGAATGATGAACTAGATGAACTCCAGGGCAAGGTGGATCGGACACGCACCTTGATCTGGGATGTAAGAAATCTGAGCGATCCCGTCATGATTCGTGAATTCTATGGGTCAACTTCTGCAACGGATCACAACCTGTATGTTCACGGCAATCTGATGTATCAGACCAATAATTCGAGCGGGCTGCGCATCATTGACATATCCTCACCAGAGGACCCGGTTGAGATTGGACATTTCGACACCACTCCATACGGAACGGATGAAGCGGGATTTAATGGAACCTGGAGCAGCTATCCATACTTTGAGAGTGGACTTATTGTCGTGACCAGTCGCAGAGAGGGGGTGTTCATTCTGAAGAAGCAACCCATCGATATTTAGGCATGATCTTTTGGCTTGGATCATTGTTAGGCTTATTTGTGTAAACCTTTTTTAGTTCACTCCAACTGTAAAATCTGAGACACACTTACCAGAGTTTCAATACACATGTATGTCCCACGTCGCCAGCGAATGCTGGACCAGTACCTGAAGGAAATTGGTCAGATTGACCTTGTGACTCCCGCCGAAGAAGCGGAGTTGGCCCGACGGATTAAACAAGGTGACGAGGAAGCGCTCTTAAAGTTGACCCGTGCCAACCTCCGCTTTGTGGTTTCGGTCGCAAAAAAATTCCAGGGGCAAGGCCTCCACCTCACAGATTTGATCAATGAAGGCAATTATGGCCTCATTAAAGCCGCCAAGCGCTTTGATGAGACACGGGGATTTAAGTTTATTTCCTACGCTGTGTGGTGGATCCGCCAGTCTATCCTGCAGGCACTGGCGGAGCAGGGGCGGGTTGTACGCCTTCCGCTGAATCAGATTGGCACAATCAGCAAGATTCGCAAGAGCAGCGCCCGGCTTTCGCAGCAGCATGAACGAGATCCGAATCTGGAAGAACTGTCCGTTGACATGCAGATTGACCTTAAAAAGGTGCGCAATGCAATGCAGCGGACGAGCAGGCACCTGTCCATGGATGCCCCCTTCAATGATGAGGATGAAAACAGCCTTCTGGATATTCTTCCCAATGACGAAGTGGCCCCCCCCGATGAATCGCTCCAGGGAGAATCTCTGAAAATTGATGTTGAGGTCGCACTCAGCAGCCTTTGTCCCCGTGAGGCGGAAATCACGCGGCTCTTTTTTGGAGTCGGACGTGAGCATCCACTTACACTGGAAGAAATTGGCGCCCGGTTTGACCTGACCAGAGAGCGGGTGCGCCAGATCAAAGAAAAAGCGATCCGGAAACTCCGTCAGAAACATCGACGGGAAGATCTGAAATTTCACGCAAGGTGAAGTTCCTCCCATTGAGCAGGTGCTCACCTGCAACCCAGATCTACATTGCAGAAGCTGTCGGAGTGTAACAACCGGGATAAACCTTCGTACATACGGACTGCTGATTTGGCGAGAAACTCAATCCCGAAACAAAATGGTCGTACTTGAATCTATCTAATCTAGCACACTCATGACCCTTCGACTCCTGTACCGCAGCTTCTGTGTGAGTCTTCTGACCGCCTTATTTTTCGCTTCTGCCTCTCAAGCACAGCGAACTATCACCTTCGAAGAGGCCGTACGCATTGCGCTGGACCAAAATACACAACTCCGACAATCTGCCAATCAAGTGCGGCTGAATGAGATTGGGGTGCAGTCTGCACGTGCAGCATTTCTGCCGAACTTCAATTTAAACACAGGCGGGGGGAGCAACTGGGGATTATCCTTTGATACGAATGTGGGAGAACTCCGTACGACGAGGACAACCCGCTTCAACATGAGCGCACGCACATCGGTAACCTTGTTTGACGGGTTCCAGAGTCAGGCAAGCCTTCGAGAAAGCCGGTTGAATGTCACATCTGCCGATTTGGCCCTTGAGCGTCAGCGTCAACTGGTGGTCTTTCAGGTTGCGAACCAATTCCTTGCCTATATCCAGGCTTCGGAGCAGATTACCGTACAGGAGGAAAATCTGGCGGCGGCCCGGCAGCTTCTTGCGCAGATCGAAGAATTTGTACGGGTCGGTACGCGTCCAGTGTCGGATCTGTACCAACAGCAGGCCGCCGTCGAGTCGGCCGAACTTGGAATCCTGCAGACGGAGCAGCTGGCTCAGGTTTCTGAGGCGAACCTGATTCAGATCATGCGACTGGATCCTCTGGGAGATTATGAATTTGTAATCCCGGACCTGTCGGATGAACTTCTGGCGCCGGAAGAATACGATCTAGCCGACCTGTATGCGCGTGCACAGCAGCAACGCGGGGATCTGCGTTCACAGGAGGTTGCCGTAGATGCCGCCGAACAGGGGCTGCGCATCGCCCGAAGCAGTATGATGCCGCAGTTGAGCCTGTCGGCCGGCACCGGCACAAGTTTCAACAGCGGAATTGAACGGATCAGTTTTGGGGATCAACTGGACAACAACCGGTCAGAGTCCGTCTCTCTTTCTGTGAATCTGCCCATCTTTAATCGCCTCCGGACACGCTCCCAGGTTCAGCGGGCCCGGGTTATCTATGAAAATGCAAGAATCAATGTCGAATCCACACAGCAGCAGATCGGAGTTGAGGTGCGTCAGGCGTATCTGGACTATGTCACCGCCAGAAAACAATATGAGGTAACCCAGAGGCAGCTGGTATTCCGTGAGCAGGCACTGGAAGCAGCCCGTGAGCGCTATAACGTCGGAGCGGCAACACTGGTCGAACTGACGCAGGCACAATCTGATTTTGTACAGGCTTCACAGGATGCCGTGACTGCGCAGTACACCATTTTCGTACGCAAACGCCTGATTCGTTACTATACCGGTGAACTGAATCCGAGTCTCCCATTATTTGAATAGATTGATGGCAAAGAAAAAAAATCGTACACGTACGCTCCTGATTATCATTGGGATCGCCGTGATCCTGCTTGTGATTCTCGGTCTTGTGGGGCGCCGATTTAGTGGTCCCAGTGCAGCGCGCGTGGAGGTGGTTACCGTGGAAATGCGAACCGTGACCCAGACGGTAACGGCTTCCGGCCGTGTCCAGCCGGAAGTGGAAATCACGATCAGTCCGGATGTCTCCGGTGAGATCGTCCAACTCCCCGTCGTGGAGGGACAGCAGGTTCAAAAAGGAGAACTGCTGGCGCGGATCAAGTCCGATTTTTATCAGGCGCAAGTCGAGCAGGCCGAAGCACAGCTCTCACAGGCCAAAGCAAATCTGGCGGAACGCGAAGCCAATCTTCTGCTGCAGGAACAGACGGTAAAGAGGCAGCGGGAACTCTACGAGGCAGAGGTTATCCCTCTGGATCAGTATGAACAGAGTGATACCCAGTACAAAATTGCACAGGCCAATGTGGATGCGGCAAATTTCAATGTGGAAAGTGCGCAGGCACGCCTGAGAGAGTCCAGAGAACAACTCAGAAAAACTGCACTCTATGCACCCATGTCCGGTACCGTGAGTCAGTTAGACATTGAACTGGGTGAACGCGTGACGGGGAACGAGTTGCAGGCGGGAACCACGGTGATGAAAGTGGCTCGTCTTGACCAGATGGAACTGGAGGTGGAGGTCAGTGAAAACGATGTGGTGAATGTGGCCCTCGGAGATACCGCGTCCATCGAGGTGGATGCCTACCCTGACCGCATCTTCAAGGGGGTCGTAACCGAGATTGCAAACTCCGCCCGACTCCAGGGGAGCACATTTCAGGAACAGGTCACAAATTTCCCTGTGAAGGTGCGAATCCTTGATCCCCATAATGCAGAGTCCAGAGACATGGGCATGGCCGACGCAGGACTCGTCGGCGAAACCCCGGCAACGGAAGATTATCCCAGTTTCCGCCCCGGCATGAGTGGTACGGTGGACATCTTTACAAATACCGTGGAAGAGGTTCTTTCTGTTCCGATTCAGGCCGTAACCGTTCGGGATTTCAATTCAATCCGGCGGGCACGCCGCCGAGGACAGACCGCCGAGTCAGACTCCACGGCCGGTGATCCGGAAAACGCAAAACCGGAGGTGGCTGATGGCGAAGATCTTCAGCGGATGGTGTTTGCTGTCGGAGAGGACATGAAGGTTACCGCCACCATTGTAGAGACGGGAATTTCGGATGATCGGTTCATTGAGATCAAATCAGGACTGGAAGCAGGGGACAGGGTCGTGAACGGCCCCTACAGTGCGGTCAGCCGTGAATTGGACGACGGAGACTTAGTTGAAGAACGCACCGACCGTCCATTCTAAATGAATCACGGAGCGAGCAGTCAGCCGCTGATTCGGCTGCGGGATGTTAAGAAAATCTACCCGATGGGGACGGAGGTGGTCCGTGCACTGGACGGAGTCAGCACGGATGTCTATCCCAATGAATATGTGGCCGTCATGGGGCCGAGCGGTTCCGGCAAGTCCACCCTCATGAATATGATCGGTTGTCTGGATACCCCCACCGAAGGGAGCTACTACCTCCGGGGCCAGAATGTTGGCGAAATGGCGGATGATGAACTGGCGGAAATCCGTAATCGTGAGGTTGGTTTTGTATTCCAGACCTTCAATTTACTTCCCCGCGTGAACTGCCTCCAGAATGTAGAACTTCCGCTCATCTACAGCGGAAAAACCAGAGGACAGCGCAGGCAGATGGCCGAGCGTGCACTGGATCAGGTTGGGTTGACGGACCGGGTGACCCATAAGCCGAATGAACTCTCCGGCGGGCAGCGGCAGCGCGTGGCGGTTGCGCGTGCTCTGGTAAATAATCCGGCACTGGTTTTGGCCGACGAACCCACTGGAAACCTGGATACCAAGACGGGGCAGGAAATCATGCTGCTCTTTGAAACGCTCTATCGCAGAGGCAATACACTCATGGTGGTGACGCATGAAGAAGAGGTGGCCCACCATGCACGGCGCATTATCCGCTTGCGGGATGGCCTGATTGAAAGCGATGTGCGTGTCGAAAAACCAATTCTGGCACATAAAGACACCGCAGCGGTCGCAGCCTGAAATTCAGATGTGCCGACAGGAGAAGACGGCAATCCTTCCAAATGCCTGCTTCATCATTTTCTTATGACGGGGCACAGTCGACTGCTTCCTCAATCTGTACAAATCGTACCGCGGCGAGAGTCCGCGGGATCCGGATGGCTTCAAAGGGGACTCCGGGAGCATAGGAGCGCCGGCAATCGGTGCCTGGGGTGAATAGACGATACGTGGCAACAACCGTGTCCCGGAGACTCTCCACGACTTCAAAGCGCAGGTCGTATCCCCCGGAGTTCACATCCACCGCCGCCAGCAGGACGGTTTCCAGTTCAAAGTCGACCGACTTAAAGGGAAGCAGCGGCCGGAGTGAATCCGTATATGCGGACCAGGTGGCCTGCTCCAAAATCACATTTGTCGTCGTTGTATCCAGGGATGCCTGCAGTCCGCGCCCCAGGGATGCGTGCGGAATAATTTCCGCCAGATCTTCCTCGGTAAATTCAGGCGCCTGTTGTGCAGGCTCACAGCCTGTGAGCACTGTAAGCAAAAAAATCAATCCGGAAAAGAAACCAAGTCTGTACATGGGAGTATCAGCGGGCTGTTAAAATAAACAAAACCATTCTTATGGCAATCAAAACTGTTGATGTAGACAAGCTGGTGAGCCAGACAGGGAACCTGTTTGAGACCGTTGCAATCCTGTCTAAGCGCTCGCGTCAGGTTTCGATCAAGATGAAATCGGAACTGGACACACGTCTGGCATACTTTGAAGGATTCGACCCGGAACTGGAGGATCCAAAGTTCCAGGAGGATCAGACTCGTATATCCATTGAACATGAGATGCAGCCAAAGCCTACGGAAGTTGCCATTGAGGAGATGTTTAATTCCGAAATCTACTTTCGGGATCCCACCTCAGAGGCTCTGGGCTAGCATCACAAGACCGGCCTGTCTATGGATGGTCTGAATCACGAAGGCACATCAGAGTATATTATTGTCAGGGGTGCGCGTGTGCACAACCTGCGGAATGTGAGTGTGGATATTCCGCGGGATGCTCTGGTCGTGGTCACCGGACTTTCGGGTTCCGGAAAGAGTTCTCTGGCTTTTGATACGATCTATTCGGAGGGGCAGCGGCGCTATATGGAGAGTTTGAGCGCATACGCCAGACAGTTTGTAGGAATGCCGGAGCGTCCCGATGTAGATCACATTGAGGGGCTCTCGCCGGTCATTTCAATTGACCAGAAAACCGTCTCCCGCAACCCGCGCTCCACAGTTGGCACGATTACGGAGATCTATGATTTTTTGCGCCTGCTGTATGCACGTGCTGCGACTTCTTTTTCGGCTACCTCCGGCAAACCTCTCATCCGGCAGTCCACGGAGGAAATTATTGAGGCCGTCCGGTCCTATCCGGTCGGTGCAAAGATTGAAATTCTTGCACCGGTGGTCAAGGATCGCAAGGGGCACTACCGCGAACTTTTTGAGCGGGTCTTCCGCCAGGGGTTCGTAAAGGTCCGGGTGGATGGCCGCGTCCGTGAGATCAAGCCGGGGATGCAGCTTGCCCGCTATAAAATGCATACCATTGAGGTGGTTGTGGATCGTCTGCAGATTGAAGAAGGGATGGAGGAGCGCATCACTGGATCCGTTAAAACGGCCCTGGGATTGGGGGATGGGGTCTTGATTATTGCAGAGCAGAGAAAGGAGGATCGGGTTTTCAGCCGCTTCCTGTATGACCCCGATACGGGAAAATCCTTCCAGGAGGCGGCCCCCAAGACCTTTTCATTCAACGCCCCCTCAAGTGCCTGTCCAAAGTGCGGTGGTCTGGGATCGTGTGAGACCTGGGACGAATCCATGCTGGTTCCGGATCGCTCCCTGAGCATTGATGGCGGTGCAATTGAGTTTATGGATTCCTGGAGTCACTCTACGTTCTTTACGGGAACGGAAATGATCCTCAAGAAACACGGATTCAAGTTAACTACACCGGTCAGGAATATCAGCGAGGCGGCCTGGGAGCAGGTCATTCACGGGGTTCCCGGCGGCATTATTTCGGGGAGTGCCAGCCAGTTTGTGCTTGCCCGGGGTCTCTTTGTCGAAATGGATCTCCTGTACCGCTGGGCCAATCGAAAGGAGCAGGCAGAGTTGTCGCTGTACAAGACATTCCAAACCTGCCCTTCGTGCAAAGGAGGTCGTTTAGCCGCGGAGGCGCTTTCGTACAGGATCAGTGGCAAGACGATTTCTGATCTGGCACAGATGAATCTGATCCGGCTGCGTGAGTTTCTGGATACGGTCAACTTCAGCCGGCGGCAGGCACAGATTGCTGCGCCGATTATCAAGGAGGTCCGGGAGCGGCTGTCCTTTATGATTGATGTGGGGGTTGGGTATCTAACTCTGGACCGGTCTGCGGTGACCTTATCCGGCGGAGAAAGCCAGCGTATCCGGCTGGCGACTCAGATTGGTACGCAATTGACGGGAGTCCTGTATGTGCTGGATGAGCCATCAATTGGACTGCATGCCAGAGATAACCGGCGCCTGATCGCCTCCCTGCGACGGTTGCGGGATCTGGGGAATTCGGTCTTGGTCGTCGAACATGACCGTGACATGATTGAAGCGGCCGACCACCTGATTGACTTAGGCCCTGGTGCCGGTGAGCAGGGGGGCGAGGTCGTGTGCTCCGGCCCTCCGAACGCATTGCGGCAGGAAAACGGCCGTGTAAAGGGGGTCACGCTCCCCTATCTCACGGGAGAACGCTGTATTGAGATTCCCGCGCAGCGCCGCAAACTTAACCGGAAGCGGATCACCCTTGAGGGGGCTACCGGAAATAATCTCAAGAATGTAACTCTCCGGCTTCCAGTAGGAGCATTTATCTGTGTAACGGGAGTCAGCGGTTCGGGAAAAAGTTCGTTGATCAACCAGACACTCGTTCCTGCAACCGCCGCACAATTCAACGCGCGCATTGAAAAAAAACCTCTGCCCTACCAGGATCTGAGGGGATGGCATCATATTGGCAAGGTGGTGAACATTAATCAGAAGCCTATTGGGCGGACCCCGAGATCCAATCCATCCACCTATATTGCCCTGTTTACGGCGATCCGGGAATTGTTTGCCAGTTTACCGGTGGCGCAGGCGCGGGGATACAAGCCGGGGCGATTTTCGTTTAACGTGAGTGGTGGCAGGTGCGAGAGTTGTTCGGGGGCGGGGGTCGAACGTCTGGAGATGAATTTTCTCTCCGATGTCTATGTGGAGTGTGAGACCTGTCAGGGGAGGCGCTACAATCAGGATACTCTGGAGATCTTTTATAAGGGGAAGACGATTTCCGATGTTTTGAATATGCGTGTGACGGAGGCGGCCGCCTTTTTTGCCAATATCCCCAAGATCGCACGTAAACTGGACACTCTTCTTTCGGTGGGACTTGGCTACATACGTCTGGGGCAGCCGTCGACGACGATTTCCGGCGGGGAGGCGCAGCGGGTAAAGCTGGCCAAAGAGCTTTCGCGTATCGGACGCGGGAACACGCTCTATCTGTTTGACGAGCCGACGACGGGACTGCACTTTGAGGATATTCGCATGCTGCTGGATGTATTACAGAAGTTGGTTGACCGGGGCAACACGGTCCTTGTGATTGAGCATAACCCGGATGTGATCAAGGTTGCAGACTATATTGTGGATATGGGCCCGGAGGGAGGAGAGGATGGGGGGCATATCCTTTTTGCCGGGACTCCCGAGGCGATGAGTCGTCAGGATACTTACACCGGGCATCTGCTTAAGGAGGTCTTTTCCAAGGAGCGTGCGCATTGATCCGGGATGCTGATTCGTGCAGTGTTCATGAACACACGGCGAATATTAATCGGGTTGGTCTGGTTTTAATCGTAAGGCCCGTCTTCTTCCGGAGGGGATCAGGTATAGCATGGACATGTCCATGATCGCCATGCCGTCAATCGCAGCATCCTGGGAGAGGGATCCGTTCGGGGGGATTTGCCGAGGCATGGACGGGACGTACCGATACGGCGAATGCGGCCGGCCACCTTCGCAGGCAAAGCACTGGACACTGTGCAGAACCGGCGATCTCTGTTCCGTCAGGTTTCTTGAATGATCTCATTTCCTCTTTTCAAGGTAATTCAGTGCACACGACCTGTTCCATTGCAGCTACAAAACGTCCAGCGCAGTAAACGGATTTTTGCCGTCACATGTATATTCAGACGGTATTGTGCAGGCCAATGTGCTGCTCAAATCCGGCCCTCCCGGTCAAGATGCCTGGTCAGGGCGGCAGTTGCACCGGTACGGAACGGCTGCCGGTTCATGGCGGCGGGCATGGTGTGCGGGATTATGGGGAATTTTCCCCTTCGCAAGGCGATATAGCCCGACACACTTTGCAAACAGCGACGAAACTTTGCTATTTGGAAAGATCTGGACAAGAGGAGGTTTCCCCTGCCCTCTTGTAAAAGGAATCGCATTCCCCTTACAATCCTGCCCACGCAATATCAGCACCAGCATCTCTGAGATTTTCCATAGACACGGATCCAGCCGCCGGTACATTACTTGTCCGGAAATAGCTTGCGATACTTCGCGGGCAGCTGATCTATCACCTCATCAATGAGCCTCCGCAACTCGCTCACCGAATCTCCCTCCAACATCACCTGCCGGTCAAAAAATTCCAATCGCAGTTTTGCGTTGTCCTTTTTTTCGATATCCGGGCGAACAATCGCCATAAATTTTTTCAAGTGGACCGCTTCCTCCCGGAACAGAAATTTGCCAATGACGACATCCCGATAAATTTCCTCCGGTGGAGGCTGCTTGACGCGCCGGTAACCGGACACCGGGCCAAGCCCAATATGCTTTGACCAGTACTCGTCAATGAGAATATTCACATCCTTGGGACTGTCCGCGGTGCCTTCCTCGCCCCGATTATCTGATCGATTCCCCCGGAAAGCGAACTGGGAAACCCCTCGCCTCGGCGTTGAAAAATATCAAAATTCTCGTACTCACGAATTCGTTGGTACTCGTTCCAGCGGATTGCCATGATCATAAAGGGGGCTTATTTTTCTAAGATATTGCATTTTATTCGTCACATCCAAATTCCAGTATCAGGGCGTTGTGCATCCCTTCATGCTGCGGCTCAAGGATTCTCTACATCGTATATGCAGGCGCTTCGTTGGAGTAGTCCAAATATCCCTTCACCCATCTTCACAATTTGACCTGAAAATTTACTGATTTCAGGTCAGAATTCCCCCCTCATTCTCTTTTTTCGGGTTCGATGTTCGGCCCTGCGGCCCTCCGTTTGCCTTTTTAAAGTACGTTTTTTGACAAAATGTCCAATG